>DATLEB010000207.1:0-27120 GCA_035525615.1 Kofleriaceae bacterium | reverse complement strand
GCCGCGCCGTTCGCGTACCGCGCGCGCGTCGACGGCGCCGCCGACGGCTTCTCGGTCGAGCTCCGCGAGCTCTGGCAGAACGACGTGCTGGTCGCGCTCAACCAGCAGCTGTTCGCGATCATCGCGTGACCTAGGGCGTGGTCGGCGTGACCGCCGGCGTCGCCGCCGGAGTGACCGCTGGCGTCGGCGCGGCTGCAGCGCCACCGGGGGCGCGGGTCACGGACTCGGTGCCCTTGGTCACCGTCACCGTGCCGTCGGCCGCGATCCGGAACGTCTGCCGCACCGTCGCGAACCGCCGGCCGTCGCCGCTCTCGTCCTGGGTCCGGTACATGTACGGGATGTCCCAGTGGTAGCTGCCGCCGGGCGCCCACGGACCCGGCAGCGTGTTGGGCACGGTGCCGGCCGTGTCGCCCTGATCGGCCTGCGTGTTGGTGAAGTTGCTGTCGGTGACGTCCTGCCAGCGCGCGGTCGGCGCATGGCGGAGCTGCGACGCCGAGAACCGCGTGTAGTATCCCTGGACGGCCTGTGCCGCGGCCGCGCCACCGTCGCCGCTCTCGCGGAAGAAGGTTCCGCCGAACGACACCGTGTACGGCTTGAGCTGGACCTGCAACGCCATGCCCGCGCCGGCCGTGCCCGCCGGATACCTCGAGGCGTTGTCGTAGAGCATCCCGAACTCGACGTCGTCGGGCGCGATCACGTTCATGGTGAGCGTCGCGGCCGGCGTGCCGCTGAACGTGATCGTCACCGGCTGCGCGGTGAACGGCGCGATCCACGCGAACGTGCTCCCCGTGGTCGGCACGAACAGGCCGCCGCTCGCGGTCCACGCGCCCGACGCGCGGCCCGGCGCCGTGAACGTCACGTGCTCGCCGACACCGACCGTGGTGCGCGCGCGGCCGCCGCCGCCGATCGCGGCTGCAGCCGTTCGAACCGTGATCTGATCCGCCGTCGCCGTCGCCGGTGCTGCGTGCCCCGCGTCGCCGCCGTGGCCATGACCGGCGTCGGCGCCATGCGCCCGCGGACGCGCCGAGGCCGCGACCTGTCCGATGCCGATCTCGTGCGCCGCGAAGGGATCCTCGTGGTGCCCGCCGCTCGCCGCCGGAACGAACATCGGCGCGGCGAGCGGGTGCGGATCGACGTCGTGCGTGCTCGCCGCGCGCGACGACAGCCGGCTGGTCAGCGAGACCTTGCCGGCCGACGGGCGGTCGGAGAGCGCGGGCTCCAGATCATCGCCGGGCCCGCTCCAGCCGAGGAAGTCACGCATACGACCGCCATGATACGCCGGCGGGACCCGAAACCTCCCTGACGGCCACCGCCGTTCACGCGATCACTTCGGCAGCGCAGCCTCGATCGCCGCGATCACCGACGGATCGTCGGGTGTGACCTTGGGCGAGAAGCGCGTGACCGTCTCGCCGTCGGCGCCGATGACGAATTTCTCGAAGTTCCACCGGATGTCGCCGGTGTATGCGGCGGCGTCCGCGATCTGCGTCAGCTCCTTGTAGACCTCGTGACGGCCGGTGCCGTTCACCTCGACCTTCTCCATCATCGGGAAGGTCACGCCGTACGAGGCCGAGCAGAACTCCTGGATCTCCTCGGCCGAGCCCGGCTCCTGGCCGCCGAACTGGTTGCACGGGAAGCCGACGACGGTGAAGCCCTTCGACTCGTACTTCTTCTGGAGCGCCTCGAGCGCCGTGTACTGCGGCGTCAGCCCGCACTTGCTCGCGACGTTCACGACGAGCAGCGCCTTGCCCTTGAAGGCGGCGAGGGTGGTGGGCTTGCCCTGGAGGGTGTGCAGCGGGGTGTTCCACATGGCGGCCAGCTTACCGCCTACGTCGACGGGAGGCGGCGCCTCGCCGGCCGCAGGCAGGTTGGCCGGGTCCTCGGCGGCGGCGGTCGGGCCGTAGACCACCGGGGGCGGCTCCTTCTTGCAGGCGACCGGGGCGAGGGCGAGGGCGAAGGGAATGGCAAGCCGGCCGAACCGCGTCATGGGCCGAGCCTAGCGCCGCGGCGCGCGATGGGCTACAGGAAGGGGTTGCCGGCCCCGGCTCCCGCCATGCGCCACATCTACGCCGACTTCGTCGACCGCGTCACCAAGCCCGCCCGCTACCTCGGGGGCGAGTACCAGTCCGTCCAGAAGGACCCGGCGACCGTCGATGCGCGCGTCGTGCTCGCGTTCCCGGATGTCTACGACATCGGGATGTCCCATCTCGGGACCAAGATCCTCTACAGCCTCCTGAACAAGCACGCGCGCATCGCGTGCGAGCGCGCGTTCACGCCGTGGCTGGACATGGAGGCGGAGCTGCGCGCGCGCGGGCTGCCGCTGGTGTCGCTCGAGTCGCAGTCGCTGCTCACGGCGTTCGACGTCATCGGCCTCTCGTTCCAGTACGAGCTCACGTACACGAACGCGCTGACCATGCTCGACCTCGGCGGCGTGCCGCTCCACGCCGCGGACCGCGCGCCCGACGCGCCGCTCGTGCTCGCCGGTGGACCGGTCGCGTCGCACATCGAGCCGATGACGCCGTTCCTCGACGCCGCGTTCATCGGCGAGGGCGAGGAGGAGCTGCCGCAGCTCGTGCTCGCGTGGGCCGAGCTGCGCCGCGCGATCGCGCGCGGGGAACGCACGCGGCTCGACGCGCTCGCCGAGCTGGCCGCTGCGTTTCCGCTCTACGTGCCCGCCCTCTACGACACCATCGTCGACGAGGCGACCGGCATGGTCGTGGTCGGAGAGCCGCGCGATCCGCGCGTGCCGCGACGCGTGCGCCGCGCGATGGTGGCCAACCTCGACGCGTATCCGTTCCCGACCGATTCGCCGGTGCCGTACGCCGAGGCCGTGTTCGAGCGCGCGTCGGTCGAGATCGCGCGCGGCTGCACCGAAGGCTGCCGCTTCTGCCAGGCCGGCATGATCTACCGCCCGGTGCGCGAGCGCAGCCCCGAGAGCATCGTGGCCAGCGTGCTCGGCGGCGTCGAGAAGGCGGGCTACGAGGAGACCGGCCTGACCTGCCTGTCGACGGCCGACTTCTCGAGCATCTCGCCGCTGGTCACGCAGCTCGCCGCCGAGCTCAAGCGGCGCGGCGTATCGATGTCGGTGGCGAGCCTGCGCGCATACGGCCTGCCTGACGAGATCCTCGACGAGCTGGCCGAGACGCGCATCAGCGGCCTCACGTTCGCGCCCGAGGCGGGCACGCAGCGCATGCGCGACGTGGTGAACAAGAACATCACCGAAGCGCACATCGAGGACAGCTCGCGCAAGGTGTTCGAGCGCGGCTGGCACCGCGTGAAGCTCTACTTCATGATCGGCCTCCCCACCGAGGAGGACGAGGACGTGCGCGGCATCGTCGAGACCGGGCAGCGGATGCTCGCGGTCGGCCGCAAGGCGCTGGGCGGGCAGGCCGAGGTGACGGTCAGCGTCTCGTCGCACGTGCCCAAGCCGCACACGCCGCTGCAGTGGGCGGCGCAGGACGCGATCGGCGAGATCCAGCGCAAGCAGGGCCTGCTCCGCGCGACGGTGCGCGAGCGCAACCTGCGGCTCAAGTATCACGACAGCGGCATCTCCTGGGTCGAGGGTGTGATGGCGCGCGGCGACCGCCGGCTGGCGCCGGTGATCGAGGAGGTGTGGCGCCGCGGCGCGCGCTTCGACGGCTGGGAGGAGGCGTTCGACGAGGATCGCTGGGCCGGCGTGTTCGCCGATCACGGCGTCGACGTGGGGGCGTACCTCGGCACCCGTCCGGTGACGGCGCGCCTGCCGTGGGACCACATCGACGTCGGGCTCGAGGACGGTTTCCTGCTCCAGGAGTACAGGAAGGCGGTGAAGAGCCGCTCTTCGCCGCCGTGCGGCAAGGTCGCCGGCATGCTGGTGCACCACACCAACCTCGCCGATGCACAGCCCGATCAGCGGCGCCTGGTCTGCTACGACTGCGGCGTCGCGTGTGACCTGACCAAGATGCGCGACGATCGCCTGGTCGCGCTGCGCACGCTCGGGGCCGAGACGCGACGCGTGCGACCGGCGGTCGCCGAGGACGCCGACGACGGATCGGCGAAGGCGCCCAAGGGTCGCGACGCGCGGCGCGCCGAGCGTGTTCGCGTCGCCGGTCACCACGGCAGCGACGCCCCGTACGCGACGTATCGCCTCCACTACACCAAGCTGGGGCGCACGCAGTTCCTCGGCCACCTGGACGTCGGGCGCCTGCTCGCGCGCAGCGTCCGTCGCGCGCACCTGCCGCTGTGCCTGTCGCGCGGCTTCTCGCCCAAGCCGCGCATGACGTTCGGGCCGGCGCTGTCGCTGGGCGTGCCGAGCTTCTCCGAGGTGATCGACATCGACTTCGAGCACGTCGGCGGCGTCGCGATGACGGCGGCCGAGGTGGTCGAGCGGTTGAACGCCGTGTGTCCCGAGGGGCTCGCGATCCGCAGCGGCGAGATCGTCGCGCCCGGTACGCCGGGCCTCGGCAAGCTCGTCACGGCGTACGACCTGCTGGTCCAGCCCGCGCCCGACGGGATGCGCCACGACGGCGCGCGCGTCGGCCGCATCGTGGCCGCGTTCCTGGCGCGTACCGAGGCGCCGGTCGCGCGCGACGAGAAGACCATCGACGTGCGCGCCCTCGTCGAGGACGCGAGCGTGATCGACGGCGCCGCCGCCGAGCGCCTGACCACGGCGCTCGGCTGGGACGACACCGCGCTCGTGCGCGTGCGCGTCCGCGTCTCCGCCGCCGGCTCGGCGCGCCCCATCGAGGTCGCCAAGGCCCTCGGCGTCCACGGCGACGAGGATCCGCGCGCGCCACACGCGCGCCTGGCGCGCCTCGGCCTCGTGGGCGTCAGCGCGACCGCGACGTCGGCCGCGCCGGCGGCGCTGGTGACCTCAGCGGACGGTCTTGCCGTCCGCGTCGAGGACCTTCACGTCTCCTAGGTTGAGCCCGCGGACGCCCTTCTCGATCTTCGACAGATCGCCGACGATCACCCAGGTGAGCGCCTCGGGACGGATGGTCTTGGCGGCCACGTTCACCTTGGCGAGCGTCATGTCCTGGACCTTCTTCGCGCGCTCGACGGGCCAGTCGTCGGGGCGGCCCATCGCCACCATGTCGGTGACGGTCGCGAGCACGGCGTAGCTGGTCTCGAACGAGCCGGGCAGGCTGCGGTTCTCGGTGGCCTGGGTCTTCGTCAGCTCCGCGGCGGTGGCCGGCTTGTTGCCCTGCGCGTACGAGGTGATCTCGCGCTGCATCTCCTTGATCGACTCGACGGTCTTGTCGATCTGGACCGACGCCCCCGCGGTCCACGCGCGCTGGCCGAGCGACTGGCCGACGCCCGAGTAGGCGCCGTACGCCCAGTGCTTGTCCTCGCGCAGGTTCATGTTGAGGCGCGAGCTGAACTCGCCGCCGAGGACGGAGTTCGCGATCTCGACGTCGGTGGCCGCGGCGTCCTTGCCCGACGGCACCACCTGCGCGACCACGATGTTGGCCTGGATCGCGCCCGGCTGATCGACGAGGAAGACCCGCGGCTTCTTGGGGAGCTTCACGCTCGCGATCGCGGGCGGTGCGGCGCCGGCCGGGACCTTCCACGCCGCGAACGCGGCCTCGAGCCTGGGCGTCAGCGCGGCGAGGGTCGTGTCACCGACGACGACCAGCGTCGCCGTGTCGGGACGCAGCCGCGCCTTCACCCACGCGTCCAGCTCGGCGCGGGTGAGCGCCGCGATCGACGTCTCGTCGCCGGTGCCCGACGACGGCGCCGCGTACGGATGCCCGGCGCCGTAGAGCAGCGGGTTGAGGAGGCGGCGGGCCAGGCTGTTGGGGCGCGCCTTCTCCTGCTTGATGCCGGCGAGCCACTGCGCGCGCACGCGCTCGAGCTCCTTCTCGTCGAGGCGCGGCCGCACGAGCACGTCGGTCATCACCGCGAGCGACGGGTCGAGGTTCTCGGTGAGCGCCGACAGGAAGATGCTCGCGCCGTCGAGCTGCGCGCCGGTCGAGAGGTTGGCGCCGAGCTCCTCCAGCCGATCGCCGAGCGCGATCGCGTCGAGCTCGCCCGCGCCCTCGTCGAGCATGTTCATCGTGAAGCTGGCCAGGCCCTGCTTCTTCGCGGGATCCGAGGCGAAGCCCGCGCCCTCGAACATCAGGTTCAGGTTCACGAGCGGCAGGCCGGGGCGCTCGACGAGCACGACCTTGAGGCCGTTGGACAGCTTCGCGCGCTGGAGCGCCGGAAACGACAGCGTCGGGAAGCTGTCGGGCACCGGCACGCCCTTCGAGCGATCGACGTCGCTCGCCACGGTCTTGAGGCGCTTGTCGGGCGGCGCGACCTTGGTCGGCGGTAGATCGGCCAGCGCCGGCGGCTCGGTGGACGGCGTGCGCTCGCCGGGATTGATGACGAGCACGTGGTCGCCCTTCGCGAGCCACTTCTTGCCCACCGCCTTCACCTGCGCCGGGGTCGACTTCTCGTACGTGGCGAGCGTGGCGCGGAAGCAGTCGGCCTTGCCGACCAGCGTGGCGCATCCGGCGAGGATGTCGCCCTTGCCGCCGAAGCCGCCGATGCGCTCGATGCCCCGGATGAAGCCGGCGCGCATCACGGTCTGCGAGCGCTTGAGCTCCGCCGCGCCGGGACCCTCCGCGAGCAGCTTCTTCAGCTCCTCGTCGATCGCCTTCTCGACGGTCGCGACCTCGACGCCGGGCTTCACGTCGGCGGTGATGACGAGCATGCCGCCGAGCTCCGAGCTCCACACGAACGTGCTGACGCTGTCGACCAGCTTGTCCTGGTACACGAGCCGCTTGTCGAGGCGCGAGCTGCGCGCGCCGCCGAGGACGTGGGCGAACAGCCCGATCCGGGTGTTCTCGACCGAACCGACCTGCGGCACGTTCCACGCGCGGTAGATGCGCGCCTGCGGGACGCGATCGTTCAGCTCCTCGCGCGTGGTCTTGCTGCGCGCCGCGATGTTCGGCTTCATCTTCGGCGCGGTGGCCGTCGCCGGGATGTCGCCGAAGTAACGCGTGGCCTTGGCCTTCGCGGTCGCGAGATCGATGTCACCGGCCAGCACGAGCACGGCGTTGTTGGGGCCGTACCAGCTGCGGAACCAGTTCTTCACGTCCTCGAGCGAGGCCGCGTTGAGATCGTTCATCGAGCCGATCGTGGTGTGGTTGTACGGGTGCGCGGCGGGATACGACGCCGCGAACAGCCGCTCCCACGCCTTGCCATAGGGCTGGTTCTCGCCCTGGCGCTTCTCGTTCTGCACCACGCCGCGTTGCTCGTCGAGCATCGCCTGATCGACGACGCCGAGCAGGTGGCCCATGCGGTCCGACTCCATCCACAGCGCCATGTCGAGCGCCGTGGTCGGGACGTTCTGGAAGTAGTTGGTGCGATCCGAGTTGGTGGTGCCGTTCTGATCGGTCGCGCCCACCATCTCGAACGGCTCGAAGAACTCGTGCTTGTGGTTCTCCGAGCCCTGGAACATCAGGTGCTCGAAGAGGTGCGCGAAGCCGCTGCGGCCGAGCGGCTCGTCCTTGCTACCCACGTGGTACCAGATGTTGACCGACACGATCGGCGCCTTGCGATCGGTGTGAACGATCACGCGCAGGCCGTTGGCGAGCTTGAACTCGTCGAACGCGATGTCGGCCTTGGCCGGCTTCGCCTTCGGTGGCGGCTTGGGCTTGCCCGCGGGTTGCGCAACCGCCGACGAGGAGACTGCGAGGAGAAGAGCGAGTGCGGCAGCGCCGCGTCGAATCGTGCTCATGCGCGGACGAAAGCACGAGCCGCCGCCGAAAGTCACGCCTCGATGCGCGGCAGCTCTTCGAGCGCGACCGGTGGCGCGTCGTCGGGCCACGCGATCACGAGCGCGTGATCTCCCCGGAGCGGCACAGCCGACAACCGTCCGGCGTCGAGCTCTATTCCCGGCACCGCGATCACGGGCAACCCGCGCAGCCACGCCTCGTCGATCGCATCGGCGAGCTCGGCCCCACGCACGTCATCGATGATCGCCGCCGCGCCCATGCGTTCGGCGAGGCCCTTCGCGCTCGCCATCACGGGAAGGTCTGCCGACACGCGCGCGAGCTGTCGTCCCGCGGCGACGTCGGGCCGCGGCTTGTCGCCGACCACGACGACTCGCTCGACGCTCGCGCCATCGAGGTAGCGCGCGACGACGCTCCTGAGCTTCACCTTGCCGTCGATCACCTCGCTCAACCGCGCGCGCGGCAGGCTCCCGCTGCCGGCGACCTCGTCCCACGCGACGGTTCGCGCCGCGACCGCGAGCGAGACGCGCGGCTCCCCCGCGACCCAGGCGCCGTAGAGCAGCATGGCGAGGCGCGCGCCGTCGGACGTCAGCGCCGCGCGTCGCGCCAGGTCCGCGACGTCCTTCTCGAGCGCCGGCATCGCGACGTCCTTGCCGCTCATCACTTGCTTCGCCCATTCGGCGACGATCAAGCGCCAGCTCGGCTTTCCCGCCAGCGGCGCCGGTGCCGGTGCCGACGACGGGGTCGCGGTCGCGGGCGACGGAGCGGGTGCGGGCGAGGGCGAGGGCGAAGGCGCGGTCGGCGTCGGAACCGGCTTCGGGCCGCCGACCGTGCCAACCGGCTCGATCTCCATGCGCAGCCCGCCCTGGACCCGGCCGGTCCCGCTCGCGACCACGGCTTGCCCGCTCAGGCTCGTCCGCTGCAACCGCAGCGTCGCGTCGAGCCAGTAGAGGCTCGGCTCGCTCCCACCGGTCACGCACGCGGCCTTCCGCACGTCGGCCTCGACCGCGTGCATGGCCAGCGTCTGCACGTGCACGCGCCGTGGTCCCGCCTCCGTGCTCGCGACCACCCAGGGCCCGCTCACGCTCGAGAAGACGCTCACGATCGGAGCGTCGAGCACCTGCTGGAACGGCCGGCCGTCGCTCAGGCGCACGACGATCAGCTCCGGCCGGCCCGGCCGGAACGTCCACACGTAGCGCAGCTGGTGCGTGACGCCGACCTCGCGCGGCGCCGGCGGCAGCGGCAGCGCCACGACGGCCTGCACGCGCTTCGACACGGTGTCGACCAGCTCGGTGGTCTGCGCGTGCACGATCAGCACGTGGTGCTCGTCCTGCGCGAGGAAGTGCAGCGGTGGCACCTTCATCGTGAACGACGAGAGATCGATCTTCTTCCCGAGGAAGCGCGCGACGGTCGCGTCGAGGCCGGTGCCGCCGCCGCTGTCGAGCACCGCGCGCTCGCCGATCACGGCGCGGACGTTCGAGCCGGCCGGCACGGCGCAGCGGGTCGCCTCCGCCATCGAGGGCAGGTCGTACGCGACCAGCGCGTCACCGTCGAGCGTCACGAGCTGCGCGCCGACGAAGCCGACCCAGCGCGGGTCGTGCGCGACGTCGACCGCGGCCAGCTCGTGCATCGCGGCGTCGAGCAACCCCAGCCGTCCCCCGTGGCTGTACGCGAGCTGGCTGTCGTCGGGGCGCGCGACCAGGCGCGTGACCGGCATCGGGTGACTGTATCAGTTGTACTTGGCGGCCACGGCGTCCTCGGCCAGCTCCTCGAACGACATCGCGTTGGCCCGGGCCAGGTCCTCGTCCGTGAACATCCGGGTCGCGACGCGCGGCTCGCCGCCGAGCACGCGCAGGATCACGCCGCCCATGAGCGGCCCGATCACGCGGTGGTTGAAGAGGTCCTGCATCACGATCATGAAGCGCGTGAAGGGCAGGCGCGCGACCGTCGGCTTGCGCGCGATGAGCTGCATCCGCTTCACGGCCTCGCGCAGGCGCCGGCCGCTCGGGTCGGTGCGATCGATGGGCTCGAGGAACACCGCCTTCAAGAACGGCTGCGCGTGCCAGAGCATCTGCACCAGCGCGGACGCGCCCTCCGCGCGCCGCCGCAAGGCCGGGGCCGGCCGCTTGCGCGCCTCGGCCAGGAACTCGTCCGACGCGTAGACCTCGGTCATGTGGAAGTCGATCGCGATGTGACGGGACTCGTCACGATTGATGAGGTGCATCGCCTGATGGCTCATCTGATCGTTCACGTAGTCGTCGAGCGAGCGCAGGAGCGCCACGTCCAGCATCAGCTCGCCGGCGGTGATGTACGCGTTGGCGATCTCGGGCGGCGCCAGCTCGATGACGCGCAGGAAGTGCGGCCGGAACGCGACCAGCGAGGGCGACATCGCGTACGCGCGCCATCGGTGGACGTCGTAGTAGCGGGCGAGGCGCTCGGCCACGGCGGCGTGACGCTCCTCGTCGATCACGAACGACTCGAAGATGGCGCGCAGCGTCGGATCGGTGGCTTTCCGAGCCTGCGCTGCGAACAGCGCGCCGGCGAGCCGCTCGATGCCGGCCATGTCGGTGAAGTACTGGACCACCGCCTCTTCCTTGTCCCGCACCATCGGCGCCGGCACCTGGCTCCAGTCGAGGTCGTCGACGTGCCATTGATCGCGCACGCACCGATCGAGCATTCGCGTCAGGTCCATGTCCGGATCCTATGATCGTCGACGGCGGTGAGCACCATGGTCGCCTTACACCCACCGTCGTGGAGGAGGCCCGGCGACGAGGTGGGATATGAACGCGCCCGCCCGTACGTCATCGCCGGGGCAGGTCTCCCCGTGATCTCCGAGGAGAACGTGACGTGATGGCGCAAGTCTTAAGCAGAATCGCCTTCCGCGCGTTGCGCAGATCTCAGGCAGATTGACACCCGCTGACTGGCGCCTGACCGCCGCGTGATCGGAAGCGGAACAGGGCTCCCACATCGCACGACTCGAATTGTGGGGCGGCTCGCGATCGGATCGCGAAGGGTCGCTGACACGCACGGAATCCGCCGAGAACCACGGTTCGCGTGCGGACTCGACGCTTCACAACGACGGGTAGCGACGCGCGTGCGCTGACATCTGTCAGCGCACCCCGATCGAACGTTCACGCGGCGTTGGCACTTCGCGTGCTGAAAGCAGCCCGCATGAAGACGTCGGTCCGCAATGCCTCTCTCGCGGCGCTAGCCACGCTCGCGAGCTCACTTCTGGCCTGCACCACCGTCGTGGAAGACACCACGACCGGCACGCCGTCGAGCGTGCCCGATGACATCGCCGAGGCGCTGGCCGCGCTTCCGGAGGCGAAGGTCATCGCGTTCACCGACGACGGCGTCCCGACGTTCATCGTCGGCGAGCTGGCGCAGGTAGGCACGCTCCCCGCAGATGCGGTGGCGGCCGAGCTCGCGCTGCGGCCGTCTCTCAAGACGATCGTCGCGCCGTTCCGCCTCACGCCCGACAACCTCGCGTTCCAGCGGGCGCGCACGGACGAGAGCGGTGGGCGCCACTTCCGCTACCGCCAGACCTTCAACGGGATGGAGATCGTCGGCGCCGACCTGATCGTCCACCTCGACGAGAAGGGCGCCATCTCCGGGATCAACGGCACGGCGCGCGGCGACGTCCCTGACAACCTCGGACATTCGCCGATCGGCATGACGGCGGCGGCCGGCAAGATCGGCGCCGACGCGCGCTGGACCGGCATGACGCAGAGCGCGACGCGCACCGTCTACCTCCAGACCGAGGACGGCGCGCGCTACCAGGCGTACGAGACCGTGGTCGAGGGCATGCGCGGTCAGGACCCGGTGCGCGACAAGGTGTTCGTCGACGTCGACACCGGCGCCATCGTGGCGGTGCACCCGCAGATCCACCACGCGCGGAACCGCAAGGTCTACAGCGCCAACAACGGCACCAGCATCCCGGGCACCATCAAGCGCACCGAGGGTCAGGCCGCGGTCAGCGACGTCGACGTCAACGCCGCGTACGACAACACCGGCGACTCGTACGACGCGTACAAGAACTTCTTCAACCGCGACTCGTACAACAACACGGGCGGCGGGCTGAACAGCACGGTTCACTACTCGAGCAACTACTGCAACGCGTACTGGAACGGCTCGCAGATGGTGTACGGCGACGGCTCGGCCTCGCAGGGCTGCGGGCCGCTGGCGCGCTCGCTCGACGTCACCGCGCACGAGCTCACCCACGGCGTGACCGAGTACGAGTCGGGCCTGGTCTACAGCGGTGAGTCGGGCGGCATGAACGAGGCGCTGTCGGACATCTTCGCCGCGTTCGTCGAGTCCTGGGTCAACGGCGGCCGCAACGGCACGGTCGTGACCAACAACGACACCTGGCTCGTCGGTGAGGACGTGCTGGCGCCGGCGCTGCGCTTCATGTGCGACCCCGCCGCCGACGGCGCGTCGAAGGACGTGTGGACCTCGGGCGTCGGCAACGTCGACGTGCACTACAGCTCGGGCGTCGGCAACCTGGCCTTCTGCCTCCTGACCAAGGGCGGCACGCACCCGCGCGGCCGCACGACGGTGAACGTGCCCGGCATCGGCATGGAGAAGGCCATCCGCATCATGTACAAGGCGCAGACCGACTACCTGACGTCGAGCTCGAAGTTCGCGAACGTCCGCACCGCGATGGAGCAGGCGACCACTGCGCTCGGCTACGACCAGGCGACCAAGGACGCGGTCGGTTGCGCGTGGGCGGCCGTGGCCGTCGGCACCGCGCCCGCGAACTGCAACGGTGGCAACCCGCCGCCGCCGCCGCCGCCGCCGCCGGGCGGTGGTGACGGTGTGCTCGTGAGCGGTACGCCGGTCTCGGCCCTGAGCGATGTCTCGGGCGGCCAGAAGTTCTGGAAGATCGACGTGCCCGCCAACCAGAACTCGCTGACCATCACGATCGCGGGCGGCACCGGCGACGCCGACCTCTACGTGCAGTTCGGGACCAAGCCGACGACGGCCGCCTACGCGTGCCGCCCGTACAAGAACGGCAACGCGGAGACGTGCACGTTCTCGCCGCCGCAGGCCGGCACCTACTGGGTCATGCTGCACGCGTACGCGGCGTACTCGGGCGTCACGCTCACCGGCACGTACGCGGCCAACGGCGGCGGTGGCGGTGACCCGTACCTCACCAACGGCACGGCCGTCACCAACATCAGCGGCGCGGCGAGCTCGGCGCAGTACTGGCGCATCCAGACGCCGGCCGGCCGCACGCTCTCGGTGAGCATCACCGGCGCCAACGGCGACGCCGACCTCTACACCCGCCTGGGCAGCCGCCCGACGACGTCGACGTACAACTGCCGGCCGTACCTCAACGGCTCGACGGAGACGTGCAACATCACCAACACGTCCGCAGGTGACTACTACGTGATGGTGCGCGGCTACGCCGCCTACACGGGCCTCAGCCTGGTAGCGAGCTACTAGCCGGAGGGCGCTTGCGGAGCGCGATGATCTCCGCAGACGAAGGAACCCGCGCGCGAGGGCCAGTCGGTACGGCCCCGCGCGCGGTGAAGGCTTTTCGGTAGGCGGCGAAGGAGCCGCCGGCGGTGTGGGCGTCGAGGACGGCGAGGCCGGCGCGCTGGTCGCCCTGCGCGAGCATGTATTCGACCCACGCCCAGCGCGCGGAGGTCGGACGCAGCTCGGCCTTGCCGCGGTACTGCGCGAGGCCCTTGCGCAGCCGGTCGAGGCGGCGCTCGACGACGTCGATGCCGGCGAAGTCGCTGCCGTCGAGTGGCGTGTGGCGCTTGGCGACGAACGGCGCGCAGCCGTACGCGATCCTCGGGTGCACCTTCACGAGCTCACCCGTGAAGCGGATCAGCTCCTCGATGTCGTCGTCGGTCTCCGTCGGGACGCCGACCATCATGTAGATCTTGGTGGTCTTCATTCCGTGGCGCAGCGCGAGGGCGGCGCTCTCGAGGAGGTGCTTCTCCTTCGTCGAGCGCTCGACCACCCGGCGCATCCGCTCGCTGGCGCCGTCGGCGGCGACGGTGAGCGTGCGGTAGCCGCCGCGCGCGAGCAGGCCGACCAGCTCGTCGTCGAGCTTGTCGGCGCGCAGGCTGGAGATGCCGACCTCGCGCTCGCCGTCGACCACGCCGCGCACGATGGCGCGGATCTCGGGATGGTCGGTGACGGCGGCGCCGACGAGGCCGACGCGCCGCGCCTCGGCGGGAATGCCGGCAAGGACGTCGGCGGCCGACACGACGCGCATGCCGCCGTTGGTCGAGCGCCGCATCACGCAGTACGTGCAGCCGCGCGAGCAGCCGCGCGCCGCCTCGGTGAGGAACATGTTCGAGAGCTCGGACTGCGGCGAGATGACGATCGAGCGCGCGGGCAGGAGCGTGTCGTGGGCCTGCGCCACCTTGGGCACGTCGTCGCCGTGCACCGACGGCAGGTAGACGCCCGGGCGATCGCGCAGCGCCGCGATCAGGGCGTCGCGCCGCCAGCCCACCTCGCCGGCGGTGGTGACGACCTCGGCGGCGAGCTCGTCGCCCTCGCCGACGATGATGACGTCGACGTACGGCCCGAGTGGCACCGGGTTCGAGAACGTGAGGGGGCCACCCGCGATCACCAGCGGATGACGGTCGTCGCGGTCGACGGCGAGCGGTGGCACGCCGGCCAGCGCCAGGCAGTCGATGAGCCCGGCGATCTCCAGCTCGTACGCCACCGAGAACGCGAGCAGCGGGTACTCACCGACGGGTCGCTCGCGCTCGAGCGTCAGCAGCGGCCAGCCGGCCGCGCGCGCGGCCGCGGCATCGTCGGGCAACACCGCGCGGTCGGCCGCGAGTCCGGGGACCTGGTTGAGCAGGCGATAGATCTGCTGATACCCGAGCGACGCCGTCGCCGCGCGATACGGGCTCGGATAGCAGAGCGCGATGCGGGTCGGCGCCTCCTTGCGAATGGTCCCGTGCTCGCCTTCGACGAAGGCGCGGGCGGCAAGGAGGGCATCACGGCTGCTCATGCGGAATCCCGCCTAGTAGCACACCGGCACCGAGTCGGTACGGGCGTGCCTCCATTCGTCCCGGACCTCGACCCACGTGTCGAAGCAGGTCAGGCTCGGGCGCCGCGACTGCGTGCCGACGCCCGGCTCGTCGCAGGCGTAGGTCGTCGCCATCAGGTCGCCCTGGTTGTCACCGTCGTCGTCGAGGACGGCCATGATCTGCTCGTTGGGTCGGTCGGCGGGGGCGGCGCCGCGCGGCGGCAGGAGGCGCGCGTCGTCGGCGAGCCGGTGCCCGAACAGCAGCACGGCGTTGTACGCGTAGTCGCGGCGCGTGAGCTGCGACGTGTCGATCTCGATGTTCCACGTCACCGGCACGCCGCACGCGTCGACCACCGGGCTCACCGACGTGATCGAGGCGCGGCCGTAGTTGCCCTGCTCGTCGAGCACGATGCCGACGTCGCCGACCGCGACCGGCTGGCGGCAGTAGCCGACGTCGACCTCGTACAGCATGCAGACGTTGGCGTTGCTCGCGACGCGCGGCTGGTTGCGCTCGACGCGCACCACCTTGCCCTTGGCGCGCCGCGGCTTCTTCTTCGGCGGCGGCGCCGCCGCGACGGCGCTGGCGGTCACGCCGAGCACGCACGTCACCGCCAGGAGGCGCAGGGCATTCACGCCGGGAGCATAGCGCTGCTGGTCGCCCGGAGGTATTTTGGCGCGATGACCGAGGCCGCCCTGCGTTACGCCGTCGAGCTCGCGCCCGACGAGCACCTCGCCCAGATCACCGTGCGCATCCCGACCGCGGGCCTGACGGCGCCGGTGCGTCTCACCATGCCGGCATGGTGCCCGGGCAGCTACCTGGTCCGCGACTACGCGCGCTTCGTGCGCGATCTGCGCGTCACCGGCGATGACGGCGCTCCGCGCACCGCGCGCAAGGTCGACAAGTCGACCTGGGAGGTCGATGCCGCCGGCGCGAAGGAGCTCACGGTGCGCTACGCCGTCTACGGCAACGAGCTCACCGTCCGCACCAACCACATCGATCCCACGCACGTGTTCCTCCACGGCCCGGCCACGTTCGCGTATGTCGAGGAGCTGCGCCGCCAGCCGGTCAGCGTGTCTGTCCGGCCGCCGGACATGCGTGACGGGCGCGACGGGCGCGGCTGGCGCCTCGCCTGCGGGATGGACGGCGGCGCGTTCGGGACGGCGCCGGGGGCCGATGGCGCGTGGCTGCTGACGGCGCCCGACGTCGACGCGTTCTTCGACGCGCCCATCCACGTCGGCCAGGTCGAGGAGCACACGTTCGAGGTGGCGGGCGTCCCGTTCGAGCTGGCGATCTGGGGCGAGCGCGCCGGCGGCGGCGCGTTCACCGTCGAGCAGCTGGTCGGCGACCTCGGCAAGATCGCGCTCGATCACGCCACGCGCGCCGGCGGCGGAGCGCCCGATCAGCCTTTCGGGCGCTACACGTTCCTGCTCATGCTGTCGCACGAGGCCTACGGCGGCCTCGAGCACCGCGCGTCGTCGGCGAACCTCCACACGCCGCAGTGCCTCGCCACGCGCAAGTCGTACGAGGGGCTGGTCGAGCTGCTCTCGCACGAGCTCTTCCACGCGTGGAACGGCAAGCGCATCGCGCCGCCCGCGCTCCTCGATTTCGACTACACGCGCGAGGCGTACACGCGCTGCCTCTGGGTCATGGAGGGGCTCACCAGCCACTACGATCGCTGGGCGCTGCGGAGCTCGGGGACGATCACCGCCAAGAGCTTCGCCGAGAAGTTCCTCGACGACTGGTCGCGGCTCATGGCGGTGCCGGGGCGCGCGCGTCAGAGCCTCGAGGAGAGCTCGTTCGACGCGTGGATCAAGCTGTACAAGCCCGACGAGTCGAACCTCAACACGACGGTGAGCTACTACCTGAAGGGCGGGCTGTGCACGCTCGCGCTCGATCTCGAGATCCGGCGCCGCACCGAGGGCGCGCGTTCGCTCGACGACATCCTGCGCGCGCTGTGGCAGCGCCACGGCAAGGTCGGGACGCCGCACCCAGAGGAGGTCGGGCCCCTGTTCGACGAGGCCGCCGGGCTCGATCTCGGCGACTGGTTCGCGCGCTGCGTGCGCGGCACCGAGGATCCCGGGCTCGCCGACGAGCTCCTCGCGCACGGCCTCGAGCTGCGCGCGTCGCACGACCCGGCGCAGATCGCCGACGGCGCCTCGGCGGTGTGGCTCGGGCTCACCACCGCGGGCGTGCGCGTGACCGGCGTGCTCGACGGGTCGCCGGCGGCGCTGGCCGGGCTCTCGCCGGGTGACGAGCTGTGCACCATCGATCGCCTGCGGGTCGCCAACGAGGGCGAGGCGCGTGCCGCCATCGCCGCGCGCAAGCCCGAGGACACCCTCGAGGTCGGCGTCTTCCGCCGGCACCGGCTGACGTTCCTGAAGGTCACGGTCGGGGCCGCGCCTCCCACCCGGTATGAAGTGGTCGCGGTGGCCGAACCTTCGGCGGCGCAATCGGCGCGGTACCAGGCGTGGATGGGCGAGTCGCTGCCGGCGGGACAGTCGCTGGCCAGCGTGACCACGACGTCGCGCTGGCTCTAGTCTGCTCTGGCCTGCTCTGGCCTGGCCTCGGCGCAGGTTCGGGTTAGATTCTCGCCATGCTTCGTCGTGGACTCGTCGCGCTCGTGGTCACTGCCGCCGCAGCGTCCGTCATTTCGGCCGCGGGATGCTCGAGCAAGAAGAGCGAGGGCCTCCCGCCCGCGCAGGACTGGCAGTCGCCGCCCGAGGGTGCCGGCTCGATGCCGTCGATGCAGCCCAACCCGCACGCGGGCGGCCGCATCGATCCACACGCGGGCGTCGCGGGCGCACCGCCGCTCGGCGGCAGCATGGGCGGTGGTGGCGCCGCCGGCGGTGATCCGCACGCGGGCGTCGAGGGTGCACCGCCGCTCGGCGGTGGCGGTGGTCATGGCGCCGGCGGTGGCGTCGACGTCGCCGCGATGGGCCTGCCCGAGCCCGATCCGAATCGCCCGATGGATCCGAACAAGGTGCTGACCGGCACCGTCGCGCTCGGGGCCGCGCACGCCGGCAAGGTGCCGGCCGGCTCGGTGATCTTCCTCGCCGTGCGTCAGGCCGATCCGTCGACGGGGCAGGGCGTCGGCATGCCGATGGCCACCGACAAGCTCGTGGTCGGCGCCGCGTGGCCGCTCACGTTTCGCATCGACGAGTCGAAGGCGATGATCGGCGGCACCGGCTTCTCCGGCGACGTCGTCGTGATGGCGCGCTTCGATCAGGACGAGGAAGCGCGCTCCAAGCAGCCCGGCGACATCGTCGGCCAGGTGCGCACGCAGATCCCGGCGCAGAACCTGTCGATCACGCTCGACCAGGTCCTGCAGTAGGGGCCAGCCCTCGCAGGGCAGCAATCAGCCGCTGGTCATGTCGCGCAGGTGCGCCGTGTCGTTGATCGACACGATGCGCCAGTGCTCGCCGCGACGCTCGAGCTGCGTGATCGACGCGTTGTCGACGAGGACGAAGACCGGATGATCGTGCGAGGGCACGCCCATGCGGCAGACGTACGAGAACGCATGGAACAGCGCCAGGCCGTGGGTCACGACGGCGATGCGCTCTCCGGGATGGTCGGTGAGGATGCGCTCGAGCGCGTTCGAGACGCGCGTGAAGACGGTGTCCGCGCTCTCGCCGCCCTCGGGGATGGCGTTGGGATCGCGCGACGTGAGGCTCTTCCACATGTCCGGATAGCGGGCCTCGGCCTCCGCGAACGACAGGCCGTCGAAGACGCCGAGGCTGCGCTCGCGCAGGCCGGGCTCGAGGCGCGGCTCGAGGCCGAGGAGGTCGGCGATGGGCTGCGCGGTCTGGCGGGCGCGGGCCAGGTCGCTGGTGACCAGCCGCGTCGGTGCGCGGCGCCGCATCTCGGCGGCGGCGGCCACGGCCTGGCGGTGGCCGAGCTCGGTCAGCGGGGCCTGGCTCCACCCGCCGAAGCGGTTGTCCCGGTTCGACTCGGCCTCCCCGTGGCGCACGAGGTACAGCACGGTGCGGGCGTCCACGCGGTCATGGTAAACAACGGCCGCAATGCCTGACTACTCGAAGATCCATGATCTCGTGAGCCACCGCGTCAGCCTCGAATACGACACCGGTGCGCGCGTGGTGGGGATGCTGGCGTCCTGCCAGCCGTCATCGGGGCCGGTCGAGTTCGTCGTGCTCCACGACGCCAAGCTGTTCAGCTCGAGCGGCAAGATGGTCCGCGAGCTGGCTGACGTCACGCTGTGCCCGAACGTGGTCACCGGCATCGCGCTGGACGAAGGCCCGCGCGGCCGCGACGTGAAATGATCGTCAACGCGCCGGGCAAGCCGGCGCAGGGCCGGCCTACGGCGTTCCGCCGAGCGATCCGCCGTACGACGCGACCAGCGCGTTGTCGACGGAGTCGGCGTGGTCGGCGACCCGCTTGATGAGGTCGTGGACCTCGCTGCGATCGAGGTCGAGCGTCGAGCGCTCCGCGACCAGGAGGACCTGATCGCCACGCGCCGCGAACGCGACACCGCAGAGCTCGGCGTTGCGCGCGAGCAGGTCGGCGTGGAGGTCGGCGCGCAGCTGCGCCTCGGCGCCGGGCGCGAGGCGCATCACGGCGGAGATGACGCGCAGGTGCGGATGGTCCGCGCGCGGGATGATCTGGATCGACACCTGCGCCGAGCCCTTGGCCACGCGCCACGCCTTCGTCGCCTGCGGGTCCTCGACCCGGCAGTCGTTGACGAAGTGCCCGAGCGCAATGAGCACGTCCTCGACCATCATCACGGCCGAGTTGGTATTGATCTCCCGCGAGTTCTCGAACAAGGAGAGCCCCATCTCGCGGCTATCGTATCACGGAGCCGCTAGTCGATATCGGGGCCGACCGGCTCGACGATGTCCGAATCGCAGCACGCGTTGGCGTCGCATCCAGGCTGCGGAAACTTGCAGCACCAGTTCGGATGATCGATGTCGGTGGTTTCTCCGGTGCAGTCGATCGGCGTGGTGCGCTCGCGCAGCCGCCGATCCATGTACGAGTCGACGTCAGGGACGCACGCCGCGCCGGTGAGCGCGTTGACGTGCGTGTCGACGGTGGGCTCGGGGTCGGTGCAGGCTGGAGCGCAGAACCCGAGTGCGAGGAGGAGACCGAGGCGGGATAAGAGACGCATGGTGAATTCCCAGGCAGTCCGGCGAGCGATGTAGGTGCAAGCGAGAGACCAGCAGAGGCCTCTCCGTAACGTCGCGCACAGCTTCGCTACCCGAACGCGGGTGCGGTGCGTGGTCGACGTCGACTGGTGGCGCTGCTCCCCAAGGGTGGGGGACTGAGTGACCACGCGGGGTTGCAGCGCACGTTGGTTGTGAAAGGATTGCCGCGGTGAGTGACGAGCCGGAGCCGACACCGCGGCGACCGCGGGCGGCGGTGCGCGCCGTCGTCCTGCTCTCGATCCTCTGTGTCGCGATCGGTGCGGCGATCGTGATCACGCCGCTGGTGCGCACGTCGGTGCAGGGCGCGGGCGCGCGCGACGGCGGCGTCACCGGTCCGGTGATGCCGCGCGACGACCGCCCCACGCTCACGCCGGTGAAGGGCAACGGCACCGAGCAGCTCGCCGGCATCGTCGTCGACGGCGCCGGCTCGCCGGTGGCCGGCGTCGCGGTCACCGCCGAGCTCGAGCGCGCCGCGGTGGCGCCGCCGCCGCCGGCGTCCGCGCCCGACGCCGCCGTGCCCCCGGTCGTGGTCGTCGCGGTGACGTCGTCGGACGGACGCTTCGTGCTCGAGGGCATGGTCGCCGGGCGGCATCACCTCACGCTCGAGGGCAACGAGGTGTTCACCGCGGAGCTGCGCTTCGTGCCCGTGCCGTCGGACGAGCTGCGGCTCGTGGTCGCCCGGCGCGTCGCCATCGTCGGCACCGTCACCGATCGCGGCACGCCGCAGGCCGGCGTGAGCGTCACCATCGATGGCGACACGATGTCCGGAACCCGGACGACCACGACCGACGACACCGGCCACTTCGCGTTCGACGAGCTGCCCGAGGGCTCCTACCGCGCGTGGGCGTGGCACGGCGATCTGGTCGCGCGCGCCCGCCGCGTGCCCCGCCTCGGACGCGGGCCGTTCGCGCCGGTCGAGCTGGCGCTCGAGCAAGGCGCGATCGTCGTCGGCAGGGTCGTCGACCGGCAGACCGGCGGCGGCGTCTCGGCCGCGGTCGTGCTCACGCCGCTCCCCGACGCGGAGGGCGAGGAGCTCGACGAGGCGCCGCGCTTCGCACGCACCGACGCCGGCGGCGTGTTCCGCGTCGAGGGCGTCCCCGACGGGCGCTGGACCGCGGACGCCTGGGCACCGGGGTGGATCACGATCGGCTCGGTCGACTTCGCCGCCGGCCGCGGCACGCCGCAGATCGAGATGGTGCCGGGCGGCATCGTCGAGGGGCGCGTGATCGGGCCCGACGGCAAGCCGCTCGCGGGTGTCACCGTCTCGGCGCTCGAGGACGCACGGGGCGGCGGCAAGGAGGTCTCGGCCGCCGCTGCCGATGATCGCCTGCGCCGCTTCAGCGGGCAGGGCCCGCGCGATCCGCTCGCGAGCGCGCCGACGGTCTCGGCCGTCGCGCGCCCCGGCGATCTTCAGTTCGTTCCGCGCGGCGAGCTGGGCGTGCTGCTCGGTCCGATCCCGTATCCGCCGCCGGCCGGCTCGGCGCGCACGTGGCAGGCCACGATCGTCGACGATACGATCGCCGTGCCGATGATTCCGGGCGGACCCGCGCTCGCGCCGATCGCCACCGATCCCGCGTACACCGCGCAGTGGTACACGGACGACGCGGGCACGTTCCGGCTCACCGGCGTCCCCGCCGGCGAGTTCTGGATCGTCGCCGACTCGCCCGGCTACGTGCCGGCGCGCGTGCGCGTGAAGCTCTCGCTCGGGCAGGTCGTGACCGGCATCGAGCTCCAGATGCTCGACGGTCGCTACGTCGCCGGCCGCGTCACCAACCAGCGCGGCGAGCCGGTGGCCGGCGCGATCCTGACGTTCACGCCGAAGGACGGGCCCGAGCGGCTCGGCATCGTCGAGAGCGTCTCGGATTCGGACGGTCACTACCGCGCCGGTCCCGTCGCCGGCGTGGTCACGGTGCACGCCGTCGCGCACGGCCACGGCGACTTCAGCGGCGAGCTCGATCTCGCGCCGACGCCCGGCGAGGACACCGCCGCCGATCGTCCGTTCGACATCACGCTGTCCGTCGCGGACGCGGGCCTGGAAGGCGCGGTCGAGGATCCGGCGGGGATGCCGGTCATCGGCGCGCGCGTCGTCGTCGACAGCGGACCCGCCGCCGGCCGAACCGCCACCACCATCGACGGCGGCCGCTTCAACCTGACGATGCTGCCCGAGGGCGCGCTGACCCTTCGCGTCGAGCATGCCGACTATCCGCCGCAGCGGTTCACCGAGAAGCCCGGCGACGGGATCCGCCTGCGCCTCGTTTACGGCGGTGGCCTCGAGGTGCTCGTCCTCGATCACCACACCGGCGAGCCCATCCTCGGCGTCACGCTCGATGCCGCCGGCCCCGGCGGCGAGAAGCGCGAGCTCGACACCAACGCGCGCGGGCGCGCCCTCGCGGTGCCGATCGCGCCGGGGGCCTGGAAGCTCACGGCCAGCGTGCCCGGCTACGTGCGCCGCTCGCTCACCGCCGACGTGCCCGCCGGCGACGGTCCGGCCAAGATCACGGCGCGCGATCTGCGGCTCGAGCTCGAGCGCGGGGCCGTCATCGCCGGCGTCGTGCGCGACCGCCGCGGCGATCGCGTGATCGGTGCCAAGGTCACGGTGCGTCGCGGCGACGAGGAGGTCAGCGCGCGCACCGACGCGCTCGGCGAGTTCCGCCTGCGCGACGTGCCCACCGGCGACGTCGAGCTCGTCGCCGAGAAGGCGGGCGAGAAGGGCACGCAGAAGCTCGAGCTGCGCGCCGGCGACGAGCGGCTCTCGCTCGACCTCACGATCCAGTAGCGCGCGCCTCGCGTCAGTAGTCGTGGAGACCGGCCATCACGATGAACGCGCCGCCGGCGCCGTCGAGGATGTGGCGCACGGGCGACGCGGGGACGAGCTTCACGCCGCGCGCGACGGCCGCGGCCTGCGCCGCGTCGGCGAGGTTGGGGCATCCCAGCATCCGCAGCACGCCCGACTGCTCGATCAGCACGAGCTCGCGGCGCACGTCGTGCTCGGGAAGCTTGGCCAGGCAGAACGCGAGGTCGCGCTCGGCGGCGGCGCGGTGGCCCAGCCGCCACAGACGATCGGCGCGGCGGCGGCGCGAGTCGATGTCATCGGGCGTGAGGGCGAGGTGCGCGGTCTCGCGGACGACCTCTTCGCGGCACGTCTCGCGCTCGCGGTGACGGCGCTCGTCCTCGCGCTCCTCGCGGCGATCGACGATGCGGCGGCGGAACGGCCACGTCATCAGGCGCGTGACGAGCGCGGGGACGATGAGGAGGATGACGACCGCGTAGAACACGAGGCGCCATCCCAGGCCCATGCCGCGGTCGGCGGCCGGGCTCGCCGGCGCGAGCTTCTTGTCGCGCGCCTGCAGCTCGTCGCGATGCTCCTGCTCGCCGGTGAGCAGGTCGCCGTCCTCGATCTCCTGCCACGGCGTGCGCGGGTCGTCCTCGACGTCCTCGACGATGCGGCCGGCGCGCTCGGTCTGCTCGCCGTCGGCGAGGGCCGACGCCTGCGCGCTCCGCATGGTGTCGAGGAACGCGACCGCGTCGAACGGCTGCACCGGCTCGATCGTCACGTTCGTGCTCGGACCCGACATGGTGACGCGCTTGCCGCGCGCGAGCGCCACGCCGATCGCGGTGGCGCCGGTCGCCATGTTTCGCAGCATCCACTCGCGGTCGAAGCGCTTGCGCACCTGCGCGGCAGGGAGCGGCTCGCCTTCTTCCGGTTCGACCGGGCGGTCGCCGCCGAGCACCTCGACCAGCCGCAGCGCGAGGTCGTAGTCCTCGGGCGACGACATGGCGAGGATGCGCACCGCCATCTTTCCGTCGGAGTGTGTGATGACCTCCACGCCGCGCGTCGAGGCGCCCGGGATCCAGAGGACCACCACGCCCTCGGGCCACGGGCCCACCAGCTCGTCGAGCTCGCCGTCCGCCCAGCGCACGCCGGGACGCTCGAGCGCGGCGATGACCGCAGCTGCGTCATCGGGCGGTCCCCGCCGCACGAAGAACGAGCTCGACACGCCTCGATCCTAACCTGTCGCGGGTCAGCGCGGGCGGAACCGACCGCGGTCGAGGATCATGGTCTCTTCGCGGTGGATGTCGTCCCCGAAGTCGTTCACGGGGTGCGGTGGCTGCGTGCGCGTGCGCGGGCGTGTCGCGGCCGGAGGTGGCGGCGGCGGCGGCGCAGAGGCGGTGCGCGGGCGCGGCGGCGGGACCGGCGGCGGCACGGTGCGCGTGCGCGGTCGCATTGCATGGCGCGCCGGATCGAGGATCATGGTCTGCGCGCCGTGCACGTCGAAGCCGCGGGTCGCCTGCTGCTGGCGACGCTCGGCGGTCGTGCTGTTCTCGCCGTCGCCGTCGGTGTCGTCGGATTGCGCGCCGGTGCCAGTCCCGACCTCGCCGATCATGTGATCGGAGGTGCCGGTCGGCCGCGGCTGGAACGGCACCGGCTGCGGAGGCGCGTCGTCGGTGTCGCGCGCGATCAGGTTCTCGCCGAGATCGTCGGAGACGTCGTCGGCGAGCACGTACTCCTCGAGCATCCGCAGCTCGCGCTCGATCTCGGCCGCGAACGCCTTGCGCACGTAGCGGCCGAGGTGGCTGCGCGAATAGTTGGGGACGTAGCGGCGCAGGAAGGCGCGAAGATCGGCCTCGACCTCGGCGGCGGTCTGATAACGCTGCGCGCGCGAACGCGTGAGGCAGCGGTCGGCGATGGCCTCGATCTCGGGCGGCGTCGACGGGACGAGATCCGCGATGGGCCGGTACTTCGCGTCGCGCACCTTGATGAGCAGGTCCATCTCGTTCGAGGCGGTGAAGGGGGGCACGCGCGTCAGCATCTCGTAGAGGCACGAGCCGAGGCTGAACACGTCGGAGCGGTGGTCGAGCTTGCGCCCGAGCGCCTGCTCCGGGCTCATGTACTTGACCTTGCCCTTGATGACGCCGGTCTTGGTGTTGACCTTGGAGAGCGTGGCCTTCGCGATGCCGAAGTCGCAGAGCTTCACCTCGCCCGTGTACGAGACGATGATGTTGGAGGGCGAGACGTCGCGGTGGACGATGCGGAGCGGACGGCGCTTCGAGTCGAGCGCGGTGTGCGCGGCGTGAAGCGCGGCGCCGACCTCGGCCGCGACGTAGGCCGCGTGCTCGGGCGGCATCGGCTTCTTCTTCTGGCGGCAGCGCTCGAGGATGGTGCGCGTGTCCTTGCCGTCCACGTGCTCCATGGCGATGAAGTACTCGCCGTGGGCGCGCGCGAACTCGTAGACGCGCGCGATGTTGGCGTGGCGGAGGAGCGAGGCGATCTTGGCCTCGTCGACCAGCATCTGGATGAAGTCGTCGTCCTCGGCCAGGTGGGCGAGCACGCGCTTCACGGCCACGAGGTGGGCGTGGCCCTGTCCGTCGAAGGTCTTGGCTCGGTAGATCTCGGCCATCCCGCCGAACGCAATGCGATCGAGAAGATGGTACCGGCCGAGCTGCTGGGCCCTGCGCACCGGGTGCGAGCGTAGCGGTTTCGCGCGGACATGGCGAGGGGCGCGCCGAGTTGCGCGGGGTTTGGAGGGCGCGAGGTTGGCGGGAATGGCCTGGGGGGACGGATCCCTTATACTCCCCACCATGATTCGCATCGGTGTGTCTGCTCTTGTCGCACTTGGACTTGTCGCTGCGAGCGCTTGCTCGAAGGCGGATCCGCGTCCGACGGATACGGCTCCGCCGGCGGCGACGCGTGGTGGCGGCGGCGGTGGCGAGGGTGGCGCGAAGGGTGGCGCGGGTGGTGGAGGAGTCGCGATCCAGGTGGCGGGGGCGCCGGGTGGCGGCGCGGAAGGAGCGGGCGGCGGCGCGGGTGGCGGCGGTGAGAGTGGTGCGAATGACACGAGCTTCAAGCTGACGACGGAGCAGGCGGCGCCGACCAAGGCGGGTGGCGAGGCGGTCGCGCGGTTGGTGGTGAAGCCGGGCGCCGGCTATCACATGAACAAGGACTTTCCGACGAAGCTCACGCTCGAGCCGCCCGCGGGGGTGACGCTGTCGAAGGCCGTGCTCGAGCCCGCGGATGCGGAGAAGTTCGACGACAACGAGCTCGCGTTCGCCGTGAAGATGACGCCGGCGGGAGTCGGTGAGTACACGATCAACGGGACGTTCAAGTTCGCGGTGTGCACGGATACGACGTGCGATCCGAAGAAGCAGAAGGTCGCGCTGGTTTTGAAGGCGAACTGAGGGGGACGGGTGACGGGTGGACGGGTGACGGGTGACGGGTGGACGGGAGGCGGGTAGCGGGAGGCGGGTGACGGGAGGCGGGTGACGGGTGACGGGAGGCGGGAATCGGGGTTCGGGGAATGGAGCAATGCCCCCCGTCCTCGGGGGCGCGGCTTCTTCGCGGGGCGCCGATCGCTCCGCGCTTGCGAGAGAACCGTGCCCGCCGCATGAGCGGTGTGCCTTATGCGGGGGCGCCGCCGCGGAGAACCACGGTGGTGTGGCGCGGGAGGTTCGTTGGTGCGGCGGGCACGGATTCTCTCGCGCGCGTCGCGATCTGGCGACCCCCGCGAAGAAGCCGGCCCCCTGCGGGCGGGGGGCGCAAGGGGAGAGACCTGATCCCGACTACCAGAGGAGACCCCGCACCATGAATCTTGTCGCCTATGACGTGGCCCTGGAGATGATCCGCGCGATCGCTCCGCTCGTTGTCATCATCAAGAAGCACGACCGCGATCTCGCGGACCAGCTGCGGCGCGCCGCGAACAGCGTGCTGCTGTGCACCGGCGAAGCCAGGCGGCGAGCCGGCGGCGACCGGACGCAGCTGTTCCGGACCGCCGCCGGCTCATGCGACGAGTGCAACTCCGCGCTCGACGGCGCGAACGGGTGGGGCATCGCGCTCGACGACCGCAAGGCACGCGCCTTGATCGATCGCGAGCTAGGCCTCCTGTATGGCCTCGTTCACGGGCCCAAGCACCTGCGTCACGCACGTGGGTGACTGAGGCGCCACAACATGGCCGCGTTGCGATCGAGCAACGCCTTCACGTCGGCGGGCACCTGCACCCATTGCCACGCCTCTGCGGCATCCAGCGCGGCTCTGACCTCGCTGTTGCTGCCGCTCGCGTACGCGAAGAACCGCGACTGATTCCCGCCGCGGTTCTTTCTTCCTTCGTTCAGGTTCAGCAGCACGCTGTTGATCGCTCGCTTGATCTGATCCGCCAGGTCGCGGTCGTGCTTGGCGATCTCGTCGACGAGTCTCGCCAGCGAGCGGATGATCTGGAGCGTCACGGGGTAGGCATCGAGCATCGTGTTGTCCTCAGGTGGTTGGTTAAGGCCCCC
>DATLEB010000195.1:0-112855 GCA_035525615.1 Kofleriaceae bacterium | reverse complement strand
CCATCACCACGGACGGACATATCGACGATCGATGCTCGCACGCGCTGCTTCGCTGCGTCGTCAGGCCGCGGCGCGTTGCCGCGGGTGTGACGCATCGCTTCGAGTGGGCGCCACGGGGCCGTACTCGCGACCTGGCCACGGTCGGGGGGCGCAGCACCGGTCGCTCGCGCAGCCCACGGACGTTCTCCACGGACGTACTGACCGGACGTTCTCACGGACGTTCTCCACGGACGTTCTCCACGGACGTTCTCACCGGACGTTCTCCACGGACGTTCTCCACGGACGTTCTCCACGGACGTCCTCCACGGACGTCCTCCGCGGACCGTCTGGGCCTGGCCCGTCTCGGCCGACGTCCTGGTCGAGCGCGGGACCGTGCCGGACCGGAGGCGGCGCCGGCTGACCTGCATACCCGGGCCCCGCGTGTTGGGTGCACGCGGCACGCCGTGAGGCGTCCCGGCGGAGACAATTGTTCGTGTTCTAGCAGAGACATCGCAAGGCACAGGCGACCGAATCACCCGGGCTCGCCTTGACGCGATGGCAATTGGGAGTACTATCGTCGTAAATCGTCATGGCGAACAAGAAGCGGGCGGCGGGCAAGAGGCAGGGCGAGCTGTTCCTCGATCGCGGGAAGGGCGGCAGGCGGACTGGCGCGGGTCGGCCGCGCGCGCCGGGGCGCCATCGCAACTGGGTGCGCGTACGGGCGGAGCTCGCGAAGGGCGCGCCGGTGCACGTGACCCTGCGCGTCGTGACGGCGGTGGGCGGGCTGCGCCGGCGGCGCGCGTATCACGCGATCCGGAAGGCCATCTACACCACGTGGGCGCGGCCCGACTTTCGCATCGTGCACGTCAGCATCCAGCGCGAGCACGTGCACCTCATCTGCGAGGCCGACGACAAGCGTGCGCTCGGCGGGATGCAGGGCTTCCAGATCTCCGCGGCGCAACACCTCAACGCGGCCGTCTCGATCGAGCGGAAGTACGCGGCGCGGCGCACGGGCACGGTGTTTCCCGAGCGCTATCACGTGGAGCAGCTCACGAGCCGGCGCCAGGTGCGCGCGGCGATCGCGTATGTCCTCAACAACTGGCGGCACCACGGCGAGCACCGCGCATGGCCGGCGACGGCGCAGATCGATCCCTACGCCAGCGGCGTGCTGTTCGACGGCTGGGATCGGCCGCATCCGTTCATCCCGCCGGAGAGCTTCGTGCCGCTAGGCACGGTGCGACCGCAGACGTGGATGCTCGCGCACGGCTGGCGCATGTACGGCGCCATCGATCCGCGCGAGGTTCCGGGCGAACGGCGCGACCCGCTCGCGGTGAACGCGTGACCGCGTGACCGCGGGCGTGCGCGGCCTCAGGTCGCGCCGAGGAAGTCGAGCACGGGCGGCAGGAAGCGCGATGGCGCGTCGACGTGCGCGAAGTGCGAGGCTTCGCGCAGGCGCACCAGCGTGGCGTCGGGGATGAGCGACGCGAACGCGTCACCGAAGCGCGGCGGCACCATGGGATCGCGCTCGGCGTACAGCAGCAGCAACGGGACCGGAAAGCGCTCGCCCGCGGTCTTGCGCGCCACGAGCGTGCGATGGAAGTCGCGGATCGGGCCGATGGCCATCGTCTCCGCCAGATGCTTCACGAACGCGCGCGAGCCGTCGCGCGAGGCGAGCTGAGCGCCGTAGACGCGCGCCTCCTCGCGCGACTTCAGCGACTCGTCCCAGTAGTGGACGTTGCGGTGCACCCAGCGCTCGTGGGTGCGGCGCGCGACCGCCGCGACCGCGGACTTCACGCCGGGAATCGCCAATCCCACGCGCAGCGCCCACAACCGCGCCTCCGGAATCCCCGGCGAGTGCACGTTGATCAAGCGCGACATCGCGGCCGGATCGCGCAGCGCGAGCCGCATGGACAGGTAGCCGCCCATGGAATTGCCGACGACGGGGCACCCGCGGATGCCGAGCGCGCGCTGCACGGCGCCGAGCCACACCGCCATCGCCTCGGGGTGGTACGCGCGATCCTGCGGGCGATCGCTGTCGCCGTTGCCGGGCAGGTCGGGCATGTACAGCGTCCAGCGCGCGCCCAGCGGCTCGAGCACGTACCGCCACGAGTACGACGACGTCATCAAGCCGTGCACCAGCATCAGCGGCGGCCCGCTGCCGAACGTCCGCACCGCCGCCGTGCACGCGCCGAGCTCGTCGGTCGTGACCGCGACCTTCTCCACCCGCGTATCCGCATGCCGGTGCGGCACGCGCGGCAGCTCCGGCAGCTCGCTGAACTTCCCGCGGCGGAACGGCGCCGACGGCACGGTGCTGGTCACGCCGCCACCATAACGATTCACGCCACGTCAGTACAGCGGCGGCAGCGCGCGCAGGATCGAGGCGTGAACGCCGCGAACCCAGACGTAGCAATCGTCGATCCGCCGCGCGACGGCCAGCCGTCCCATGGCGCTCGCGACGAGCAGACCCGTCAGCACCGCGACGATGCCAGCGAGGATCACGATCGGGTCCCCGGTGAACATCACGGCGACACCACCGAGCACGATCATCCACCCCGTCATGCGTCCGCGGCGGCGCCGGCGAGCGTGTCGGTCGCACAACCCGACCTCGAGCACCGCCTTCTTGCGCACCAGCAGCGCCGCGATCAGGTACCCCCAGAGACTCAGGAGCAAGAGGGCGTACCAGCCCGGGGGGTGCCAGTAGAGCTTGGCGGTGTGCCGCTCGCTGGCGGGGGCGCCGCACTTCACGCAGTGCGGCGGCAACATGCACTCGCGGGGGCACACCAGCAGCTCGCCGTCGCGGCGGCACGCGGCCCACGGCGGCTGGAGCGGGCCCCACGCCCCGGAGCTGGCCAGCGTGGCCGGCGCCGGTAGCGCGCTGGGAAACGGAGACTCGATCGGGGTGGATGCCTGCGGTTCGTTCATGCGCGGCCTTATCGCCACCTCCCCACGACGGTTGCGTTCGATTCCGCTCGACCGAATAGTGTCACTATGACACTATCATCCGCGCGATGCTCGCCCAGCCCGTCACCGAGGCCCTCGCCGGCAAGAAGAACGTCCTCCTCGCCGGATGCGGCGGCGGTTACGACGTCCTGGGCGCCGTGCCGCTGCTTCACGAGCTGCGCGCGCGCGGCACCAACGTCCACCTCGCCAGCCTGTCGTTCGCGTACCTGAACGGGCTCGACGGCGCCACGCAGGATCGCGAGCACCCCAACCTGTACGCGGTCACGGCCGCCGCCGCGAGCACGACGAAGTACTGCCCCGAGGCGTGGCTCGCCGCGTTCCTCGACGCGCAGCACCCGCAGCACGCGCCGCACACCGTCCACAGCTTCGACAAGACCGGCGTGCGCCCGCTGCACGCGGCGTACGCGGCGCTGGTCGAGCGGCTCGCGCTCGACGCCATCGTCCTCGTCGACGGCGGCATCGACGCGCTCCTTCGCGGCGACGAGCGCTCGATCGGCACGCCGTCGGAGGACCTCGCCACGCTCGCCGCCGTTCACGCCCTCGCGCCATCGTCCGCGCCCACCGACGGCATCACGCGGATCCTCGCCTGCGTCGGCATGGGCTCCGAGCTACGGGACGGTATCTGCCATGCGGATGCGCTCGAGCGCATCGCCGCGCACACCCGCAACCGCTCCTTCCTCGGCGCCGCCGCGCTCGTACCCGGCACCGCCGCCGGCGACCTCTACGTCGCCGCCGTCGAGCACGTCTTCGCCAACCAGGCCGACCTCAAGCGCAGCCACGTCCACGCGTGCATCAGGAATGCCTGCAACGGGGAGTTTGGCGACCACGGCCCGCACGTGTGGCTCTCGCCCCTCCTCAACCTCTTCTGGTTCTTCGACGCCACGGCGGTCGCCGCCGACCACGTCTTCCTCCCCAGCCTCCTCGGAACCGAGTCCATCTGGGAGGTTGCGGCCCAGGTCGAGGCCGCCCGCAAGGCCATCGCGGTCCGTGACCGAACGACGATCCCGCTCTAAGTCTTTCTAATAGATATGGACCGGGAGGCGCGCGTGAGGAATCATCGCCCGCGAAGGGGTGTCCATGCCGTATCGCCTGACTTGCGTCCTGGCTTGCGCGTTCGCGTTGATCGTCACGGCATGTGCCTCGAGCAAACCATCCAGCGGTGATGGCGATGCTGCGCCCCCGGACGTCGACGCGCCCTCCGGCGGTGGCTTCGGCGAGGTCTGCGACGAGGACGCCGACTGCGCGACCACGGTCTGTTTCGTCCCGCCCGGCGAGACCATGGGCACGTGCTCGCGCGAGTGCATGTTCGACTGCCCCGACGGCTACGCCTGCCGCACCATCTCGCAGGGCGGCTTCGATCGCCGCATCTGCATCCCGGCCGAAGAGACGTTCTGCGACAGCTGCGCCACCGACGAGGACTGCGGCGACGATACCGACGCCTGCGTGCAGCTGACCGCCGGCAAGTTCTGCGCGATCGACTGCATGGCCGACGCCACCGTCTGCCCCGCCGGCTTCTCCTGCCAGATCGTGAACGGCGTCGGCGACACCACGCGCCGCCAGTGCCTGCCCATCAACGGCATCTGCTGTATCGACGGTGACAACGATCGTCACGGCGTCGGCGGCGGCTGCCTCGACGCCGACTGCGACGACGGCAACGACGAGGTCTTCGTCGGCAACCGCGAGACGTGCGACGGCCAGGACAACGACTGCGTCGGCGGCGTCGACGACAACCCCATCGATTGCGAAGGCGCCATGTGCGAGCTCGGCCAGCTCGGCTACTACCAGCGCGCGCCCGACATGTGCCCCGGCGCCGCCGGCTGTCAGCAGCAGCCCGCCGTGATGTGCGGGCTCTACACCTGCGCCGACGGCGGCGAGGACGGCGACGTCTGCGCCACGGTGTGCGACGTCGAGGTCGACACCAAGTGCATCGTGAGCGCGCACTGCGACGCGTCGGTCTGCTACGACGACTTCGCGAACGGCCAGGCCTGCAACGAGGATTCGGACTGCGAGAGCACGCACTGCCAGAACGGCTTCTGCTGCGCCGACGGCGACTGCTGCGCCGTCGCCAACGACTGTCCGACCTTCGGCACGTTCCAGCCCATCTGCGACACGCCGTCGACGTGCCAGGGCTCGCGCGGCGAGGCAGTCTGCAACTCCAACTTCGAGTGCACCACGCAGAACGGCGTGCCGGACGACTCGGCGTGCACCACCTCGGTCGAGGCCAACGAGTGCGGCTGGTGGCGCTCCATCAACTGCGCCGGCGGCGCGACGCAGAACGCGCCGGTGTGCCCGACGACCTGCAACAGCCACAGCGACTGCGATCCCGGCGCCTGGTGCGATCCGGTGTCCGACACCTGCCGCGAGGATCTCGACGACGGCAACGCCTGCGGCACCGAGGATCTGCGCTGCAAGAGCGACCACTGCCAGAACGGCTTCTGCTGCGCCGGCGGCGATTGCTGCGCCACCGCGGGCAACTGTCCGTCGAGCTACAGCTCGCCGCCGGTCTGCACGTCGCCGACCGCGTGCGACGGCGAGACCGACGTGGCCACGTGCGTCGCATCGATCTGCGGCACCGCGATGGACGTCGACAACGACTCGGCGTGCACCGCCGGCACGCAGGCCAGCGACTGCGGTTCCTACCGCCCCGTGTTCTGCTCGGGCTCGGCGACCCAGGCGCCGCCGGCGTGCGCGACGTCGTGCACCTCCGACTCCGAGTGCGACGCCAACGCCTACTGCAATCCGAGCATGCAGTGCGTGCCCGATCAGCCGAGCGGCGGCGTCTGCCAGGACAGCGCCGAGTGCACGAGCGGTCACTGCCAGAATGGCTTCTGCTGCGCGAGCGGTGACTGCTGCGCGGCCTCGAACGACTGCAACGCCTACGATCAGGCGCCGGTCTGCAACACGCCCGGCATGTGCCAGGGCACGAAGGTCGAGGGCCTGTGCAGCCCGACCTTCCAGTGCGGTCCCACGACCGTCGACGACGACTCCGGCTGCGGCGGCATCGAGGCCAACGCGTGCGGTCCGTACCCGCCGCAGGTCTGCACGAGCGGCACGGGCCAGACGCCGCCGTCGTGCGCGACCAGCTGCAGCAACGACACGCAGTGCGACATCTCCGCGCACTGCGAGACCGGCATGTGCGTGCCCGACACCGGTCCCGGCGGCTCGTGCTCGATGCAGAACCAGTGCAGCTCGGGGCTCACCTGCGTCGACGGCGTGTGCTGCAACTCGTCGTGCACGGGCTCGTGCATGGCGTGCGACGTCCCCGGCTCGGTCGGCACGTGCTCGCCGGTGCCGGGCGGACAGGACCTCGACAACGAGTGCGGCGCGCAGTCGTGCGTCGGCTACTACCACAGCTGGCTCGGCGACAGCTGCCGCCGCAAGGCCGACGTCCCCGCCAACGTCGCCAGCTGCAACGGCGCCGGTGCGTGCCGCACGCAAGCGCAGGAGTGCGGCGCGACGACGACGGTCGGTCCCGTGACGACGACGTGCAACGCCAACTGCCAGGATCCCAACCTGTCGACGTGCACCGCGACGAGCGGTGGTGCGTGCAACAACGTCAACCCCGGCACGCAGACCTGCGGCGTCGGCGCCTGCGCGCGCACGGTCAACCAGTGCTCGGGCGGCTCGCCGCTGGCCTGCAACCCGGGCAGCCCGACCACCGAGACCTGCAACAACATCGACGACAACTGCGACGGGACCAGCGACAACGGCGCGTTCAGCGACGCGTACGAGTCGAACCCCGACTGCGGCACGGCGACGTTGCTCGGCGCCGTGGGCTCGGGCGGCACGAACACGTACACCAGCATGACGGTCTACGGCTCGGGCGACTGGGACTACTACCGGATCCCGATGAACGAGACCGACAACAGCTGCGGCTGCGGCTTCTCCACCGACGAGGATTACGAGGCCAAGGTCACGCTCACGCCGCCGCTCGATTCCGGATCGTACGAGTTCTGCATGAACACGAACACGTGCGGCTGGCCGACCGGCTACTGCTTCGAGGTCGGCGCCGGCCAGACGGTGACGCTCAGCCAGTTCCTCGACGGTGCGTGCCCGGGCGGCGACAACTACACGGTGTACATCCGCATCCGCGGGCTCAACGCGCCGGGCTTCGAGTGCTCGCCGTACACGCTGAGCTACCAGTTCATCAGCGGCCTCTGCCGGTAGGCGGCGGTCACTGCTCGAGGCAGGTGATCGTGCCCGAGCCGAAGTTGCACTGGTAGGTGCTCGCCGACCACAGGGTCGACAGCACGACGGTCCCGGTGGAGCCGCGCATCGCGGTCATCGCCGTGTCCGTCCAGTTGTTGCACGTCGAGGCGGCGGTGCCGGCGCCGGTCATGCTCGCGGCACCCGCCCAGTGCAGGTAGTTGCCGTAGCTGGTCTGCCCGTTGGCGCTCACGTTGGCGCCGGTGTCGAACGTCGACGCCGTCGACCACGCCTGCGCGGTCGGGAGGATGACCGCGTTGTCGACGCGCACCCACGGCGCGCCGCCGAGGTTGAAGCGCGAGAGCGCGCTGGCGCCGCTCGTGGCGAGGAGCGCGCGGTACGAGCCGCTCAGGCCCGCGGCGGTCGCGTCGGCCTGGCACGCGGCGTCGGCGCCTGCGAGGCCGCCGCCCGGCGTCCAGATGCGCTCGAACGCCTTGCGCGAGCTGGCGACGGGCGGCGCGCTCACGGTGGCGGCGCGGTCGACGCCGAAGCAGTAGAGGCGCGCGCCGGTCTGGCAGGTCGGATAGATGTGATTCTCGAACATGTAGCTCGACGCGCTGGTGTAGCCACCGCCCGTGCCGCCGACTCCGACCGCGTTGCTCGTGAAGCCCAGGCAGTCTCCGCCCGAGTTGGGGTGCACGACGCCGCCGATGGTGGTGTTGGTCATGGCGATCTGCTCGCCGACGTTGGCGCCGAATTCGTTGATCGCCGGCGGGTAGAAGATCTTGCCGGCGCCGAGGTCGGCGATCGTGTTGGCGAACGGCTTGCCGTCGACGCGCACCCAGCCCGAGGCGGTGCCGAAGCGCGTGTTGGCGTTGACCGACGTGGTCGAGAGCCACGCGCGGTACGTGCCGGCGAGGCCGGCGGCGTTCGCGCGCGCCTGGCAGATCGCGTCGGCGCCGGCGAGGCCGCCGAGGTTGCCGGTGTGCGTCGTCGACGTGACGAACATGACGTTGGGCGCGATGACCGCGTTGAAGGTCGCGTACACCGTGTGAGCCTGCGACATCGTCACCGTGCAGCCGGCGGTGCCGCTACACGGGCCGTTCCAGCCGGCGAACGTCGAGGCGCCGGTCGGCATGGCCGCGAGCGTGACGGTGGCGCCGGAGCTGTAGGTCGCGGCGCACGTGCCGGGGCAGTTGATGCTGCCGCCGGTGACGGTGCCGGTGCCGCTGCCGTCGATGCGGATGTCGAGCTGGTACGTCACCGTGGCGTCGATGGCCGCGTCGGTCGGCTGCGCGTCGATCTGCTGCGCGTCGATCGCGGCGTCGATCGCCATGTCGCCGTCGATGCCGGCGTCGATGGCCACGTTGCCGTCGATGCCCGGCGCGCCATCGACGACGTCGTCGTCATCTCCACCGCCGTCCGCGAAGTTGGTCTGGATCGATCCACACGCGGCGGCCGCGGCGGCAAGAAGACAGACGGGTAGCAGTGAGCTCGAGAAGCGCTTGCTCATGCCCCGATGGAGTCAGGAGCCTCCTGATCGTGACAGCCAGGCCGCAAGGTCCGGTAATGCCACGGGCGGAAGCTCGCGGCGCGCGGCGGCGATGGCGAGGCGCAGCTCCTCCGACGAGCCGAAGCGGTCGGCGGGCGCCGGCGAGAGCGTTCGCAGCGCGAGCGCGGCGACCGACGCGGGGAGCGCGGCGAGATCGGGGCGTTGGCCGCGGCGCACGTTCTCCATGGTGGCGAGCGGCGTCTCGCCGTCGAACGGGCGCGTGCCGGTGGCGAGCTCGACCAGCGTGACGCCGAGCGCGAACTGATCGCTCGCGCCGGTGAGCGGCTCGCCGGCGAGCTGCTCGGGAGACATGTACGCGTACTTGCCCTTGCGCGTGCCGCCCGTGAGATCGGCGAGCGCGGTCGCCTTCGCGATGCCGAAGTCGCCGAGCTTCGCCTCGCCGGCGCGCGAGAGCAGGATGTTCGACGGCGAGAGGTCGCGGTGGACGAGGCCGAGCGGCAGGCCGCGGTCGTCGGTGGCGCGATGGAGATACTCGAGGCCGAGCGCGAGCTCCTCGGCGACGAGGAGGATTAGCGGCAAGGGCAGGCGGCGCGCGCGCGTGAGCGCGTCGAGATCGCCGCCGTCGACGTACTCCATCACGACGTACGTGACGCCGTCGTCGACGCCGAGGCCGAGCACGGCGACGAGGTTGCGGTGCGCGAGGCGTCCGGCGAGGCGCGCCTCGTGGACCAGCGCGCGCTCGAGGGCCGGCTCGCCCTGGAGCTCGGGCACGAGCGTCTTCACGGCGACGCGCCGCTCGAACCCGGAGGCGCCGTGGACGACGGCGAGGAAGACCTCGGCCATCCCGCCGCGCCCGAGGCGACGAACGATCTCGTAGGGGCCGAGGCTGCGTCGGTGCGTCATATACTCGACCCGTGGATCGCGCCGCGACAGTGTACAGCGAGGCCCTCGACGGAGCCGGGCGCTTTCGCTGCCAGCTCGTCGTCATCGACGGCGCCGATCGCGGGCGTGCCTGCCGGCTCGGCGATCGCGAGGTGACGGTGGGCACCGAGGCCGGCGTCGAGCTGCGCGTGTCGGACGACCGCGTGTCGGGCCGGCACGCGACGGTGCGGGCCGACGGCGGACGCTTCGTCGTGCGCGACCTCGAGTCGACGAATGGCACCTGGTACGAGGGCTCGCGCGTCGCCGAGGTGCAGGTCGGCCCGGGCGCGACGGTGCGGGTCGGGCGCACGACGTTGCGCATCGAGCCGGAGGCCGAGCCGCTCGATCTGCCGCCGAGCCAGTCGCGGCGCTTCGGCGAGCTGGTGGGTGAGAGCCTCGCGATGCGCGAGGTGTTCGCCGTGCTCGAGCGCGTCGCCGGCGCCGACGTCACCGTGCTCGTCGAGGGCGAGACCGGCACCGGCAAGGAGCTGGTGGCGCGCGCGCTGCACGACGCGTCGGCGCGGCGGCCGAAGCCGTTCGTCGCCGTCGACTGCGGCGCGCTGCCCGAGGCGCTCCTCGACAGCGAGCTCTTCGGGCACGTGAAGGGCGCGTTCACGGGCGCGGCGGCGCCGCGGGCCGGACTGTTCGCGCGCGCCGACGGCGGGACGCTCTTCCTCGACGAGCTCGGCCGCATCCCGCCCAGCGTGCAGGCGCGGCTCCTGCGCGTGCTCGAGGAGCGCGTGGTGCGGCCGCTCGGCGCCGATCGCGAGCGGCCGGTCGACGTGCGGGTGGTCGCCGCGTCGCGCGATGATCTCGACGCCGAGGTGGCGGCCGGTCGCTTCCGCGCCGATCTGCTCTATCGGCTCGGCGTGGTCCGCGTGCGCCTGCCGCCGCTGCGCGCTCGGCGCGAGGATCTGCCCGGGCTGGTCGCCGAGCTGCTGCGCCGGCGCGGGCTCGACGCCGGCGCCGGTGGCGCGGGCGCGCGCCCGTCGGGGGCGGGCATGGATCGCCTGCACGCGCACGGCTGGCCCGGCAACGTGCGCGAGCTGCGCAACGTCATCGATCGCGCGGTCGCGCTGGCCCCCGGCGCGCGCAGCTTCGCCGATCTGACGATCCGCCTCGAGTCGGCGACCGCGGTGCCGGCGGACGAGCTCCTGTCGGTGCGCGCCGACCTGCCCTACGCCGAGGCGCGCGAGGTGGTCATCCACACCTTCGAGCGGCGCTACCTCGCCGACCTGCTCGCGCGCACGGGCGGCAACATCACCGCCGCCGCGCGCGACGCGCACGTCGACCGCAAGCACTTCCGCACGCTCGCGCGCCGCCACGGCCTCGTGCCGACACCGCCCGAGAACAGCGGCGAAGACAGTGGCGACGACCGCGGCGAAGACGCCGACTGAGGGGACGGTGTCAACCTTTGACAACTTTGGAGGGAGGCCCAAAGTTGTCAAAAGTTGACACCGTCCCCGTTCAGAAGCGCGTCGAGAGGGAGACGCCGCGCGTCGAGCCGAGTACGGGCGCGATCGACCAGCCGCCGGGGCTGCTCGGCGGTGGCGCGACCGCGGCCGGCGCGCGATCGCGCGTGAGCGTGCGGATCGACAGCGCGACGGTGATCGCGCCGAGCCCCATGTCCATCCACGCGAGGTCCTGCTGGAGCTCGCGCTGCGGATCGAGGTCGTTCTGCATCGCGTAGCCGGCGAACATCAGGAGCCCGCCCGCGAGGAGGCCACCGCCGCCCGCGCCGTTGCCCGCGTCGTCGCGCAGGTTGGCGCCGATGGCGAGGCCGTTCAGCGCCGCCAGGCCCACGCTGGCGATCGCGGCGCCGCGATCGACCTTGTCCTTGTCGTCGCACGGGTTGAAGTCGCAGCCGTTGTACGACGGCTGGATGCGCGCCGCCTCGGCCGCGGTGAGCCCGTTGCGATCCAGCCACGCCACCAGGTCCGGCTGGAACCGCGCATCGGCCGCGAGCTGCGGGACGTACGCCAGGTTCTCCTCGTGCGCGATCGCGCGCGCCAGCTCGGCGCCGCCGCCTTGCTCGATGAGGTGCGCCATCGCGCAGCGCGTGCCGTGCTCGTCGATGAACACCGGCGTGAGCTCGCCGCGCAGGTGGTTGTGGGGGAACTCCCCGCGCGCCGCGTACGCGCGCAGCCGCGCCAGCGACGCCTCGCGCGCCTCGCGCTGCGCCGGCGTCAGGTGCGACACATCGGCGGTGCGTAGCTCGGCGTCGACCGCCGCGAAGTGCCGCCGCAGCCGCGTGATCTGCGCCGCGTTCGTCGCGTGATCCTCGGCGAGCACCGCCTTCTCCCGCGGCGAGTCGCACCCGGCGAACCCGAGCACGGTGATGGCGAGCATGAAGACCGCCGCCGTCGCGGCGACGACATCGGCGACGTGATCCCCGATCGAGCAGCGCATACGGGCCAGCGAGAGCAAGCTCCGGGCCCGGCCCGCGCGCGCAGCAACTGCCGAGGATCACGTCGCCGCCTCTCAGTTTTCCGAGACGACGCGCACGACGACGGCCGAGATGTTGTCGCGGCTGCCGGCCGCGAACGCCTCCTCGACGAGCGCGTGACACGCCGTCGCCGCCGGCAGGGCGAGCAGCTCGGCCATGCGCTCGGGTGCGAGCACCTCGGAGAGCCCGTCGCTGCACAGGAGGAACACGTCGCCGGCCATCGCCGCCTCGACCCGCAGGTCGGGCTCCGCGGTCGACGTCCCGAGGGCGCGCGTGACCACGTGCTTGTAGGCGAACTCCTCGCGCTCCGGCAGCTCCGCGCCCGCCGCGACCAGCTGCGCCCACAGCGAGTGGTCGACCGTCAGCTGCTCGAGCGCGCCCGCGCGCCGCCGGTAGACGCGGCTGTCGCCGACGTGCCCGATGACCGCGCGCCCCGCCTCGAGGCGCAGCACGACCACGGTCGAGCCCATCTGCGCCAGCCGTCCGTGTCGCCGCGCCGCGATGCGATCGCCCGCGAGCCGCGTGGCGACCGCCACCTCGTTCTCGGTGACGCCGAGGCGCGGATCGATCCGGTACGGCCACGTGACGTCGCGATCGCTCGCGGTGCGCGCGACCAGATCCTCGATGGTCGCGACGGCGACGTTACTGGCGACCTCGCCGCCCTCGTAGCCGCCCATGCCGTCGGCGACGACGAAGAGTCCGAGGTCCGGACGCGCGCACACCGCGTCCTCGTTGTCGGAGCGGCGGCCGGTGACGGTGAGTGCAAAGGTGTCGAGCAACATGCCCGCGCATAGAGCGCGCGGCGTGCCGCGCGGAAGCGCTCGACATCAAAGGCGCGGGAGGGGTGGTGACACCTCTCCTCGGTTTGCCTCGCGATCCTGCAAACGACTGGTTGCTGACGCGCCGCGTGGCGAGTCGCGCCGCCGCCAACTCGAGTTTCAGCTGGAGACTCCAGACCAGCGGCGCCCGTCTCCCGCCGCACCGAAGATCTGAATCATCGTCGATGGATAGCCTTCACCCCCGGGATCTCGCGGGGTTGGAACCGTTGTTGCTGTGGGGTCTCGGCGGGAAATGAAGAGGGAGACCGCCATGCGCAAGCTCACGTTCCTCGGGCTCGTCACCACCGCCGCCATCACGGGCTGCACCCAGACCGAGACTCCGGATCGCCCGGAGCCGCCGGCGCTGCAGGTGCTCTCTCCGGAGCGCGGGACGATGACGGCGGGGCTCGCGACCGTCGAGGTGCGCGGCACCGTGACGCCGTCCGTGGACAGCGGCGCGACGATCACCCGGGTCGACGTGAACGGCATGGCGGCACGCCTCGACGGGCTCGGTAACTGGAGCGCGAACATCACGCTCCAGCCAGGCGCCAACATCATCCGCACCACGGCCACGGACGCCGACGGCGGCACCGCCGACGACGTGCGCGGCTTCATCACCGGCGACCTTCGCCCGCTCGACACGACGATCGAGAACGCGGTCGCCGCCGGGCTCTCGGCCGCGGCGTTCGACAAGCTCGGTGACACGGCGGCGTCGCTGGTCGCGTCGAGCGACCTGGGCGCGTTCGTCGCGCCGTACAACCCGGTCATCGCCAAGGGCCTCGACAACGGCGAGGAAGACTGCCTCTACGGCAAGGTCTCGGTGAAGCCGGGCCTCGACATCAACAACGCGTACCTCGCGCTCGTCCCCAACAACAGCGGCCTCGCGATCGACGCCGAGCTCGTCGGCGTGAACATCCCGCTCCACGCTCGCTACGCCGCCGCGTGCCTCGACGGCGACACCGACATCTCGATCACCGCGACGCGCGCGCGCATCCGCGGCAACCTCGCCATCACGGTCGTGGGCGGCCGCTTCGACGTGAAGCTCGTGAACCCGACGGTGACGTTCACCGGCTTCATGGTTCACGCCAGCGGCGTGCCGGGCACCGTGCTCGACCTCCTCGATCTCGACCAGGAGATCGCCAAGACGCTGGGCTGGGCCGTCGAGCGCTTCATGGCGCCGCTCGTCAACCAGACGCTCGCGGGCGTCTCGGTCGGTCCGCAGAACGTGAACCTCCTCGGTCAGCAGCTCCGCGTCGCGGTGGCGCCGGCCGGCGTGGCGTTCGACGCCGCGGGCGCCGAGGTCGTGCTCGACGGCTCGCTCACGATGCAGGGCGCGAACACCAAGTTCGTCTACACCGAGAACCAGGATCCGCCGGGCCGCGGCAACGCCGGCGTGGCCCTCGCCGTCGCCGACGACACCATCAACCAGCTCATGGCCGGCTTCTGGGCGCGCGGCGGTCTCAACATGCAGATCGAGAAGGACCTCGGCATGTTCGACGCCATCCGCCTCGACGCGCTCTTGCCGCCGGTGGTGTCGACCGACGCGGACGGCTCGATGAAGCTCGTCATGGCCGACCTCATGCTCGAGCTGCGCAAGGACGGCCAGATGCTGGCGCGCACCGCGCTCACCGTCGAGATGAAGCTCAAGGTCGAGCCGGCCGCGAGCAACTACGCCGCGAAGATCACGATCGAGACGCCGGTCCTCAAGGCCGACATCATCGAGAACATCCAGGGCATCCCGGACTCGCAGATCGAGGCGCTCCTGCCCGCCGCCCTGCAGAGCGAGCTCAACACGTTCGCGCCGCTCCTCGGCGCGGTGCCCCTCCCCGCGGTTCAGGGCATCATCGTGACGGACCTGCACAGGGGCGGCACCGGCGGCTACGTGACCATCTCCGCCGACGTGAATTGAGACAACAGGCGACAGGCAACAGGCGACAGGCAACAGGAAACAGGAAACGGGCAGACCCAGAGCGAGAGACTCAGAACCAGAGGGTGTCCAGATACACCTCGGGGCGGGGGTTGACGACCGAGCCGCCGTGGCGCTCGTCGATCCAGACCAGCACGCGATTGGTGCCGGAGGCGACGCCGCCGAGCTCGGCGGTGCCCTCGACGAAGCGGGCGTGACCGATGACCGTGGGCGCGCCGGCGGCGAGGCCGTGGTCGGGTGAGGCGATGGGCGCGGCGTAGAGCTCGATGCGGCCGGTCATGAGGCTCTGGTACGAGCGCTGATCGAGCCAGGCCATCACGCCGTCGACGAGCGTGGGCTCGCCGCGGTGGAGCGGCGCGGTGACGACGAGTGCGCCGCGGCCGCGCGAAGCGTCGATGGTGGCGCCGGTGAAGGCGGCGGCGCGCAGCGCGGTGGGCGGCTCGTCGCTCGGATCCTCGAGGTCCTGCGCGCCCCACACCACGAGCGCGCCGCGCGCGTCCTCGAAGAGACGACACTCGTGATGCCAGTCGAGGCCCGTGGTGGCCGCGAAGGTGAGGTCGCCGATGACGCCCGCGTCGGAGACGGCGACGACCTCGCACTTGGGGATGGAGAGCTCGAGCGCGGCGTCGTGGAGCTCGCGCTTGAAGGCGACCAGCGACGTGTCGCCGGCGCGCGCGACGTCGATGTGCGTGAAGGGATCGAAGCCGCCGTGCGGATCCTCCATGCCTGCCGACGCGACGATCACGGGGCCGGTGACGCCGCCCTCGGGCGTCACGCGCATCCAGCGGATGTGGCTGACGCCGGCGCCGTTGTTGACGCGGTAGATGAGGACGTAGGCGTCGCCGGTCCACACGACGTCCCCGCCGTACGAGCCGTACATCTGATCCGGGTTGAGCGCGATCGGCGCGACCAGCTGCGTGCCGGCGCGATCGACGACGGTGAAGAAGTTCTTGTACGGGCCGCCGCCCGGATGCTGGAACAGGATGCCGACCGAGGTCGGGCCCATCGCGGTGCGCGCGTAGACGATGTCCTCGGCGGCGGAGAGGAGCGTGCGCGGTTCGCCGATGAAGCGGCCGGCGCCATCGAGCTCCGCGATACGGACCTTGCGGCTGCCGTCGCGCGCGTCGGTCCACGTCAGGTGCCAGTGGCCGTCGAGATCGAAGATGCGCGGCGTGCCGGCGTTGCCGTCCCGCGCGATCTGCGTGATGCCCGTGCCCTCGGCGCTCACCACGAGCGTGGCGGTGGCCGTGCCGGTGTGCGTGCGGTTGGTCGCGGTGGCGGTGAGCTCGTACGTCCCGTCGGCGACCGCGGCGAGCGGCACGCGCGCGACCCAGTCGTTGGTCTCGCGCTCCGCGGTGATCTCGACGCCGTCGAGCGTCACGGTGAGGTCGTCGGCGTCGCCCTCGACGACGACGCGCACCGGCACGGTCTCGTACACCCACGGGCTCGCGCCGAAGGCGCCGGCGTGCGCCTGTGGCAGCGCGACGGTGAGCGGTCCGGTCGAGCCGCCGCCGTCGTCGTCGTCGTCGCCGCCGGTCGGCGAGCCGCCGCATGCCGCGGCCAGGATCACGAGCGCGCTACACGAATACCCGCGGGTCCTCATCGCGGGCGATGCTGTTCGCGCCGGTGCGACCGCGCAAGCGCCGACTCGCGCGCGCGCGTCGTCGCGCACCTCGGTTCACGGCGCCGGCGCCGGTGGTGCTGCCGGTGGTGCGGGGACGGGCAGGGCGACGAGGTCGCGCAGCTCGGCCCACTCGCATCCGAACGACATCGTCGAGACCAGCACCACGCCGTGCGTCGGCAGGTACGTCGCGAAGCTCATGTGGTCGGCGTGCAGCGTGCCCGGAGGCAGCTCGGCGACCATGCGGTCGTCGTGGAAGACACGCACGGCGCCGCTGGCAGCGACCACGACGCCGAGCTGGGTCTTCGCGAACCTCATGCGGTGGATGTCGCGCCCGGAGTCGTCGGAGACGAAGTGGCCGGGGATCGCGCCGACGGGCGGCGAGAAGCCGAGCTCGGCGAGGAGGCGGTTCGCCTTCGCGACGCGCTTGCGGATGTTCGCGCGACCGGCCGGTGTCAGGCCGTCGCGTCCGCCGTCGCGCTCGCAACCATCGCCCTCGAAATCGCCCTCCTCGACGAGCGGCAGGGACGCGCGCACGGCGAGCGGGCTCGCGTCGCGGAAGACCACGCTCTGGCCGTAGGAACACGCGCCATGGTTGCCCTGGCTCTCGATCGTGGCGATCCAGCCGGCGGGAGAGAGCGCGAGGCCGGCGCTCCCCAGCTGCCGCGTCTTCGGATCGATGCGCGCCGTTCCGGCGAGCGCGGGACGAACTCGCACCAGCTCGTCGCGCGACCGCAGCGGCACGAGCGCGAAGTCGGTCGCGACCGCGAGGTACGTGCCCAGGGGATCGGCGGTCAGGCGCGGCGCGAGCACGTCGAGCGCATCCTCGAGACGACCGGCCGCGACCAGCGTCCGGGGCAAGCTGAGCTCGGCGTGGACGAAGGTGGGATCGAGCCGGCGTGCCTCGGCGAACCGCTCCGCGGCCTCGTCGAAGCGCTTGCGTGTGTGCAGCTGCTGCCCCTCGACGAACACCAGGCGGGCCTCGAGCTGGTCGTAGGTGAACGTCTGCGCGATGTCGTCGCACGCCGGCATGTGGGTCACCGTGACGCCGCCCGGCTCGACGGTGATGTCGGCGCGCCACACCAGGCCGTCCTGCACGTACAGCGGCGCGGCGCGCTTGCCCTTCCGGACGCGCAGACCGTGACCGTCGTAGTCGAGGACGTAACCGCGGCCGACGGGTTGCGGCCTGGGCGCATCGGCCGCCGCCGCCGTCGCGGCGAGCAGCAGGACTCCGGCGCAGACGAGGAGCGGCGCAGCACGCATCCGGTTGGAACGCGCGCCGCGCCGCGGTCATTCCACCGCGGTCATTCCGCTGCGTCAGGCTGCGAGCAGCGTCGGCAGGATCTTTCCCGACGCGCCGATCACCACGTGATCGAAGTGCGCGGCGTTCGCCGGTCGCTCGGCGTTCACGAGCCAGCTCGAGCCGCCGGCCGCGCGCGCCGCGTCGACGAGACCGGCGGCGGGGTGCACGAGCCCCGACGTGCCGATCGCGAGGAACACCAGGCGCGCGCCCGCCGCGCTCACGAACCCCTCGATGCGCTCGAGGTAGCGCCGATCGATGAGCTCGCCAAACCACACGATGTGCGGGCGGAGGAGCGCGTCCTTGCCGGCCGCCTTGCAGCGGCCGCACATCGGCGCGACCCCCGGCTTGTACGCCGTGCGGTCCGCGAACGGCGCGCGATCGCACACCGTGCAGCGTGAGGTCATGAGGTTCCCGTGCAGCTCGATCATGCGCTCGCTGCCGGCGGCGGCGTGGAGCCCGTCGACGTTCTGCGTCACGAGCAGGAACCGATTGCCCAGGCGTCGCTCGAGCGCCGCGAGGGCGCGGTGGCCGTCGTTGGGCTCGACCCCGTCCATGTTGGCGCGACGCTCCGAGTAGAAGCGCCACACCAGCAGCGGATCGCGCAGGAAGGCCGACGGCGTGGCCACCTGCTGGACGTCGTGTCCTTCCCACAGCCCGTCGGCATCACGGAACGTCGGCACCCCGCTCTCGGCGGAGACGCCGGCGCCGGTTAGGACCAGCACATGAGTGTCGTCGGTGATCGGTAGGGTCTGCATGGCCACGTATTAGTGTCATGTTGACACTAATACGTCAACCAGATTTCGTGTATGCGGCCCGATCAGGCGGGCCGGATGACCGCGAACACCGCGCCGTCGTTGTCGGCGAGGATCGCGAAGCGCCCGATGTTCGGGATGTCCTCCGCGGGCGCGATGACCTTGCCACCGAGCCGCGCCGCGCGCGCCGCCGCCGCGTCGACGTCGTCGACCGCGACGTACGGCAGCCACATCGTCGGGGCGTCGCCCTGCGCCTTCAGCACGCCGCCGCGCGGACCGCCGCTCTGCTCGAGCACGTGGTACGTGCCCATCGGCCCCATGTCCATGTCCTTCGACGCGTAGCCGAGCGCCTCCTGGTAGAAGCGCACCGCGCGGGCCGGGTCGGCGGTGTGCAGCTCGTTCCAGTTGAACGTGCCTGCCTTCCACTCGGCGTCGGGCTCGTCGGCGTTCGCGCTCTGGTAGAGGTTGAGCACCGCGCCGGTCGGGTCCGCGATCTTCACCATGCGGCCGACGGTCGGGACATCCTTCACCGCGTCGAGCACCTTGCCGCCGGCGCTCTTCACCTTCGCGATCGCGGCGTCGAGGTCGACCACGGAGGCGTACGACGTCCAGTGCGGCGCCTCGCCCTTGCCGGCGGTGTCGTAGCCGCCGATCGGGGCCTCGCCGAGCGTGATCATCTCGTACGTCGTCGGGCCCATCGGGAACGCCGTGACCTTCCAGCCGAGGACCTCGCCGTAGAAGGCCTGCGCCTTCCTGGCGTCGCGGGTGACCAGCTCGAACCAGACGAACTTTCCTTGCAGCTTGCTCATCGTTCTCTCCTTGGGTGTGCCTGAAGTCGAACGAGCCGCGCCAGATCGACAGGTCCGCCGAAAAAAGATCGAGAAAGTCGCTTCGTGTGAGATCCGGGCTACTTGGAAGAGATGAGCTCCAACGTCCTGGTCTCCATCGACGGCGGCGTGATGACGATCCAGATGGATCGCCTCGCCAAGAAGAACGCGATCGACGCCGCGATGTACCGCGGCCTCGCCGACGGCCTGGCCGCCGCCGCAGCCGACAAGGCCGTGCGCGCCACGATCATCACGGGCGGGCCGGACGTGTTCTGCGCCGGCAACGACCTCGCCGACTTCGCGCGCGCGCGCGCCGGCGGGGGCGACATGGCGGCGAGCGACTTCCTGCGCAACGTCTCGCAGCACCCGAAGCCGCTCATCGGCGCGGTCGCCGGCTGGGCGGTCGGCATCGGCACGACGATGCTGCTCCACTGCGACTTCGTCTATGCGGCGCCGAGCGCGCGCTTCCGTGCGCCGTTCGTCGATCTCGGGCTGTGCCCGGAGGCGGCGTCGACCGTGCTCTTGCCGCGCATCATCGGCCCGCGTCACGCCGCCGAGATGCTGTACCTGGGTGTCGAGGTGAACGCCGCGAACGCGCTGGCGTGGGGCCTGGTCAACGAGATCGTCGAGGATCCGCAGGCGCGCGCGCGCGAGGTCGCCGCCACGATCGCCCGCCGCTCACCCGGCGCCGTGCGCGCGACCAAGGCGCTGCTCGCCCGCGTGACCGCCGAGGAGGTCGCGTCGGCGATGGCGGCCGAGCTCGCCGCGTTCGCGGAGCGCCTCCACTCGGACGAGGCGGTCGAGGCGGCGACCGCGCTCATGGCCAAGCGCGCGCCCGACTTCTCGCGCTTCTGATAGGGTCGCGTCGTGCCACGCGGTGGACGAAGACCCGGCGCAGGACGCCCGCGCGGCCCCGGCCCGTGGCGCAACTGGGTGCGGACGCGCGACGAGGTCGCCGCCAACACACCGGTGCACGTGCGGCTTCGCGTCACCGAGGAGCTGGGCGGGCTGCGCAAGGCCGTCGCCTACCGCGCCATCGCGCAGGCGCTGCGCGTCGCGCTCCGGCGGCCGGACTTTCGCATCGTCCACGCGAGCATCCAGCGCGACCACATCCACCTCATCTGCGAGGCCGACGACGCGAGCGCGCTCGCGCGCGGGATGAAGAGCTTCCAGGTCTCGGCGGCGCAACACCTCAACACGTCGATCGGTCGCGAGCGTCGCGGCACGGTGTTCCCCGAGCGCTACTACGTGGAGCCGCTCGAGACGACGCAGGCCGTGCGCGACGCGCTGGTGCACGTGCTCAACAACTGGCGCGTCCACGAGGAGAGCGCCGGCCGCAGCGACGTCGACGCGTTCTCGAGCGCCGGCGCGTTCGACGGCTGGAGCCGCGCCGTGGAGCACGAGCCCCCCGCGGGCTGCGAGCCGCTTCCCTTGGCGCGACCCTTCACGACGATGCTGGCGACCGCGTGGCGGCGCCACGACCTCGTCGATCCGCGCGAGGTCAGTCGCTATCCGGAACACGCACGGTGAGCACCGGCACCGCGCTGTGACGGACGATCTTCTCGGTGACCGATCCGAGGACGACGTGGGCGAGGCCGGTGCGGCCGTGCGTGCCCATGACGATGAGGTCGACGTTCTCGCGCTTGGTGCAGTCGGCGATCTCCGAGGCGACGTTGCCGAGGGCGGCGACGCCCGAGACGTCGACGCCGTCCACCCGCAGGCGATTGCAGAGGTCGTCGAGGTGCGCCTCGGCCGAGCGCATCGCGTAGTCCTTCACGTTGATCGGCGCGCCGCCCTCGTCGGGAACGACCGTGGCGCCCGGGCCGAGCATCGGCGGCAGCTCGGCGACGTGGAGCAGGATCACACGCGCGCCGTGCACCTTGGCGACATCGCGGGCCAGCGCGGCGGCGTGGTTGGCGCAGCTCGAGAAGTCGTGGGGCACCAGGATCGTCTTCCACATGGCGCCATCATGCCACGCTTCCTTTTCAGTCGGGCGTCGGGCCGGCGCAGCCGTAGACGATGTCGACGTCCGTGACCTGGCCCGAGCTCAGCTGATCGCAGTAGGCGCCGTAGAAGGTCAGCGTCATCGTCGCCGGATCGTAGTCCCAGCCGTTCATGTGGGTCGGGTCGCGCGGCACCGACGTCTGGTTGTTGAAGAACGCGAACAGCTCCTGCAGATCAGCCGGCGGGTTGGTCAGCACGAAGTCGCAGCCGATGACGAGATCCGCGATCGCCGCGAGCGCCATCTCCAGCTCCATGGCGTTGTCGGCCTGGTAGTAGCGCGGGCTCGCCGGCAGCGCCGTGCCGCCGTTCAGGGCGAACTGATCCATCTGCGCCTGATCGGTCGCGCCGCCGAAGCCGACCACGAACGTCTTCACGTCGCGCATCGTGTTGAGGTTGGAGATGATGGTCTCGGTGCCGTTGTCGCCGCCGTCGACGCTGCACCCGCTCTGCATGCCGTCGGTGATGAGCATGACGAAGCTCTTGCGCGTGGTGTCGTCGAGCGCGGTCTCGGTGGCGGCCTGCGCCATCGCGCTGTCGATGTTGGTCACGCATGGACCGTCGGGGTAGTTGACGTTGTTCGTCATGAGCGATGCCGTCATGAGCGACTGGATCATCGTCTCGTTGCCGGGCGCGACCGGGACCGGAATCGCGGCCTGCGGGCAGTTCGGCGTGGTCGTGTCGGGGAAGAGCGTCAGGCCCCAGCGGATGTCGCCGCTGAAGTTCGTGGTCAGCTGGTTGACCGCGGTCACCGCCGAGGTCCACTTGGGCGTGCCCATCACGTTGTCGGTCATCGAGCACGAGCGGTCGAGCACGATGAGCATGTTGGGCGGCACCGGCTCGATGACGACCTCGGTCGCGCCGCACTCGCCGCCGGGCACGCACAGGTTGTTCGGATCGCACTCCATGCCGGGCAAGCAGTCGTCGTCGACCGCGCACGTCCCGTCGGGGATGCACGTGCCGTTGGCGCTGCAGAAGTCGGCGTCGGCGCAGTCGCCGTCACCGAGACACGTGCCCTCGGGAATGCACGCGCCGGTCGTGCTGCAGACCTCGCCGGGATCGCAATCGGCGGTGGTCGAGCACGGCTGCGGCGCGACGCACTGACCGTTCTCGCAGATCTCGCCTTGCGGACAGTCGCCGGGCAGCGTGCACGCCGTGCCGCTACCGCCGCCGTCGTCGCCGCCGCATGCGGTCGCGAGACACACAACTGCAAGCACGCACCAGGCGTGAGAAGCCCTCATGCGACCAGGATACCGAGTCGCGTGGTGGCCTGTGAATCAGGAAAGAGGCCGAGTAGGCCCGGGCTACCCCGGGCCTACTCCAGCGGTAGGGCAGGAAGGATTCGGAATGCCAGCTCGGGTGCGTGACGGCGGTGGACCTCGGCGGCCACCTCCTCGCGCATCTCCTCAGCCGCTTCGCGGAGATGGGCCATGACCTCCACCGCATCGACCTCGCCGCGCGCGACCGTCAGCGTGACCAGGACCCGGGACGCACTGGGCGCCGGATCGACCTGGACCACGAACAGGTCAGCGAGCAACGGATCGTCGGTGTCGGCCAGGTACCAGCTCACCGCATCGGCGACCTGACGGCAGACCTGTCGATCCTTGTGGCCGAATCGGCCACGAGAATGTGCAGACATAGACTCCTCGGAACGGAACAGTGGACGGGCCAAGCCAGGCGGCAAGGCCAGGAACGGAGCAGTCAGCGGGGCTGAATGTCGGGGTTCATCACGGTCCACCTCCGGAGGAGGTCTCACTGGTACGCACGACTATCACAGGTGGCCTATGCTGGGGGAGCGAAATGATCCGCTGGGGTGCGGAACAAGAGGCGCGTGCGCGCGTGCTGATCGACGAGGTCGTGGCCGGGGGGCCGAGCCGACTGGCGTCGTGGCGCGGCTTGATGGCGCTCGTCGCGCCGTTTGTCGAGCAGTGGGCGCGTGCGAGCCGGCTCCTGCGGCGGTGCCGGCTGGCCGGGGACGACGACGCGCGCGCCGTGATGGTGGCGGTCCTCGAGCGCCTCGCCGCCAGCGAGCACGCCAACCTGCGCGCGTTCCAGAAGCGCGAGGCCGCGGCGCACGTCGAGCGCGACGAGCTGGTCGACTCCCTCGAGAGGCTCGGCCGCCTGGAAGACGAGGAGGATGACCGCGCCGCGGCCGCGATCGACGCGCCTGTGAAAGGTTGGCTCCTGCGACTCGTCGACTACACGGCGCGCGATCACGTGCGGCGCCGGTTCGGCTGGGCCGAGGCGGGTGGCGGACCGACGAAGCGCGACCTGCACAGCGACGCGGCGCGCCTCGACAGCGGGGCCGAGCTCGGCGCGCGCCCGCCGATGACCGATCGCCTGACGGTGTCGAAGCTCGTCGCCGAGGTGCAGGCGTACATGGCCTCGTTCCCCGGCGAGATGCAGTCGGCGCTGAGCCTGTGGCTCGACGATCACGGGTTCGACGAGATCGCCGCCGAGCTCGCGCTCGCCGACGCCGAGAAGGCGCGGGCCCTCGTGCGTGCCGGTCAGGCGCGGTTGCGCGAGCGTTTCCGCGGAAGGGCACCGCTGTTCTCATGAAGCTCGCCCTCGCGCTCCTGATGACGTGGGTCGCGACGCGCGGCGTGATGGAGCCCGGCCGCGCGCCCGGCAGCTTCTGGATCGCGACCGAGGCCGTGCCCGGGCGCTTCTCCAACGGCGAGGTGATGTCCACCGGCGAGGTCGAGCTGCCGTACCGCATCGACGTGCGCTGGCGCCGGATCGGTCCGGAAGGCGGACGTTCGATGCACGTCACGGTCTCCGGCGCGGTCGTGTTGTTCCAGACCGGGCGGCTCGCGGTCTACGCCTTCGACGAGGCCGCCTTCGCGGCCAACGGATGGACGCCGGTGCCGGAGCTGCGCACACACGACGAGCAGACGGTCAGCGTCGAGCAAGACGCGCGCGAGGTCCGCATCTTCGTCGAGGGCGAGCTGGTGCTGCGCCACCCGGTCGTGGTCACGAAGGCGAAGACCAAGGTCGGGGTCGGCATGAAGGGCGCCAAGGGCTTCCGATCATCGATCTACGTTCGATCGGTCACAGTGCGGCGCGAGCTGGGCACCGCGCCCGAAGTCGTGGACCAGCGCGCAGGCGTGAGCGACCGCCGCTGACGGCGTGACGGGATGGACGCGCACGGCACCGGTGTGGTGGCCGACGATCACGTGATCGGCGTCGATGAACGCGACGCTGGTGGCCGCGCCGTGCTGTGGCGTCGCGATCGACGCGAGCGCGGCACCCGTGGCGGCGTCCCACACCCGCACGTGGCCATCGAGGCCCGCGGAGACGAGGCGTCGTCCATCGGCCGAGCGTGCCACGGCCAGCACCGAGCCGCGGTGGCCGGCCGCCAGCTGCTGCGCCCGCTCGGGTGAGAGCGCGACGCCGGCGAGCACGCGATCGGCGGTCGTCGCGTCGCGCAGGTCGGCGGCCCGGAAGGCGCGTGTGGTGCCGTCGGGCCGCCCGGCGAGCACGCTGGCGTCATCGGGGGTGAAGGCGAGCGTTGCGTGGCCGTCGCGGTCGTCGTCGCCGGCGTCCGCGTCGTGACGTGCGAGCTGGCGACCGTTCGTGGCGTCCCAGAGCACGGTGAGGCTGCCGGCGTGCCCCGACACGAGTCGGCGTCCGTCGCGGGACCAGGCGAGCGCGGTCACCGGACCCGGCGACGCGAGCGTGACCGTCGCGCCGAGCGTCCGATCCGTGAGGATGAGGTCGCCGGCGAGCGTGCCGACCGCGATCCGGCCGTCCGCGATCGCGAGCGCGCCGACCGGCCCCCCGAGCCGCGCGTTGGCGACCACGGCGCCGGTGTCGGGTGCGATCGCGCGCACACCACCGTCGAGATCGCCGGCGACTACGAGCGCGTCATCGACCCAGGCCGCCGTGAGCAACTCGCTGGCGGCGAGGTTGCTCGCGATCTGTGCGCCGTCGGACGCGCGCCAGATGATCATGCGTCCGTCGTGCGCGGCGGTGAGCACCCGGTCGCCGTGCGGTGACGGCGCGACGGCGACCACCTCGCCCGAGTGCGCGAGCAGCATCCCCGAGGCGCGCCCGCTGCGCACGTCGAAGAGATACGACTTGCCGTCACGATCCGCCGACACCAGGCGCAGGCCACGCGGACCGGGGTTGACGCGGCCGGCGGTCTCGTCCTTCACCTCGGCGAGCGTGAGGATCGGCCGGCACGTGGTGACGTCCACGATCTCGATGGGGCCGTACCGCTCGGAGATGACCCAGTCGCGACCGATCCAGCCTTGCGCCATGGTGTCGAGCTGACAGCGCGTGCGGCCTGCGGTATCGAGCACGACCGTGGCGCGCGCGAGGTCTGCGTCGAACATCGCGATGGCGAGGTCGCCGCTCTCGCCGTTGGCGATGGTCTGCGCCCAGTTCATGCGGCGGTCCTCGAAGACGACGCGTCCCGGCGTGCCCGGTACCACATCGTCCGCCCACGCGCGGATCACGTGGTCGGCCCCGTTCTGGTAGAGCGTGCCATCGGGGCCGAACAGCATCATGGTCGCGCTCGCGCCGCTGGCGAGCCGCTCGGGCGCCGCGCCAGGCGTCCACCGCAGCAGCGTGCCGTCGAGCGTCGTCACGGCGATGCGCCCGCGCGCGTCGATGGCGACGCCGCTGGCCGGCGCCGGCAACCCAGCCTGCGCGACGATCGCGAACGAGCGAGGATCGCGCACCGTCAGGTCGTCGGCGGCGACGAACAGACGCCCGTCAGGCAGGAACGCGCACGACGCCGGGTTGTTGCCCTCCTCGAAGCGGCGCACGCTCCGGGTCGCGCGGTCGACGACCTCGACCATCCGATTGAAGCCGCAGATCACGACCTGCGCGCGGTCGGGAGACTCGTCGGCGTACTCGGGCGAGAGTTGCTGGAGCGGGACGCGCGCGCGTACCTCGCCCGACCGCGCGTCCCAGACGAACAACGCTCGGCTGTCGTCGATGCCCAGGATCTCGTCGGCCGCGAAGACCGTGCCCTTGATGACGCCCTCGTGCTCGAGCGATACCAGCATCGGGCCGACGGTGAGCGCGTCGAGCAACCCCTGGAACGCCTCGGGCGCGGGGTGGCGACCGGCGCGCAGATCGGGTGCGACCGCGCCGATCGCCATCGCCAGCGCGTCGAAGCGCGTGACCGGATCGGCGGCCAGGCGGCTGGCGACCGTACCGCGCGCACGGCGCAACTCCAGCTCCGCGCGCTGCTGTGCCACGCGGGCGCGATCGCGCTCGCGCGACACACGGACGAAGGCGAGGATGCCGCCGGCGACGAGCACGACCAGCGCCGCGGCGATCACCCTCAGCGCGGTGCGGTGGCGGCGCGCGAAGTGCCTCACCAGCTCGCCCGGCGTGTAGCGGCGCGAGCGGAGGAGCTGGCCGTTGAGGTAGCGCCGCAGCTCGTCGGCGAGCTCTTGCGCGCTCGCGTAACGGACCTCGCGCTCGCGCGCCATCGCACGCGCGACGATGTCGGCGAGCTCCGGCGGCACGTCCCCGATGATCTCGGTGAGCGGGCGGGGTGGGCCGGCGTCCAGCGCACGCCGCACCGCGGTGCCTTCGCGCTCGCCGTAGGGCGGCGCACCCGCGAGCACGTGATAGAGCGTGGCGCCCACCGCATACACGTCGACGCGCACGTCGGGGTCGTCGCCGCGCGACTGCTCGGGCGGCATGTACTGCGCGGTGCCGACGCCGAGCTGCGTGAGCCCATCCTCGGCCAGGCCACCTCCGCCCGCGCCGAGCGGGTCGTCGCTGGTGTCGCCGATTGCCTTGGCGAGGCCCCAGTCGATCACCACGGTCTCGCCGAAGCTTCCGACCAGGATGTTGTCGGGCTTGATGTCGCGGTGGACGATGCCCTTCGAGTGCGCGAAGGCGATCGCCTCGGCGACCGCGGCGACGTTGGGCAGGAGCGCCATGCGCTCGACGAGCGCGGCGCGCTTCGTGATCTCCTTGCCGAGCGGCGTGCCCGACACCAGCGGCATCGCATAGAACGGCTCGCCGTCGGCGAACCGTCCGGCCTCGTGCACGCCCACGATCGACGGGTGCTGGAGCCGCGCGGTGAGCCGCGCCTCGCGCTCGAAGCGCGCCCGCAAGGCGGAGCGCGCGCCCGCGGAGCCGCCGCGGATCTGCTTGATCGCGACGTGACGTCCGAGCCTGCGATCGCGCGCCCGGAACACCGTCCCCATGCCACCGCGACCCTCGGCGAGCGGCGTCCAGTCGTCGTAGATCGCGCGCTCGACCGGCGGCAGCTCCAAGGTCCCGAGGGCGAACGCGGGCGCCGTCTCGAGCCCCGCCAGCGTCGCGAGTCGACGGCAGTCGGCACAGCCCGCAACGTGCGCGAGCCCCTGCTCGTCACCCGCGAGCAGATCGTCCAGAGTCGGGTGCGTCATGCAGATCGGCCCGATCGACTCGAGCTTACGTCAGAGGTCGACGGCGTAGCCGACCTCGAGGCCGAGATAGAAGTCAGGGTTGTTCTCGGTCGGGATCATCGCCAGCTCCATGCCGATCGCCCACGGCCCGAGCGGCGGGATGGCCTCGTGCCACGAGAGCTGCGCGCCCATCTTCCCGCTCGACAGGTTGTAGAGCGCGAACATCTCGCGGATCGCGTGATCGCGGAACCCGCCGACCGAGTGGTACTCGAGGCCGGCCGCGGCGACCGGCGTGAGGCCGCTCTTCGCCGACGACATCGGGTCATCGGCCTCGGGCACGAGCACGCCCTTGAGGCCGCCGCCGAGGACGAGCGCCCTGCGCATCACCGTCTTGTTGGAGATGACCGTGCGCATGCCTCCCGACGGCGCCGTCGACCACGTGTCCCAGGCGACGCCGTAGCTGTCCCAGATGACCAGGCCGCCCAGCGCGTCGAGCTGGCCGACGCCGCCGACGTCGTAGCGGATCCGGCCCGTGGCCCACAGCGGGCCCAGCCGCTTGTCGGCGCGCGCGAAGCCCATGATGCTCCCGCCGATCGCGTACCCGAGCGCGACCTCGATCGAGAGCGGCGCCGGGCGGACGCACGCTTCGAGCTGCTCGCGGGTCGGCTCCGGCGCGATCGCGGCCTCCTTGCAGACCAGGGGTTGTCCGGCGTGGGCGAGGTCAGGGGCCACAACCACGGCCACGGCCACGGTCGCCGTGACCAGCAGGATCGTCGTCTTCATGGTGTTCCTCCTGCCGCCGAACACGAGGTCGCCGCCGCGATCGTCAGGCGAAGATTTCGTCTGACGGATCGCACACCGCCCGCGTGTTGGCGGGCATGAAGCAACCGAGCTCGATCGCATTCGTGGCCGCCTGCGCGCTGGCGCTGGGCGGCTGTATCTCGCTGTTCCCCATGCCCGGCGGCGGGAAGAAGAAGCAGGGCCCGCCGGAGAAGCCGGTCGTCGATGGCAAGGTCTTCGGCACCGGCACGATGACCGTCGAAGAGTGGGGCGTCGTGCTCCTGCTCGATCCCGCGACCGTCGACACCGCGAACGCCGCCGATCACCTCGTCATCAACAGCGGCAAGGGCGGCGGCTACGATCCGATCAACGGCGACTTCGAGTTCTCGATCCGCAAGAAGCAGCCCGGGGAGACCCCGCGGACCCGCCTCGCCGACGAGCTGAAGAAGCTGAACGTCCACCGCAAGCCGGAGAACTACAAGGGCCAGCTCGCGTCGTTCGACGCCGCGGCGATCATGGATCAGACGTCGAACGGCGACGTGATCGGCACGATCACGGTGGCGGAGCAGGGCTCCTGCATCATCGAGCTCATCGTCGTTGCCCCCGACATCGACCAGCTGGTGCGCCTCGAGCAGGCGACGCGCGCCGGCATCCTCGCCAAGGTCGGCAAGACGCCCAATCCGGCAGCGTGCCAGTGAAGACGGCCGGCCTGCTCGCCCTCGCGTTCGCCCCGGCGTTGGCGGGCGGTTGCGCTCTCGGCGTCGGCCCGTATCAGCCGCGGCGCGACGCGTACGCGACGGCCGGCGGCTCGCGCCCGGATCTGCACTTCGACGAGGCCGAGCGGCGCGCGGCGCACCAGGCCGCGAAACAGCTACGTGTGCGCGAGCTCGGCGGCGGCGAGTCGCCGATGTACGCGTTCGACGGCGGCTACTACCTCGGCGTGAAGCAGGGCGCGAGCCAGACCCGCGCCGGGGACGGCGCGTGGTCGGGATCGGTCTACGCCTTCGAGGTGCACGCGGGGTTCACCGAGAGCGTGCTGTCGGACCATCTCCTCGTCGGCACCAACCTGTTCGGCGTCGGGTACGGGACCGGCAACGACGCGACCATGGCGAGCGCGCGCTATCTCGGCTTCGGCGCCGAGCTGGCGGCGAAGGTCGGGGTGACGTCCTCGCTCGCGCTGCGACTCGCCGGTGGGCGACTGCACGGCCAGTCGAAGCTCGAGGAGGTCCTGACCGACGAGAGCGCGACCGCGGGCGCGTGGCGCGTCGCCGGCGGCTTCGACTGGGCGGCGGCGCGTCTTCACGGCAACGATCTCGTGATCACGGCCGAGCTGCAGGACGCGCGCGCCGGCGAGGTCACGCTCCTGGGACGCGCCGCGCAGATCGACGCGCGCGCCGTGATGTTCGAGCTCGTGCTGGTAGGGATCTGATGCTGCGCACGGTCGTGTTGATCGTCCTCGCGTCGGGGTGCGCCGCGGGTTTCGGCGCGCCCGGCCCCGGCGCCGCCGGCGTCATCCGCGTGAACGGGCCCGGCATGTACGTCGATCCAGGCTGCGTGGGCTGGTGCAAGGCGCGCTACGCCGACGGCTACGTGAAGCGCGACGGGCCCGGCCTCAAGTTCATGTTCGGGACGAAGATCGGTGTCACCAGCGGCAAGCTCGCGGCGCGCGAGCGCACGCTCGGCATCGGCAGCGAGCCGCACGTCGATCTCTCGTTCGTGCCGCGCAGCGATCGCTGGGCCATCACGGCCACCGCCGGCTACGTCTTCCAGTCGCTCACCTACGACGCCGACACGGTCGCGTATCGCGGGTTCACGCCGAGCGCGACGCTGCACTGGGGCGTGCGCCGCCGTCTCTACGTGCACGGCGGCGTCGGCCACAGCTTCGGATCGATCGCCGTGACGCCCGAGGGCACCGACGACGGCATGTCGGCCGGCGCTGGCCAGCACCGCGCGCTCGCCGGCGCGACCTTGGTCTTCCGGCGCACGCCCATGATCGACTTCGCGCTACGCGTCGAGGCCAACGCCTACACGACCGGCGAGGTCGCGCTCGGCGCCGACGACGGAGCCCTGAGCGGCTGGGGTGTGACCTGTCAGGGGCTGCTGTCGCGATTCTGAGTCGGTCGTCAATCAGCGTTCACGGCAGGTCCAGCGTCGTCGCGGAGTTGCGCGCGGCGCGCGACTTGCTCCCGAGGCACCCATGCGCTCGATCCTCGTTGCCAGCCTCTGCCTCTCTCTCGCCGCGTGCTCCATCTTCACCCGCTCCATCGAGCGCCCCACCGCCGACGTGCGTGACGTGTCGATGTCGTCCGCCGGCTTCTCCGGGATGACCGGCGAGCTGCACCTCGACGTCGCCAACCCCAACGGCTTCGGCGTTCCGCTCGCCGGCATCGACTGGCAGCTCTCGGTCGGTGGCGCGCGCGCCGTCACCGGCTCGATCGAGCTCTCGCAGACCATCCCCGCCAAGGGCATGGCGCCCGTGACCACGTCGCTCACGATCGACGCGCGCGATGCGATCCTGGTCGCGTCGGAGATCTCCCGCGGCGCGCGCGCGTACCAGCTCAACGCGCGCCTGCGCTTCTCGACGCCGGTCGGTCCGCTCGACGTCGACGTGCAGCACTCGGGGCAGCTCTCCGAGGCGCGCGGTCTGCTCGGCAGCCTGCGCTGATGTAGGACAACAAGGCAACAGGCGACACGAAACCAGAAACTGATCCTGTTTCCTGTTTCCTGTTTCCTGTTTCCTGTTTCCTGTTTCCTGTTTCCTGTTTCCTGTCTCCTGTTTCCTGTTTCCTGTTTCCTGTTTCCTGTTTCCTGTTTCCTGTTCCTGTTTCCTGTTTCCTGTTTCCTGTTTCCTGTTTCCTGTTTCCTGTTTCCTGTTTCCTGTTTCCCGTGCCCTGTGCCTTGTTTTCCTAATCACGGCGGCGGCAGGTACTCCACGCCGAGCGCCGGGAAGAACGGCAGTCCGCGCGTGTAGCGACGCTGCGTGAAGTCGTCGTTGTACGTGACGCCTTCGGGGTTGGTGCGGTTGGTGGCGTTCTGCACGTCGAGGAACAGGTTGATGACGCCCCATCTCCGCCGCCACGTGCGATCGACGCGCAGATCGAGCTGCAAGAAGATCGGCAGGCGCTCCGACAAGATCGGCCCCGAGATCGCGACCCACTCCTGGTGCGTCTCGTCGAAGTAGCGGCCGGCGACCGGCGTGATCGGGTTGCCGCTCGCCACGCGCACGCGCCCGCCGAAGCGCCACTTGCCGACCGGACGGGTGACGAGGAACGTCCCGACGTGCGGCTGATCGAGCACGTACGGGTAGTACGTCGGGTCGACGCGCGGATCACCGGTACGGAACGAGCGCGCGTACGTGTACGAGAGCCAGCCGGTGACGCTGCCGAGCTCGCGCTTGACCTGCACCTCGACGCCGTACGCGTAGCCCTTGCCGACCGCCTCGCGATACGAGTACGAGCCGAACTGCTCGTCGACGAGCTCGCGGCTCACCGCGAGGAGCCCGCCGGCCTGGCCGCTGCCGTTGTCGGCGATCGGCGTCGCGCCGGTGACGACGTCGACCGACACGTCACGCATCACCTGGCCGTACGCGGTGACGCCCAGCTGCGCGACGTCGGACAGCGGCGCGCGCACACCGAGCGCGCCTTGCACCGCCCAGCTGCCTTGCAGCGACTGGTTGCCGAACACCGGATCGAGGTCGGTCGGCGAGGGCGGCTGGTGATAGACGCCGACCGACTGCGTGAGCGTCGTGCAGCGCGGGCCTTGCTCCGTCACGTTGAGGCGCGGCCCGACGACGATCTCGTCCGACAATCCGAAGCGATCGACGCGCAGCCCGGGGCGCACCGCGACCTGGTCGTCGCGCAGCGACCACTGCTCCTCGATCCACACGCCGGTGTCGGGCGCCCACGCCACGCCTTCGCGATGCACGACGCCGACCGGCGGATCGGGGTTGCCGGGCGACGGCGGCGGCGTGGTGTCGAGCGCGTACGCGTGGCGCGTCAGCTGGCCGTCGAACCCGACGGCGAACGTGCCGCCGAGCCACGGCCGCGACACCTCGCTGCGCAGCCCGGCGATCGCGTTCCATCGGACCATCCCCTTGTCGATGCCGTCGTGGTTGGCCGACGCCTCGACGCGATCGAGCCCGATCGACGGCACGGCCTCGATACGGTTCACGCCGCTCGTCGCGCGATAGCGCAGCGCGAGGCGCGCGAAGCGCGACGTGTACTCGAGGCGGCGCACGCTGCTGGTGTCGACGCCGCCGGTCGAGCCCATGTCGGGCTCGCGGAGGAGCTTCAGCCGGTCGTCGGAGACGAGCGCGAGCGCGAGCCAGCGTCCGCTCTTCGACTCCCAGCGCACCTGCGAGTCGAGGTAACGCGGCGCCAGCGTGAGATCGACGGGCGCGGCGGCGAGGATCGCGTCGATGTACGAGCGGCGGAACGCCACCAGCATGCTGCCGCCGCCGGGCCCCGGCCCTTCGGTCAGCGCGGCGGCGTGGATGAGCGAGAGCTCGGCGGCGTTGCGGCGGCGGTCGGTCTGCGGCGAGCGCGTGGTCGCGACCACCACGCCGCCGGTCGCGCGTCCCCAGCGCGCGCCGAAGCCCGACGGCTCGAGCGCGACCTCGTCGATCACGCCGATCGGAATGAACGACGCCAGCCCGCCGAAGTGATAGAGCAGCGGCACCTCGATGCCGTCGAGGAACACCGACGAGTCGCGCGGCGCCGCACCGCGCAGCGCGAGCCCGCCCAGCCCGAACGGCACGCGCGCCACGCCGGGCAAGCTCGACACCGCGCGCAGCGGATCGTTACCGGCGGCGGGCAGCGTGCGGAGCTCCTCGACGTCGAGCACCTCGCGCGGCGGCTCCGCGAGGAGCGGCGCGCGCCCCTCCATCTCGATGACCTCGTCGGCCGCCGACGGCTCCACCTCGGGTTCGGCTTCGTCCGGCGTGGCCTGCATCAGCGCGAGGAGAAACCGCCACATCGAGCGGGTGAGTGTGCCACCGACATCACTCGGACCAGGGAACTTCTCGCCGGTGGTATCGTCCAAGCGTGATGAGGACCACCACAGCTCTATCCATCGTCTTGTTGCTTGCAGCAGGCTGCGTCGTGCGAACGGCGTCGTCGCCGCCACCTTCGGGGCCGGTCGGCAGCGGACCGCCGCCGTCGCAGCCGCCGCCGTCGCAGCCAACCCCCTCGCAGCCCCCGCCCGTGGTGCAGCCCGCGCCTCCGCCGACGCAGCCGGCGCCGCCGCCATCACCGCCGCCGGTCGTGCAGCCGGCGCCGCCGCCGGGTCCGCCCGCGCACGCCGGAGACAAGTGGTCGGATCGCCAGTTCGACAAGCGCAGCGACTGGGACAAGCTCGGCGAGCGCTGGGTCGAGGGCCGCATGGATCGCGACAAGATCCAGGTGGGCAAAGGCGACGGCAAGTTCGTCGCGCTCGCGGTCGTCGTCGAGAGCTCCTCGATCGAGATGTACGACATGGTCGTGACCTTCGGCGACGGCAGCACGTGGTCGCCGAGCCTGCGCTGGGTCTTCGGTCAGGGCACCACGAGCCGCGTGATCGACCTGCCGGGTGACGCGCGCTGGATCAAGAAGGTCGAGTTCCGCTACGGTAACCTGCCCGGCGGCGGCAAGGCCCAGGTCGAGCTCTGGGGCCTCGACGCGCGCCGCGACTCGCACGACGGCAAGGACGACAAGGGGCACGGTCACGGGCACGGCAAGGGCCACGACAAGGGTCGCGGTAAGGGCCACGACCACCACTGACCGAGACCTGACGCGCGATCGCGCGCAGCACGAATAGTCGGCCCATATCGCGCGTTCGGCGGATATGGGCCGACTCGCGTCCGTCCTCCTGATGGCGACGCTCGTGACCGGGTGCAGTAGCGCGCGCTCCGACCCGCCGGCGCACGGCACCGTCGACATCGAGGCCGCGGCCTCGGCGTGGGACGAAGCCGTCGACGGGATCGCGACGCAGCGCGCACGCTTTGCGTCCGACTGGCGCAAGGCGACGACGCCGGCGGAGCGCGCCGCGGTGCGTGATCGCGCCAGCCGCTACCTGAGCGCGGTGATCATCGACGACCTCTTGCCGCCGTGGCTCGGGATGTCGTGGGGGCTCGGCAAGAACAGCACGGCGACGCGTCCGCACCAGGCCGGCAAGACGATCGCGTGCAGCTACTTCGTCGGCGCGGTGCTGCAGGGCGCCGGCTTCACGCTGCGCGATCGCTTCCGGCTCGGGCAGGCCGCGGCGCTGAACATCCAGAAGTCGATGGTCGGCGGCGCCGGCAAGGTGCACCGCTTCCTCAGCATCGCACCGGCCGAGCTCGCCGCCGAGCTCGCGGTGCTCGACGACGGCCTCTACATCATCGGGCTCGACGTACACGTCGGGCTGGTGGTCATCCGCGGCAGCGACGTGCGCTTCGTGCACGCCAGCTACACCGGCGATCAGGTGGTCAGCGACGAGGTGCTCGCGTCGGCGCAGGCCATCGCCAACTCGCAGCGGCGCGGCTACTTCGTTTCACCCGTGGTCACGGCCACCGGGGCCGGGGACGACTGGCTGATCGAGCGCTGGCTCGAGGGCGATCCGGTCGGTCCCTAGGAGCGACGGGAGCTGCGAGAGCTCCAGGCGCGTGCGCGTGTTGTCGAGCTCCTCGTCGTAGCGGCGGCGCAGCTCGCGGCGCTTGATGGCCTCGAGACAGCGGCGCGCGTCGTCGGGAGTCTCGAGGATGAGGCCCGGCACCTGCGCCGGGCGACCTTCCACGTCCTTGGCGACCATCGTGAAGTACGACGTGTTGGTATGCCGGATCTCGCCGGTCGCGACGTTCTCGGCGTCGACGTGGATGCCGACGACCATCGACGTGCGACCGACGTGGTTGACCGACGCCTTGAGCGACACCAGATCGCCGACCTCGACGGGCGCGCGAAAGTAGACGCCGTCGACGCTGACGGTCACGCAATAGCGGCCGGCATGTTTCGCCGCGCACGCGTACGCGACCTTATCCATCAGCCCCAGCAAGATGCCGCCGTGGATCTTCCCCCCGAAGTTCGCGTAGGCCGGGACCATCATCTCGGCCATCGTCGTGCGCGATCGACTCACGGGGCGATAGCCGTCGAGTTGCATGACGCGAGCTTACCGCTGGCCTCATGACGTAAGCTCGCGCCGTGGTCACAGCGGGGTCGATATCGGCGGAGGAGCGAGCGGAGCTGCTCGAGGTGATCGAGGAGATCGCGGGGCTCGGCTCGTTCGTGTGGGTGCCCGGCGCATCGGTGGCGTGGTCGCGCGGCTTCTATCGTCTGCTCGGGATGGATCCGGCGCTGCCGGCGTCGCCGGAGGCGTATTACCAGCGGGTCCACCCCGACGACCGCGCGCGCGTGATCATGGCGGCGAGCTCGGTGACGACCCGCGGGACGATCGAGACCTTTCCGTACCGCATCGTGCGGCCCGACGGCAGCATGGACTGGGTCGTCGGTCCGAGCACGATCGAGCGTGACGCGGCCGGCAACATCACGCGCATCGTCGGCGCCCTCGTGCGCATCACCGATCAGTACGCCGCCAACGAGCGGCTCTCGCAGGTCAACGCCCTCCTCGCGGACACGCAGCGCGCCGCGGGCATCGGCAGCTACTGGTACGACGTGAGCGCCAACCGGCTCGAATGGTCGGACGAGCTCTACCGGCTGTGCGGCGTCGCGCCGGAGACCCCGATCGACGGCGAATTCGCCGAGGCGATCATCCATGCCGAGGACCGGCCGCGCGAGCGGGAGTGGGCCGCGCAGATCTTCAGCGGCGCGCCGCTGCCGCCGATCCTGGTCCGCGTGATCCGTCCATCCGATGGACGCATGATCTACCTCGAGTCGATCTCGCGGCTGGTGCAGCGGTCGACAGGGCCGTGCATCGTCGGGGTGAGCCAGGACGTCACCGCGCGCGTCGAGATGGAACAGGAGCTGCGCCACGCCGCGCGCAACGAGGCGGTGGGCGCGCTCGCCGCCGGCGTCGCGCACGACTTCAACAACTACTTGACCGTCCTCTCGGCGCAGCTCGATCTGATGCGCTTGCACAGCGCCGCGCCGCGGCGGAGTGACCTCGACACCATGAGCTCCGCGCTCGAGCGGTGCGCCGGGCTCGTGCGGCAGCTGCTCGCGTTCGCGCGCAAGCATCCCTACCGGCCCGAGCGGCTCGACCTGGCTGCGCGCGTCGAGTCGGTGCGTGCGTTGTTCGAGCGCGTGGCGGAGCCCTCGCTGACGATCGACGTCGTGGTGAACGATCGGCCCATGGTGCAAGGCGACGCCACGCAGATCGACGGCGCGTTCATGAACCTCCTGGTGAATGCGCGCGACGCGATGAAGAGCGGCGGGACGTTGCGCATCGAGCTCGACGAGGTCGACGTCGGCGAGAACGATGCGCGCCTCGAGGAGCGGCTCTCGCCGGGGCGCTACGCGCGGCTCGCCGTGAGCGACACCGGTGTGGGCATCGCGCCCGAGCACCTGCCGCACGTGTTCGAGCCGTACTTCACGACGAAGACGATGGATCGGGGGACCGGCCTCGGGCTGGCGGCGGTGCTGGGGACGACGCGCCAGCACGGCGGCTCGGTGCGCATCGAGAGCGCGGTGGGGCGGGGGACGACGGTCGAGCTCTTGTTGCCCGTCTCCGGCGGCAAGAGCGGCCCGCTGCGCGTGCAGCCCATGGCGGACAAGCTTCCGCCGCTGCGCATCCTGCTCGTCGAGGATCTCGCGGCGGTGCGCGAGGCGCTAGCCATGCTGCTCGAGAGCGACGGGCATCGCGTCGACACCGCGTTCGACGGACGCGACGCGCTCGATCGCATCCACGCCGGCAGTTCGTACGATCTGGTCATCAGCGACGTGACCATGCCGCGGATGAGCGGCACCGAGCTCGCCCGCGAGCTGGCGGCGCACGTGCCGCCGCTGCCGATGCTGCTGATGACCGGCTACAGCGACCACGCGGCGGCGCAGGCCGTGGCGGTCACGCTCGACAAGCCGTTCTCGCGCGACGAGCTGATCGCGGCGATGGCGCGCGTGCTTCGCTAGCGCGGCGGAAGGCCCCACGTTGGGGCGAGGGCGTCGTACTCGGCGGCGGGGAGCTGGACGACGACGGGGTTGGCGGCGGGATCGAGCGTGGCGATGAGTGACGCGAGCGTGACGTCGTACATCGCGGTGCAGCCGACGGTGGTGTCGGTGGGGCCGCCCCAGACGTGGAAGAAGATGCAGCTGCCGCCGCCGGGCGTCCCGGTGGCGTTGTGGCGCACCTCGAGGACCCACGTGTAGAGCGGATCGGGGCGTCGCATGTCCTCGGCGGACGACCAGTCGGGTTTGACGGTGCGCTCGTCGATCACGCGGTTGTAGACGGCCGAGGCCGGATCGTCGACGCAGCGCCAGTGCTCGTCGACCGCCGTGTAGGGGATGCGCGTGCCGCGCGGCGCGGCGGCGGCGTAGCCGAACGCGGGGCCGATCGCGAAGATGCCGGCGGGGCTCTTGCCGTCGCCTTCGTGCTTCTGCGGGCCGCTGCGTCCCGCGGGAGCGCCGTCGCCGTGCAACCCGCGGCCCCAGGCGAGCCCGGTCCGGCCGACGGTTGCGGCCCACGCCGGTGGCACCGCTGGCGGCGACGGACCTTCGAGCTGTCGCCAGGCGGCGCGCGCGTCGTCGCGGACCCACAGCTTCAGCTCCGCGGTGGTCGCGTCCCAGTCGGAGACGACCACGGTCACGACCTGGCGCGTGTTGTCCGGAACCCGGACAGACGCGGGCGCTGGCGTCGCGGCGGCGTCGCGGGACGACACCTTCGCGGGTGGCGCGCCGGCCTTGCTCGAGCAACCCGCAGCGAACATGGCGCCGGCGACCACGATCGCGGCGACGAGCAGGATCGACTTCACGCGCTCAGACACTCATGTCGAGCATGCGCTGGATCGGCTGCAGCGCACGCACGCGCGTGGCCTCGGGCACGTCGACCTGCGGCTTCAGGTCGCGCAGGCACAGGTACAGCTTCTCGAGCGTGTTGCGGCGCATGTACGGGCACTCGTTGCACGAGCAGCTCTCGTCCTCGGGCGGCGCCGGGATGAGCAGCTTGCCCGGCGCCTCCATCTGCATCTTGTGAAGGATGCCGGCCTCGGTCGCGACGATGAACGTCTGCTTGGGGCTGTCCTTGGCGTACTTGATGAGGCCCGACGTCGACGCGACGTGGTGCGCGTGGCGCAGGATGCCCTCGTGACACTCGGGGTGCGCGATGACCTCGGCGTCGGGGTGCTTCACCATCAGCTCGAGCAGGCGGCGCTCGCTGAACGCCTCGTGCACGATGCAGGTGCCCTGCCACAGCACGATGTCGTCGCGGTTGGCCTGCTTCTTCACGAACGCGCCCAGGTACTTGTCGGGCGCGAACACGATCTTCTCGTTGGCCAGCGCCTTCACGATCTTGACGGCGTTCGACGACGTGCAGATGACGTCGGACAGCGCCTTTACGTCGGCCGAGCAGTTGATGTAGCTGACGACCGTGTGGCCCGGGTACTTCTCGAGCCACGTCTTGAAGAGCGGCGCGGGACAGCCGTCGGCGAGCGAGCAGCCGGCCTCGAGATCCGGCACCACGACGACCTTGGTGGGGTTCAAGATCTTCGCGGTCTCGGCCATGAAGTGGACGCCGCAGAACGCGATGACGTCGGCCTCCGTCTTGGCCGCCGCCTGCGAGAGCTGCAGCGAATCACCGACGAAGTCGGCGAGGTCCTGGATCTCCGACTCCTGGTAGTAGTGCGCCAGGATGACCGCGTTGCGCTCCTTCTTGAGGCGCTGGATGCCGTCCTCGAGCTCCTGGTCGGTCAGGTCGAGGTGCTCGGTCGGCGACGCCGGCGGCGAGTTGCCGATCACGGGCAGGTGCGGAGAATCGTTGCTCATCTCTGGGGCCTCTCGGGGAAGAATGCCGATCTGATGAAGAGCCTACCGTTTTCGTAGCACGTGGTGTAACGATGCGCCGATGTTCCGGGGAGCAGTGCTTCTATGGGTCTGCGCGCTCGTCGCCTGCGCGCTCGTCGCCTGCGCGAGCTCGGAGGTGGCGCAGCCCGTCGACGCCACCGAGGTCGACGCCGAGACCGACGCTCCCACCGACGCCGCGACCGACGCGCTCGACGCGTGCGTGCCGGCCGCCGAGCTGTGCAACGGACGCGACGAGGACTGCGACGCCGAGATCGACGAGGACTTCACGACGCTCGGCACGGCGTGTATGGCCGGCAGCGGCGCTTGCATGGCGAGCGGCGTGTTCGAGTGCGATCCGGACGGCACCGGCGTGCGGTGCAGCGCGATGCCCGGCACCGGCGGCGCCGAGAGCTGCAACGGCATCAACGACGATTGCGACGGCATGACCGACGAGGGCTTCGGGCTGGGCGTGATGTGCGACGGCAATGACGCCGACCTGTGTCAGGAGGGCATGGTCGTTTGCGCCGCGGCGGGCGGCGGCACGACGTGCAGCGACACGAGCGCCAACTCGGTCGAGACGTGCAACGGCGTGAACGACGACTGCGACGGCGCCACCGACGAGGGCTTCAACCTCGGCATGATGTGCGACGGCGGCGACAGCGACGCGTGCATCGAGGGGCAGATCGTGTGCGCGGCGGGCGGCACGCAGTGCAACGACGCGACGAGCAGCACGGTCGAGGCCTGCAACGGCGTCGACGACGACTGCCGCAACGGCATCGACGACGGGTTCGCGGTCGGCGGCGCGTGCGCGGTGGGCGTGGGCCAGTGCCTGCGCAGCGGCAACTACGTGTGCAACGCCGGCGGCACCGGCGTGCAGTGCAACGTCGTGCAGGGCACGCCCGGCGCCGAGACGTGCGGTGACGGCATCGATCAGGATTGTAGCGGCAGCGACGCGACGTGCCCGACCAACGACACCGCGGCGGGCGCGATCAACATCTCGGCGGGCGGCGTGTTCACGGTCGACCTGACGGCGGCCAACAACAACCAGGACTTCTCGGCGACGTTCTGCGGCTCGACGGGTGGGCGCGACGTGTTCTACACGTTCACGCTGCCGGCGGCCGAGGTCGTGTACGTGGACACCTTCGGCTCGAACTTCGACACCGACGTGCGCATCTTCGCGGGCGCGTGCACGTCGCTCGGCGCGAACCAGGTGTGCTTCGACGATCAGTGCAGCGGCACGCAGAGCCAGGGCGCGATCCAGCTGGCGGCCGGCACGTACTGCCTCGTGCTCGACCAGTACTCGAGCACGCAGACCGCCGGCAACGCGACGCTCACGTTCACGCGCGGCGGGCGCACCGGCACGACGATCAGCGCGCCGGGCAGCGGCACGATCAACGGGACGACGGTCGGCCAGGCCAACGCGACCAGCAGCACGTGCGGATCGACCGGCGCGTCGCCCGACGTCGGCTACTGGTTCCTCGTGTGCCCGGCGACGACCCGCACGGTGGCGGCCAACACGTGCGGCACCGCCACGAGCTGGGACTCCGTCCTCTACGCGAAGAAAGCGCCGGCGACCGACCTCGTCTGCAACGACGACGGCGCCTCGCCGTGCGGCACCGCGTCGCCGATCCGGCTCTCGTCCTTCACCGGCGTCAGCGCCGCGGGCCCGGGCCTCTTCTGGGTGATCGTCGACGGCTTCGGCTTCTCGGCCCCGACCAGCGGCGCGTACTCGCTGAGCTACGCGATCAACTAGGGGTCACTTTCCTAGTTTGCGTTCACGCCGATGCCCACGGTGCCGAACGTCGAGGACGTCGCGGCGATGGCGTCGACGCGGAGGTCGAGGACGAAGGTGCGGCCGCGGACGATGGCGTAGCTCGCGCCGGTCGCGAGGCCGGGCTGGAGCGCGGGATCCTCGAGGCCGGGATCGAGCGTGAGGACCATCGCGGGCGCGGCGCGGAGCCAGACGCGATCGGCGGGCCAGTACTGGACACCGAACGACCAGGCGTGGCCCATCGCGGCGCCGTCGTCGGAGGTCGCGTTGACGAAGGCGTAGCTGCCGACCAGGCCGAGGCGCGGGCCGATCATGCCGCCGATGTAGAGGCCGAGCGACGGCAGCGGCGAGGTCGCGTCGTCGAGCGCACCGGCGCCGGCGTGGAGGCCGAAGATCGTGCCCCAGCGCATGTTGGTGCCGCTCGGCGGCGACTTGCCGAGGTAGAGCGTCGGCCCGACGATGTCGACCACTCGGCCGCTGGTGTCGATCGTCGCCACCAGCTCGGTGCGGTGCTTCGTGATCGAGCCGGGCTTCGCGTCCAGCGCCGCGTCGACGTGGCCTTCACCTCCGCCCGGTCCGATCGCGCCCGCCGCGTCGAGGTGCCCCGAGATCGACGGCAGCTCGATGTTCGTCGAGGTGCGCCACCACGTGATGGTCTGTCCGGTCGGCGTGGCGGCGACGTCGCCCGTGCCCCAGTGCGCCTGCAGCTCCACCGCCGCGCGCCCGCGCCACGCCGCGTTGATGTCGCGCGACGCGCGGCTGCCGCTGTAACAGCCGGTCATCACGACGTAGATCGCGAGCAAGCCCCTCATGGTCCGATGATACCCGCCGCCATTGCATTCGGGGGCCCCTGCGATATGGTCCCTCGACCGACCTGACTCCATCTCCATAGCTGGGGGAGCCCATCACGGCTGAGAGGCACGCTTCGAATGGCGCGTGCGACCCCTGAACCTGCTCCGGGTAATGCCGGCGAAGGAAAGCAGCATGAGCACGACCAAGCGCACTCTTCCCACTGTCCCGACGACCGATCCGGTCGCTGACCTCTCGCCCGTGGAGGCGCTGCCCGCCTCCGAGAAGGTCTACGTCGAGGACGGCGACCTGCGCGTTCCGATGCGCCGCATCCACCTCTCGGGCGGCGAGCCGTCGTTCGACGTCTACGACACGTCGGGCCCCGAGAATCACGACCTGCACCAGGGCCTGCCCAAGCTGCGCAAGGCGTGGATCGAGCGCCGCCTGCGCGAGGGCGACGACGGCAACCGCACGCAGATGCACTACGCCCGCAAGGGCGTGATCACCGAGGAGATGCGCTTCATCGCGCTGCGCGAGGGGCTCGACGCCACGTTCGTGCGTGACGAGGTCGCGCGCGGCCGCGCCATCATCCCGGCCAACATCAATCACCCCGAGACCGAGCCGATGATCATCGGCCGCAACTTCCTGGTGAAGATCAACGCCAACATCGGCAACTCCGCCGTGTCCTCGTCGATCGGCGAGGAGGTCGACAAGCTTCGCTGGTCGATCAAGTGGGGCGCCGACACGGTCATGGACCTGTCGACGGGCAAGCAGATCCACGAGACGCGCGAGTGGATCATCCGCAACTCGCCGGTGCCCATCGGCACGGTGCCCATCTACCAGTGCCTCGAGAAGGTGAACGGCGAGGCCGAGAAGCTCACCATCGACCTCTTCATCGAGACGCTGATCGAGCAGGCCGAGCAGGGCGTCGACTACTTCACGATCCACGCGGGTGTCCGGCTTCCGTACATCCCCTGGACGGCGAACCGCACCACCGGCATCGTGTCGCGCGGCGGGTCGATCATGGCCAAGTGGTGCCTCTCGCACCACAAGGAGAACTTCCTCTACACCGAGTTCGAGCGCATCTGCGAGGTGATGAAGAAGTACGACGTCGCCTTCTCGCTCGGCGACGGGCTCCGTCCGGGGTCGATCGCCGACGCCAACGACCGGTCGCAGCTGGCCGAGCTCGAGACGCTGGGCGAGCTCACGCAGATCGCGTGGAAGCACGACGTGCAGACGATGATCGAGGGCCCGGGCCACGTGCCGATGCACAAGATCAAGGAGAACGTCGACCTCCAGCTCAAGATCTGCCACGAGGCGCCGTTCTACACGCTCGGCCCGCTGACCACCGACATCGCGCCCGGCTACGACCACATCACCAGCGCGATCGGCGCGGCGATCATCGGCTGGCACGGCACCGCGATGCTCTGCTACGTGACGCCCAAGGAGCACCTCGGCCTCCCCAACAAGAAGGACGTGAAGGACGGCGTCATCGCGTACAAGATCGCGGCGCACGCGGCGGACCTGGCCAAGGGGCATCCGGCGGCGCAGCGGCGCGACGACGCGCTGTCCAAGGCGCGCTTCGAGTTCCGCTGGCAGGATCAGTTCAACCTGTCGCTCGATCCCGAGACCGCGCGCGACTTCCACGACGAGACGCTGCCCGCGCCGGCGGCCAAGGGCGCGCACTTCTGCTCCATGTGCGGTCCGAAGTTCTGCTCGATGAAGATCACGCAGGACGTGCGCGAGTACGCGGCGGCGCACGGCATGACCGAAGAGGCGGCGGTGGCGGCGGGGATGGCGCAGAAGTCGAACGAGTTCACCGAGGGCGGCCAGGACTTCTATCGCGCGCCGTGATCGTGACAAGCTCCGCGCATGACGCGGATGCTGGTCTTTCTCGTCTGGGTGGGGCTCGAGCTCGGGCTCGGGGGTTTGCTCCTGGGCGGCTGCGGTAAGTCGGCGCCGGGCCGCGGGTGGCAGGCGGCGTCGCGCGATCGCGGCGCGGCGGCGCGCATCGACCAGGACATCGCGAAGCTCGACGGCGCGACCGCGAAGAAGATGCGCGAGACGCTCGACGCGATGGCGGCGACGCCGCGCACGCCGGAGGGAGTGCGCGCGGCGGCGGCGCTGGCGGTCGGCGCGAAGCTGGTGCCGCCCGACTGGTCGGGCAGCGGGACGCATCCGGCGTGGAGCGTCTTCCACGAGGCGTCGCTCAACCTGATGGCGGGGCTCGTGGCCGGCGCGGCCAAGCAGGAGCTCGCGGACGGGCGCCAGCCCGGCGAGGGCGTCACCCTCCTCGATGCCGTCGAGGAGATGCCACTGGTGCAGGTCTACAACTCGGGCGGGCCCATCCCTGACTCGAGCGATCGGGCACGGCTCCTGGGCGAGGTCGAGCTCGCGTATGGCAAGCAGTTCATGGAGGCGCTGGCGCGGAATCCGCCGCCGGGGCCGAATGGCGCGCAGCCGCAAGGTGCCGCGACCGGGTCGGCGCAGCTGATGGGCAAGCCGGTGTCGGGGAACCCCGTCGATCTCTGTAATCCCGTCGAGCCGCAGCAGCGCGCGGCGACCGCGCAGGTGCAGCTGAGCGGCGACGTCACCAATGCACCGGTGGACCTGCCGGCGATCTGCGGCGCGTTCCACACCGTGAAGACCAACCGCTTCGAGGTCGGGGACGGGACGCTGTTCCGCGCGTGTTTCCCCGACGGCTCGACGCTTTCGATCAGCTCGGACGTCGTGATCGCCGGCAAGGTGAAGCCGCTCTTCGTCGTCAAGGACTACAAGAAGACCGGTCCGCTCGTCGAGCTGAACCGCGCCGGCGTGGGCACGTACAACCAGCGCGACGAGCCCACCGACGCCGACCAGCTCGACATCGCCTTCGACTGGAGCAAGGTGATGCTCTCGATCGACCTGCCGTGGCCGTCGAAGCTCGACCGCGTCGTCCATGTCGAGGCGACGTTCGACTGCGGCGGCCCGCTGCGCGAGAACACCTGGGCGCCCTGACCGCGCGGGCCGTCCTGGGGCAAGCGCGGGGCCAGTGGTCGACCGACCTCCGCGCCGGCTGACTCGCGGGCACCACGCGGGAGGCCGTGCTGGGTACCGTGCGAACAGCGCCCTCAGTGACCGAGACCCTCGCGGCGAGCGAGGCCATTCACGACGTGGTCGTACTGCACGGGCAGGCCGTTCCATCGCGGGGCGTTCGTCGCGGGCGTGATGCCGAGCCCGGCGTGCTGGTCCTTCATGCGCTCCCACGCAGCGACGGAGCTCGGCGCGAGGCGCGGAGCTTCCTGCAGGACGCGCCGTCCCTGCGGATCGAAGACGAGAACCTCACCGTCGAGCAGCTCGACTCGATACTTGTACTCGTGCACGAACACGTGGTGGCGCGTGCAGAAGAGGCATGCGTTGTCGAGTTTCGTCTCGCCGCCCTGTGCCCAGTGCTCGATGTGGTGTCCCTCGAGATACAGGCGATTCGTGCACCCAGGAAACCGGCATGCGCCGCCGTCGCGGTGCAGCAACGCGCGCCACAGGGCTGCCGAGAACGTTCGCGTCCGCCGTCCGACCGACAGCGGTGTTCCGTTCTCGTCCTCCACCACCTCCACGGTGGCGCAGTCGCAGGTCAGCCGCTGCGCCGTTTCCGCGGAGACGCACGTCCCGTCTGTGAACACGCCGACGTGCTCGATTGCCTCCTCGGCACTGCCGGTCTGGACCTTCGAGCTCAGCGCGTCGCGCGAGACCGTCATCACCACCTCCACGGGTGCGCGGTCAGGCTTCTCACCTCGCAGGACCGCCTGCGCGATCGAGACCAGCGCGTCGGCCCGGTCGAAGCGCCGCCGCCGCGTTTCCCCGGAAACCTCCGCTGGACGTTCGGCGTGGTCGCCTTCCGCCGTGGCTGCGCTGGCGGCAGTCACCACGGGCGCATTCGCCCTGGCGTTCGCCTTGGCCTGCGTCTCGATCGCGGCCATCACCATCGCGGCCTCCTCGGGCCGCAGCGTGATCTCGATACGCACCATGCCGTCGTCGAGGTCGCGCCGCGTCACGCGCCGATCCTCGTCCACCTCGCGGACGTTCGCGTTCGACAGGCGATGGACCGCTCGCAGCTTGCGACAGATCGTCTCGAGCTGTGCGCCCGTGCTGACGAACGCGAAGGATAGCAGCAGCTCCTCGGTCGCCGGCGACGCCACGCGCGTGATCGCGCGAACCTTCGCGTAGGACAGCTTGCCCAGTCGCAGCGCTTCATCGACACGCGGCAGCTCGCCAAGTCTTCGCCCAACGCGCACGTGCTCGCGGCCAGTTCCCGGCGACCATCCCAGTCGCCATGACAGCCAGTGTGCACACGACTGGGCACCTGCATGTCCCCAGCCACTGCCAGCATCGAATTCTCGGATGCGGGTCAGCAATCGATGCATGGCCGCATCGAAGTGCGCCGCGTCCTCGGCAATATCCATGTGCTGCGCACGTGTTCAGATGTCAAATAGAGAATGTCAGTGGAAATGACGATCTGATGCGGCGCCTGCAGAAACGCTAGTTGATGCCTAGGCGGCGCTCGAACGCTGCAGCACGTTTCCGCGGAAACGCCTGGCCTCGCGTATCTCGCGACTCTTGGCATCACGCCGATGCTTGGCGCGTGGGCCAGCTCCGTGCCCTCGCGGTGCGCGCGTGAGTCAGCTGGCGCGGAGCCTGGTTGATGTCCATGCCGGCGCTCGATCGCTGCAGCACGTTTCCGCGGAAACGCACGGGCGGCATGTCTCGCCTGCGCTTGGTGCTTGGTGCTTGGTGCTTGGTGCTTGGTGCTTGGCGCCCAGCGCGCCTTGCGCGTTCGATCATGGCGACTTGGCGCGTGGCCGACGGTGCTCTCGCGGTTCGCTCGAGGGTCAGCCGGCGCGGAGGTTGGTCGCTGCACCGGTCATTGCTCGGTCGCGGCAGGACGTTTCCGCGGAAACACACGGCCGGCGCATCTCGCCGACGCCTTACACGTGCCCATGCATGGCGCGTGGTCGGCTCCGTGCCCCCGCGGTTCGATCGAGGGTCAGCCGGCGCGGGCGCGAGGTGCGCGGCGCGGATGAACGCGGCACCGTGAGACCGCGGGGAGGCGAGTCTCCCGCACCGCGCGCCAGGGTACGCTCGGATCATGCGAGTCGCTCGAATCATGCGAATCGCCGCCTTCCTCCTGTGCGTGCTCGCGGCGTGCGGCGGCGCGGCCGGTGGTGGTGGCGACGATGACGACGGCGGCGATGACGACGGCACGGGCGGCGACGGGGGCGGCGGTGGGCCCGATGGCCCGCCCGGTCCGCGCGGGGTGTTCGATCCGGCGGTCACGGAGATCCAGATCGAGATCGACTACGAGCCGGGCGCGGAGCCGTTCACGGGCAACGTGATCGGGTTCGGCGACACGTTCGCCATCACGCAGACCAACATCACGCGGCTGTTCGCGGGGCGGAAGACCATCACCATCCCGACCGCGCTGGCCGGCATGGAGAACATCGGCACCGTCGCCGACGAGCAGCTCACCGTCGACGATCTGCTCCAGCTCGCCGAGGCGCACCGCAGCGGCCGCGACACGGCGACGCGCAAGACGTACTACGTGGTCTTCGTGAGCGGCTACTTCACCGATGCCAACGGACCCAACGCGGGCGTGCTCGGCGTGTCGCTGGGCGACACCGGCGTGATCGCGATGTTCAAGGACGTGATCGACTCGACCAACGTGCCCGCGACCAACGTGTCGCGCTACGTCGAGCAGTCGACGCTGGTGCACGAGCTCGCGCACGGCATCGGGCTCGTCGACAACGGTGTCGCACCGACGACGGGGCACAACGACACCGTGCACGGCGCACATTGCACCAACGACGAGTGCGTCATGTACTGGCAGAACGAGGGCTCCAGCGCGATGGCGGCCTACGTCCAGCGCGCCGTCACGACCGGCAACACGATCCTGTTCGACGCGGCGTGCCTCGCCGACGTCGATGCGCTCACCGGCGGCCCGTGACGAGACGGAGGAGGACGGCGACGATGACGGCCGCGCCGGCGCATGCAGCCTGCGTCGCGCCGACCGGCAGCTCGAAGAGGAACGCCACGACGTAGCCGCCCGCGCCGGCCGCCGCGCCGACGATGGCCGCCACGACGTACGGCACCCACAGCGGCCCGCGCGCGACGAGCACCGCGGCGACGCCGGGCATCGTCGACAGCGCGAAGGCGGGCAGGGCGCCGAGCGCGCGCGCCGACTCGCCCACCATCACGCCGATGGTGATGACCAGCACCAGATCGAGCATCCGCACCGGCAGGCCCTGCACGCGCGCGGCCAGCCCGTCGAAGCTGGCGAACGCGAAGCCGCGGAACCACCAGACGTGGAGCGACAGCACGGCCACGGCGGCGACGGTGAGTCGGTCGAGATCCTCGGGCGACACCACGACGGCGGTGCCGAACAGGATCGCCTGCACCGCGTGCGCCTCCTGCGGCATCCGCGCGCTCGCCAGCACCGTCAGGCCGGAGAACAGCGCGAAGGACAGGCCGAGCACCATCTCGCGCGTCAGGCCGAGCCGCTTCGGATCGGGCGCGACGAGCGCGGCGGTCACCAGCGCCATCGCGGTCGCACCCCACGTGGGATCGAACGCCCAGCCCATCCGCGCGGCCAGGTAGAACGACGCCGCGACCCCGAAGCCCGCGGCCTGCGTGACGCTCGCCGACACGAACACCATGCGGCGCAGGACGACGTAGACCGACAGGAAGCCCAGCGCGAGCCCGGCGATGCCGCCGGCGAGCACCGGCTCGCGGAACAGGTCCCAGTGCTCGACGAACTCGCCCCAGGTGGGCGGATGGTCGGCGGTGTCGATGTCGAGGCCGGCGACGTGGTCGGTGGGCTCATGCGGATCGGAGTCGGCCGCCAGCGCCGCCTCGATGTCGGCGAGGTCGTCGCCACCTTCAGGCGCCATGGCTCACTCCGAAGAGGCGCTGGTACGCGTCGCTCTTCACGACCTCGGCGGCCTCGCCGTGGACGACCTCGGGCGTGCCATCGGCGTCGCGGTCGAGCAGCAGCACGCGATCGCAGCGATCGAGCGCGCCCGTGACCGAATGCGTGACCATCACGATCGTGAACGCGCGTTCGTGCGCGAGCTTCGCCAGCGTCGCGTAGACCGCGCGCTCACCGGCGGCGTCCATCGACGCGGTCGGCTCGTCGAGGATCGCGACGTCGGCGCCACTGGCCAGCACGCGCGCGAACATGACGCGCTGGAGCTGCCCGCCCGAGAGCTCGCGCGCCTGGCGCCCGGCCAGATCCTCCACCGAGAGCGCGCGCAGCCCATCGCTCACGGCCGCCGCGGGCGTCCGCTGCCATGGCCGCACGAAGCTCCAGCCGCGCAGCCCGCCCCAGCGCACGATGTCGCGAGCTCGCACCGGAACGCTGGCGTCGAGCGCGCCCGCCTGCGCGACGTACGCGCGCTTCGCGCCGCTCGTCCACTCGATCGATCCGGACACCGGCGGAAGCAGGCCGAGCAGCGTGCGGATGAGCGTGGTCTTGCCCGTGCCGTTGCGTCCGAGCACGAGCAGCAGGTGTCCGCGCTCGACCTCGAGATCGAGCGGAGGCAGGAGCGCGCGCCCCCGATGGCCGACGACCAGCCGCTTCGTGCGCAGCGCGATCGCGTGCCCCACGTGCGCATGGTCGTGGGTGTGCTCGCTCGCGTTGCTCATTTCAGCGCCGCGTCGAGCCGGTTCACGAGCTCGTCCATGTGCTGGATATACGTCTGCCCGCCGGCGACGTCGGCGCCGCCCGGGACGCGCACGACCGTCGCGCCGATCTTCTTCGCGACCAGCGAGCACGTCTTGTCGGGGAAGTACGACTCCTGGAGGATCACCTTCACGCCGCGATCGCGCGCGCTCTTGATGACGCCGGCGACGTGGCTCGCCGTCGGGGGGATGCCCGGCTTGGGCTCGAGCGTCGCGACCTCGACGAAGCCGAGCCAGTCGACCAGGTACGTGAGCGACTTGTGGTAGCTCACCACGACGGCGCCGCGCTTCGGTGCGAGCCGCTTCTCCCAGCGGGCGCGCGCTGCGTCGAGGTCCCCGAGGAAGCGCTTCAGGTTGGCCTCGTACACCGCCGCGTTCTTGCCGTCGACCTTACCGAGCACGCCGGCGATGGCGCGCGCACACTCGGCCGCCGCGCGCGGGTCGAACAGGAAGTGCGGGTTGCCGACCGGGTGCACGTCGCCGTGCGAGCGATCGACCGCACCGGCCGGGCGATCCAGCAGCTTCACGTGCGACGCGCACTCGAGATATCCGGCGCCTCCCGTCGCGATGCGCCCGTTGCGCGCCTGCGTCTGCAGCGCAGGCAGCCAGCCGACCTCGAGGTCGGCGCCGACCGCGAGCAGCACGTCGGCCTTGTTGAGCTTGAGGACGAGGCTCGGCTTCGCGTCGACGAAGTGCGGATCCTGCGACGCGAGCGAGATGGCGGTGATCGAGACCTGCTTGCCGCCCACTTCCTTGGCGATGGCGGCCAGGCTCGGCGTCGTGGCGACGACGTTCACGCCGGCGGCGGCGCCGCGTGACGTGACGAGCGCCGTGGCGAGGATGCCGAGAATGCCGAGAATGAAGATGCGGAGGTTCATGGCGGACTCCTAGTAGCGATGTGCGCCGTGGGCGCCGGCCGAGACCTCGAGGGCCACGAACGCGGCCCAGATGTCGTCGCGCCAGCCCGGGCGGTCGACCGAGCCCTGCAGCCGCAGCCGCGAGAACTCCGTCGGATGGAAGGTGACGTTGGTGGTGATGCGCTGCCGGTTCTCGGTCCACATCGGATCGAGGTCGTCGGCGCCGCTCTCGTCGGCGGGCGTGCCCAGCTCCCAGCGCGCGCCGACGGCCCACCGCTTGGCGAGCTGCGCCACGACGTACGCGTAGCCGTTCACGTCGGCGAGGATCTGGCCCGGCACCTGGCGCCGCCGGTACAGCCACTCGCTCTGCAGCGCGACCATCTGATCGCTCGCGTACGAGATCGGTCGCCACTTCAGGTACAGGTCGGCACCGACGACGTTCGTGCGCTTGGCGCCGACGTCGGTCGCGGTCGCGTTGGGCCCGCTGGCGATCGACACGCCGGTGAGCAGCGACCAGTCGGGCCCGAGCTCGAAGAACTGCTTCACGGCGCCGGTGGCGAGCACGTCGATCGGCGTCTCGATCGCGACGTCGGCATCGCCCAGGAAGCTGCGCGCGGTCTCCTCGCCGTGCGCGTCGGTGGCCGAGGCGACGACCTCGACGAACCACGGCAGCGGCGTCAGGTACGAGACCTCGACGCCGGGCCCGTGATAGCCGTCGGCGCCGAACACGCGGCCGAGCGCGAACGGCTGGTCGGCGAAGTCCCACTGGTGCGGATGCTGCGCGTTCGCGCGCCCGAAGCGCGTGAACATCTCGCCGGCGCGCACCTGCAGGTTCGCCGGCAGGGCGAGCGTCGTCGCGTAGGCCTCCTCGACCTCGACCCCCTCGGGCGTGAACACGAGGTTCGCGTCGAAGCGGAAGTACGGATCGACGGCCTTGCCGAGCGCGAGCTCGACCTGCTGTAACGTGAAGCCGGTGCGCGTGGGGTCGTGCCCGCCGGACTGCAGGTGATCCTGGTCGCTGAACCAGGCGGCCGCGACATCGAGGATCACCGAGATGTCGGGGAGCAGCATGGCTTTCGCCGCGCTGCCGTCGCCGGCCGGGGTTGGGGCTGAGGGTGGTGTCTGCGCCGCCGCGTCGGCGGCGAGCGCAGCTTCGAGCTCTTCATCGGTCTGTGCGTCGGCGGGTGCTGCGATCGTCATGCAGGCGATCGCCGCGCACCCGTAGGTGAACGGTCGGAACACGAAACGTCTCCGTGCAATCGGTCAGTGGATCTGCGACGCGGCCGCTCGCGCGACCGCCGGACTCACACCAGCGCGATCGGCGGAGAGGTCTTCGGAGCGAGACGGAAGAGGGCGGTCGCGATCGCGACGCGCGAGACACCGGGAACCTCGGTCGCGAACCCGATCGGCAGGGTCGCCGGGGACACGGCCACGTCGGGTTCGGCGCAGACGATCGGGGCGATCACCCCACAGTGGTGATCCCCCTCGGTCTCCCACCAGACCGGGGCGGCCAGGGTGGGCCCACCGCCCGTTTCCGGGGCCGCCACGGCCACCCCGACCCGCTCCACGTGGACCTCCGCCCCGTGCTCGCACCGGGCGTGAACCTCGACGGAGACGTGGCGGTGGACGCCCACCGATCCGAGCACGATCGCGAGCAGCCCCAGGAGGGCCGCAATCGCACGTGAACGGGGCGGGCTCACGCCTACTCGGGTACGGCGGCCGAGCGGAAGTGTCAAGGTAAACGGTCGGAGAGCGCACCCAAAGGGCCGGATTTCCATTGATTGGGCGTCACCGCTCGCTAAAATCGGGAGCCAAGGGACCAGTGGTCGTCCAGAAGCGAAGTCACAAGCTCGAGAAGCTGGCGCGTATCTACGACGACCAGATCGCGCCGGTGTGGGGGTCGCGCTTCGGCAAGATGCTGCTGCGCAACCTCGCCGTACCGGAGCGCGGCCAGATCCTCGATATCTCCTGTGGCACCGGCTATCCGCTGATCGAGGTGCTGCGCCGCAAGGGTGAAGGCGCGCGCGTGATCGCGATCGACGCGTCGAGCGCGATGCTCGACGTGGCGCGCCGCAAGGTCGGCGGCGCGAAGGGCGTGTTCTTCCGTACCGAGAGTCCGGTGCCCCGGCTCTCGTTCGCCGACGACGTCTACGACCTCGTCATGTGCAACCTCGGCCTGCCCGAGATGCCGAGCGTGAAGACGGCGATCGACGACTTCGCGCGCGTCACGAAGCTGGGTGGTGAGGTGCGCTGCACGCTGCCCCTCGAGGGCAGCTGGGCGGAGTTCCACGACATCTATCGCGAGGTCCTGGTCAAGCACGACCGGCACGAGGCGCTCGATCGGCTCGACCGTCACGTCGCGAGCTATCCGACCGTCGAGGACTGCGAGGCGTGGCTGCGCGCCGCCGGCCTCGAGCCGCGCGTCGAGATCGACGAGTTCTCGCTCCTGTTCCGCAGCTCGCGCGAGTTCTTCTTCGCGCCGGTCGTCGAGTACGGCCCGCTCACCGAGTGGAAGACGATCGCCGGCGGCGGCCAGGAGCTGCAGGACACCTTCTGGTACATCAAGGAAGCGATCGACGCGTACTTCGGCGGCCGTGCCTTCCAGGTCACGATCAAGGCCGGCCTCCTCGTCGGCAAGAAGACGCTGCGCGATCTCGACGAGGGTCTCGACGACGACGTGTCGACCGGGCGTATCGAGCTGCTCGACTCGTCGGAGATCCGTGTGCCGTCGCGCCTGCCGCAGGGCTCGGTGCGCGACGCGGGCACCGCGGAGCTCGACATCCTGGAGATCCAGGAGGTCGAGGGCTCGCAGGACATCGACTACGGCGAGATCGCGCTCGACGCGTTCACCGACGGCAAGGCGCGCCCCGATCACCTCGATCGCTCCTCGTCGTTGGGCGAGTCGCCGTGGGATGGCGACGAGCCGGGTGACGACCTCGACAACATGGCCACCGGCGATCGGTTCGATCCGGTGCGCGATCCCGACCCCGATCGGGACGACGAGAAGTAGCTTCGGAGCTACCTTCTCGGCATGACTGCCGAGACGCGCGACGCATATCTCGCGCTCTGCCAGGAGCTCATCGAGCACGACCGCCGCTACTACGTGGAGGCGGCGCCGACCATCTCCGACGTCGAGTACGACCGACTGTCGGTGCGGTTGAGGGAGCTCGAGGCGGCGCACCCCGACTGGGTCGTGCCGTGGTCGCCGACCAAGCGCATCGGGCACGAGCCCATCGGCGCGTTCGTGAAGGTGGTGCGCGCGCGGCCGATGCTGTCGCTCGACAACACGTACAACGAGGAAGATCTGCGCGCGTTCCACGACCGCGTGAAGAAGGGCCTCGACGGCGACGAGCCCTGCTACTCGATCGAGCCCAAGATCGACGGCTTCGGGATCGAGCTGACGTACCAGGCCGGCGAGCTGACGCTGGCGGCGACGCGCGGTGACGGCACGACCGGCGAGGACGTGACCACCAACGTGCGGACCATCCGCGCCATCCCGACGCGGCTGCGCGAGCCGCGCGACATCGTGGTGCGCGGCGAGATCTACATGGCGAAGGACGTCTTCAAGCGGATCAACGCCGAGCGCGTCGCCGCCGGCGAGGAGCCGTGGAAGAACCCGCGCAACCTGGCCGCGGGATCGATCAAGCTGCTCGACCCGCGCGACGTCGCGAAGCGGCCGATGTCGGCGATCCTGTACGAGGTCGTCGACGGCGAACGCGTGGCGAGCGGACACCTGGCGTCGCTCGAGGTGATGCGGGCGCTCGGCATCCCGACGGCGGCGGCGGCGAACTCGAAGGCGGCGGGCTGGGACGCGCTGGCGGCGGCCGTGCACGCATGGACCGACCGGCGCGACGCGCTGGTGTACGAGGTCGACGGGCTCGTCATCAAGGTCGACAGCTTCGAGCAGCGCCGCGCGCTCGGCTCGACGTCCAAGTTCCCGCGCTGGGCCATCGCGTACAAGTTCCCGGCGCGGCAGGTGACGACGATCGTGAAGGAGATCGAGCTGAACGTCGGGCGGACCGGCGCGGTGACGCCGGTCGCGATCCTCGAGCCGGTCGAGGTCTCGGGCACCACGGTGCAGCGCGTCTCGCTGCACAACTGGGATCAGGTGGCGCGCCTCGACATCGGCGACGGCGACCGCGTGCTGATCGAGAAGGCGGGCGAGATCATCCCGCAGGTGCTGGGCGTGACCGAGCGCGCCGCGACGCCGCGGTGGACCGCGCCGCCGGTCTGCCCGTCGTGCGGGGCGGCGCTCACCAAGGACGAGGATCGCGTCGTGCTGGCGTGCAAGAACCGGCTGGGTTGTCCGGCGCAGCGGCTGGCGGCGATCGAGTTCTTCGCGGCGCGCGGGCTCATGAACATCGACGGGCTGGGCGAGCGCATCGTGGCGCAGCTGATCGAGGCCGGGCTGGTGGCCGACGTCGCCGACCTGTTCGTGCTGACGCAGGCGCAGCTCGAGGAGCTCGACCGGTTCGGCGAGCAGAGCGCGAAGAACCTGATCGACTCGATCGCCCAGGCCAAGGAGAAGGCGACGTTCGCGCGACTCCTGGCGGCGCTCGGAATCGCGAACGTCGGTGGCGTGGTCGCCCGGCCGATCGCGGCGCGCTATGGCTCGCTGTCCGGGCTGCTCGCCGCCGCCGACGCGACGATCTCCGACGAGCTCATCGCACAGATCGACGAGATCGAGGGCATCGGCGACGTCATCGCGCGGGCGGTCGACACCTTCGTGCGCGATCCGCACGCGCGCACCGTCATGAACAAGCTCATCGAGCGCGGTGTGGACCCCGTCGAGCCGGTGGCGGCGCCCGCGACTGGCCCGCTCGCCGGCAAGACCCTCGTGGTCACCGGCACGCTCTCGAAGCCGCGCGGCGAGGTGCAGGCGGCGATCGAGGCCGCCGGCGGCAAGGTCGGCGGCTCGGTCAGCAAGAAGACGGACTACCTCGTCGCCGGCGCCGACACGGGCAAGACCAAGCTCGACGCCGCCGCCAAGCACGGCGTCGCCGTCATCGACGAGGACGCGCTCGCCAAGCTCATCGCCGGACAGGCGGACGAAGCGTGAGCGCGGCGCAGCGTACCGTCGACGGCTTCACCTTCGATCTCCTCGGAGGCACCGACGACGTCGCCGGCGACCTCATCCTCGTGACCGGCGGCCGTGCGCCGGTGTGGACCGGGCTCGACGCCGGCTTCGCGGAGCGGTTTCGCATCGAGCACGGACGCCCTCGTTCGCTTCACGAGCGGCGGTTCGTCGAGGGTGGAACGGTGCGGGTCGTCGAGCCGGGCGGGGCCGTCACGCCGCTCGCGCGCGTGGCCGACCTCGACGGCGGCGGCGAGAGCGCGCGCGTGCTGCTCGTCCTCGACGACGGGATGATCATCTCGCGCGGCCAGCGGATCGTGCGCGTCGACCCGGAGGGCCGGCGGATGTGGCCCGAGGTGCGCACGCTTCCCGGCATCGCGACCGAGGCGTGTGTGTCGGGCGATCGCCTCCTCGTCGCCACCGATTCGCTCACGTACACGCACTGGGGCTACGACGGGCCGCCCTGTCTGCTGCGCCTGCGCGACGGGAGCTTCGTCGCGGAGCTGCGCCAGCAGAGCCGGCGCATCGCTGCGCTCGACGACGACGGCCACTTTCTCGTGACTCTCGCGGGCTACGACGTCTTCGATACGTGGCTCCACGATCGCGACGGCATGGAGCTCCAGCGGTGGCGCAGCTCGGGCCACCTCGTGCCGGATCCCGACGGCACCGTGCGCGTCGTCGAGGTGGACTCGCAGACGCCGACGCGCGCGCGCGTGGCGCGCCTCCATCGGGACGGAACGATCGAGCGCGGGCCCGAGCTGCACGACAGCCAGTGCTCGCCGCCCGTCATCCTCGACGACGGCCGCCTCGTGTTCGTCGAGGGCGGCCGCGTCCGCGCCATCGACCGCGCGCTCTCGGCGACGTACCTCGCCGACCTCGCGCACGTGCCGGAGGAGAGCCACTGGCTCTTCGACGCGCACCTCGCCCGCTTCGGCGCGCGCGTGGTCGTCGCGCTGTGCGAGCGCCTGCCCGAGGCGCAACAGCCGAAGGGGCCGGGCCGCACCGCCGGCGACATTCTCTACCGCACGCACCTGCACGCGCTCGACGTCTGAGATCGTCCGGCGTCGACTAGCGGCGCCGGCCGGGGGGCTTGGGGCGCGGGCGATTCGCGCGCTCGGCGGCGAGCTTGTGGAAGCTGGTGAGGCGACCGGCATCGAGCGTGCCGGCATCGACGGCGGCGCGGACGGCGCAGCCCGGCTCGGCCTGGTGGCGGCAATCGGAGAAGCGGCACCGGGCGGCCAGCGCGGAGATGTCCTCGAAGACGGCGGCGGAGGTGTCGCCGTCTTCGCCCCACAGCTGCAGCTCGCGCATGCCCGGCGTGTCGATGAGCACGCCGCCCGACGAGAGGACGAAGAGCTCGCGGCGCGTGGTGGTGTGGCGGCCGCGATCGCCGAGCTCGCTGATGGCCTGCGTCTCGAGCGCCGCGGCGCCGGCCATGAGCGCGTTCACGATCGTGGACTTGCCGACGCCCGAGCTGCCGACGACGACGGCGGTGCGGCCGAGGCCGAGGAACGGTGCGAGCGCGTCCAGCCCTGCGCCCTTTCTCGCCGACGTGGTCACCACGGGCGCGCCGCCGGCGACGCTGTCGATCGACGCGACCATCTCCGTCGCGTCGCCGCCGACGAGGTCGATCTTGTTGAGGACGATGACCGGCGAGGCGCCGCCGTCGCGGACGGTCGTGAGATAGCGCTCGAGACGGCGCGGGTTGAGCTCCTGGTTCGCCGACGTCACGACGAACGCGACGTCGACGTTGGCGGCGAGCGGCTGCGGCTCCTCGCGCTCACCGGCGGCGCGGCGGACCAGGCACGTGCGGCGTGGCAGGATGGCGCGCAACGGCGCGCGCGACCCGCTGGCGCGGGCGTTGGCGGCGTCGCCGACCGCGACCCAGTCACCGACGATCGGCAGCGCGCGCTTGTCGCCGGCCGACAGGAACATCTTGCCGGTCGCCTGGGCCCAGAACGCGCCGCTCTCGTCGACGACCTCGACCGCGCCGCGGTGCTCGATCGCGACACGCGCGGGCGTGATCGCACTGATGGCACGCGCCGCGTCGAGCTCGGAGGACGTGAGCGTCGCCGCCCAGTCCTCGTTCCATCCCAGCTCCTCGAGCGACGCCATGAGCTCAGGTGCGGAAGCGCCGGCTGTCGGCGACCGTCTTCTTGTAGCCCGCGAGCTGGCGCGTGATCTCGTCCGGGCCCCAGCCGTGGATCGCGGCGAGGCGATCGGCGACGCGGTCACACACGTCGAGGCCCTGATCGCGCCCGACCAGCAGCAGGGGCACGCGCCGCGACAGGACGTCGTCGATGGTGCGCGCGCGATCGTGGCGCGCGGCGAAGTCGACCTCCGCCCACACGTACGGGATGTCCGGGTTCATGCGCTGGCCGAGGGCGCGGTCGGCGACGATCGCCTCGCCCAGCACCTTGGCGCGCACGCCGTACACGCCGCACAGGTGCGCCGCGGTCTCGCCGTCGATGCCCATCTCGTCGATGAGCGCGCGCCCGATCTTGGCGACGCCCTCGAGCGACGCCTCCTCCAGCCCCTCGGCGCCCGGCAACGGCCGGTGCTTGGTGCCTGACCGGTCGCGCCCGTCGGCGTCGAACTCGCTGTCGTGCTCGCGCAGCCACTTGAGCGTCTTGCGCACGACTTCCTTGGCCATGCGGCGATACGTCGTCAGCTTGCCGCCCGCGATGATCACCAGGCCGTCATCGCGCGTGAAGATCTCGTGCTCGCGCGAGACGTCGCTCTCGTCCTCGCCCTCGTCGCCGCGGATGAGCGGGCGCAGGCCGGCCCACGTCGCGATGATGTCGTCGGGCGTGAGGTCGATGTTGGGGAAGTAGCCGTTGGCGCTGTCGCACAGGTACTTCGCGTCGGCGGCGTCGGCGTGGACCTCGTCGGCGGTGCCCTCGAAGTCGGTGTCGGTCGTGCCGATCACGGTGCGTCCGCGCCACGGGATCGCGAACATCACGCGATTGTCGACGGGCGAGAGCAGCGTGATCGCGCGCCCGAGGGGCAGGCGCTCGTGCGGGATGACGAGGTGCACACCCTTGGTGCGGCGGAGCAGCTCGCGCTTCAGGGGCACCTCGAAGCGCTTCACCATCTCGTCGGTCCACGCGCCGGCGGCGAGGACGACGACGCGCGCGAAGAGCTCCTCGGTCGCGCCCGTCATCACGTCGCGCACGGCGACGCCCTTCACGCGCCCGTGCTGGTCGCGGATGAGCCGGGTCACCTCGGTGTAGTTGCGGCAGTCCGCGCCCAGCGCCTGCGCGTCGATCACGTTCTCGAGGACGAGGCGCGCGTCGTCGGTGGCGCAATCGTAGTACTCGATCACGCCGCGCAGGCCCTGGGTCTTGATGCAGGGCTCGAGCTTGCTGGCCGCCTTGGCGCCGCGAAACGTCTTGTGCATGCGCGGCGCGCGGAAGAGCGCCAGCGAGTCGTAGATCCACAGGCCGAGGTTCATCAGCTCGAGGCCCGGCTTGGTGCCCTCGAAGATCGGCACCAGGAACGGCATGGGCCGCACCAGGTGCGGCGCGACCTTGGTCTGGACGCGGCGTTCGCTGACGCTCTCGAAGACGAGCGCGATCTCGCCGTGCTCGAGGTAGCGGAGGCCGCCGTGCACGAGCTTCGACGACTTGGAGGAGGTGCCCGAGCCGTAGTCGCCCTTCTCGAAGAGCGCCACCTTCATGCCGCGGAGGACCGCGTCGCGGGCGATGCCGGCGCCGGTGATGCCGCCGCCGATGACCACCAGATCGAGCAATTCCGTCACGATTGTCCCACCATTTCGCGGATGGGCGACACCGTCAAGGACGAGTCGCGCTCACGGGGCATCGAGCGCGGCTTTCAGCTTCACGTCGGAGAACTCGGCGAGGTCCTTGCCGGTGCCGGTGCCGGTAAGGTTCGCCTTTGCCGGCGCGGGGATGGCCACGGCGGCGGCGGCGCCGGCCGCGGCGTCGAGCAGCTGCGACAGCGCCTCGACGTGGCCGTCCTCGACCACGATCTCCACGGCGCGGCCCTGCGCGACGGCGTTGAGCGCGGCGGTCCAGCGCTCGACGATGGGACGATCGGGCACCGGCAGCGGCGACGACGCGAGGACCTTGCCGCTCGCGTCGACGACCGCGATGCGCGGCGTGGAGAGGCCGACGCGCAGCCGATGGCCGGGCGGCGCCGTCGCGGCGAGCGCGAGGGGATGCGCCGCGACGAGGCCACGCCACAGCGCGGCGGGCGCCGGCGCGCCGACGGCGAGGAACGCTCGGTCGTTGCCGAGCGCACCCATGACCTCGACGACCCGGCGCGCGGGTGCGGCGCGCGGCGCGACGATGACCGGCTCGTCGATGCGATCGGCGAACGTCGGCGCCGGCGGTGCGCCGGACGCGGTCAGCCCCGCGATCGCGGCCGGCAGCTCGGCGAGCGTGGCGACCCTGAGGCCGGGGTAGGGCGCGCCGCCGTCGACGAGCTGGAGCCCGTTGGTCGAGACGTGCGCGAACGCCAGACGACCGACGAACACGGCGTCCTGCGACACGGTGATCACCTTCCACGGCGTGCCGGGGCGCAGTCCGCCACCGGGCACGATGAACGAGGTGCCCGGCGCCGTCAGCGGCGGCAGCGGAAGGAGCAGCGCCGCCATCGCGGCGTCCAGGCGCGTCTGGTCGGACGGCGGGAGCGTCGCGCGTGCGACGTGGAGCTTGTCGGCGATCATCGCGAGCGCGTACCACCCGCCGCTCACGAAGCGCTCGCTGGACCTGTCGGCGTGCATGAGCTTCGGGCACGCCTCGGCGAGCGCGCGCCACGGCTTGGTCGCCGGCTTGCCGGCGGCGAGCTCGGTCAGCTGGTTGCGGAACGCGCCCGCCGACTGATTGCTGCACGTCGCGCCGCACGCCTCCACGATCGCCCACACCCCCTCGAGGTCGACGAGCGCGCCGGTGTCGGCGCGGTCGGCGGTGAGGATGGCTTCCCACGGCCGCCCGCACATGTTGCAGCCGCGGACGATCGCGCCGCCGCGCTCGAACGACGGCAGCGTCGCCGCGCGCTCGAGCGTGGAAACACACCTCGCGAGCTCGGCCGGCGCCGCGCCGCCACTCTCCGAGCCCGAGCCCGAGCCCGAGCCCGTGCCCGTGCCCGTGCCCGATCTGTCCTTCTTCCCGCCGCACGCCAGCGTGAAGATCAGCGCGATCACGAGGAGACGACGCATCGGCATCATTGTATCGGAGTCACGGGCGCGGCCGGATCGGCGGCGGCGCCCCGCACAACGGGCACGGGTCGCTCACCGCCACCCAGTCACAGTCGTCGCAGGCGAGCGCCATCACGTGAAACCCGTCGTCGCCGAGGAGTGCCTGCGCGGCCGGCTGCGTGGGGCGGCTGCCGGCGGCGGTCCGCACCACCGCCGGCGTCAGGCCGATCGCCGTCAGCTCCATGCTGTTGCACGACGGGCATCGCTTCGGGACCTCCATGCGTGTCGGGCCGGCGGCGCGCGCGAGCCCGCCGGCGGCGTGGCAGCGCGGGCAGTCGTCGCTCTGGTACGCGGCCTTCCGGCAGCCGAGGCACTCGATGCGCGTGGTGCCGTCGATGAGCTTCTCGCCGTCGTGACCCCAGCGACCGTCGTCGTTGGGATCGCCGAGCATCACCGACACCTGGCGATCGATGTAGCTCGTGATCTCGAACGCCTTGCCGCCGCACCCCGCGCATCCGGCGAGCGTCGCCGCGAACGCCTTCTCGTCGAGATGGCCCACGGCGTGCGCTCCTAGCTGCGATCGACGTCGAGGCCGTACTTCTTGACGAGCCGGTGGATGTAGTTGCGATCGATGCCGGCCTCGAGCGCCGCGCGCGAGATGTTGCCCTTGTGCTTCGCGAGCAGGTGCACGAGGTACTCGCGCTCGAAGCCCTCCACCAGCGCCGCCTTGGCGTCCTTGAACGGCAGGTCGAGGATGGCCTGGCTGGTCGGCGCAGCACCGGCCGCCGCTCCGCCCGGCGTTGCGGAGGCGCCGGAGCCGGCGTTGCCCATCGGCATCGGATCGGCGTCGACGGCGATCGTGCCCAGCGACAGCGCGCGCTCGACGACGTTGCGCAGCTCGCGCACGTTGCCCGGCCATCCGTGCCGCGAGAGCTGCTCGAGCAGCGCCGGCGAGACGTCCCATCCGGTGCGCCCGAACGCCTCGGCGAAGTGACGGGCCAGCGCCGGCAGGTCGCTCAGGCGCGAGCGCAGCGGCGGCACCTCGCAGCGCACGACCGCGAGCCGGTAGTAGAGATCCTCCCGGAACGCGCCGGCCTTCACCATCGCGCGCAGGTCGCGGTGCGTCGCCGCGAGCACGCGCAGGTCGACGGGGATGGGCTTGGTCTCGCCGACGCGCCGCACCTCGCGCTTCTCGAGCGCGCGCAGGAGCTGCGGCTGCAGGTCGAGCGGCAGCTCGCCGATCTCGTCGAGGAACAACGTGCCGCCATCGGCCGACTCGACCAGGCCGCGCTTGTCGCTGATCGCGCCGGTGTAGCTGCCGCGGGCGTGGCCGAACAGCTCCGACGCGATGAGCTCGCGCGGGATCGACGCGCAGTCGACGACCACGAACGGGCCGCGCGCGCGCGGGCTATTGGTGTGGAGCGCCTCGGCGATCGCTTCCTTGCCGGTGCCGGTCTCGCCCTCGAGCAGCACGGTCGCGTCGGTGACCGCCACACGCGCGAGCAGGGAGAACAGCTTCTTCATCGGCGGCGCGGTGCCGAGGACGCGACCGAACGCGTCGCTGTGGTAGTCGCCGAGCGTGGCCGGCACGTCCTCGGCCTCGATCGCGATCTCGGTGTGCTTGCCGAGGCGCAGCCGCCCCGGCTCGGTCAGCGTGATCGCCTGGACGCGCGCGCCGCCCCAGCGCGTGCCGTTGGTGGTGTCGAGATCCTTCACCGCCAGACCCTCGCGCTTCACCTGCAGCTCGAGGTGGTAGCGCGACACCGTCGAGTCGGTGAGGACGATGTCGTTGTCGGCGTGCGTGCCGACCATGGTCGTGCCGCTGTCGACGGTGTGTGTGAGGCCGGCGTCGGGCCCGCTCACCACCACCAGGCGGTAGCTCCGCTCGATGAGGTGGCCACCGGCGTCGGTGTAGAGGTTGGTGTTTACGGACGACATGTACGGCGTCGACGGCGCGTCATCAGACTCCGGCCGCACAGGCCGAATACCACGGCGAGCGCGAGCGACGCTACTCCCACGGGCTCGCGGCCGCGTGTGCCCGTCGAGCAGCAGCCATCGCCGTCGCCGCCCTCGTCGCCGCCGTCGCTGCCACCGCCGCCGTCATCGACGCCGCCACCGTCGTCGTCGCTCGCCGCGTCGTTCCCGTTGCCGGCGTCGGGATTTCCCGCATCGATCACGCCCGCGTCGACGCCCTGGCCGAGCGGGAACATGACGATCGAGTTGAAGTTCATCATGCCGGGCTCGAGCTGTTTGCACTGCGTGACGGTGTTGTAGCCCGTCTTCGACGCGGTCACGCACGCGTAGCGCGGCGGCAAGCTGAAGGTGTAGCGGCCGTCGGTGCCGGTGGTGTCGGTGCGCGAGTCGTCGAGCCTCACCAGCACGCCGGCGAGCGCCGGCCCTCCGAACACGCCCTCGAACACGTTGCCGATGAGCGACACCGGCGGCTGCGCACCGAACGCGATGCCGAGGTGGTTGGCGACGGGACGCTGGACGCCGTCGGAGGGGGAGCTCACGAGGCCGCCCTCGTTGGCGATCACCATCGCCGAGGCGCCGCCGCCGTCGAGCGCCATCGCGTCGCGCACGCCGCGATCACGCAGGAACGCCGCGAGCTCGGCGGCGGTCATGCCCACCGAGCCCTGCTGCCATCCGTCGACGACGACGAGCCAGAGCGTGCGGTTGTCGTCGGACAGTCCGATCGCCGTGCGCGGCGCGCGCACGCACGCGATGGCCCCACTGTCGGCGCAGTCGTAGCTCGCGACCGCGAGTCCGGCGCGCACCAGCATGGGACGGCCACCGACCACGCCGGTGACGAACGACGGCAGATCGCCGAGCGCGACCACCGACTCGGGGACGATGACGAGACCATCGGTGCGCCCCGCGACCTTGCCGAAGCGGAAGAGCGCGGAGACCGCGTCGTCGGAGGTCTGGCTCCACGCCGCGCCCGCGCCCATGGCGAGGCCGTCGGGCACGTAGCCGGCCGGCGCGAACAGGTCGCCGTTGATCGCGATCTGCGCGCTCACGGCGGCGGCGAACGACGACACCGTGCGGCCGCGATTCTCCTCGCGGGTCGCGTGCACCGTGATCTCGGCCGACGTCAGGTCGACCCGGACGACGTGGATGAGCGCCGGGATCGAGCCCTCGCTCCACTCCTCGTGCACCACGCCCGGGTACGGCGTGGTCGTCGCCGTGCGGGTCGCCGCCGACGCAGCGGAGGTCGCTGCCCCGGAGGCTGCCAGGGCTGCAGCAGCCAGGCACGCGGTCGCCAACAGCCGACGCATGCCGCGATAGTACCCGAGGGGAGGTTCGTGCCATACAGTGGCGAGATGTCGGACCAGCGCACCGTGCGGATCGCCACCTGCCGCGATTCCGCGGAGGTCGCCGTCCTGCGCTCGGTGCTCGAGGCCCACGGCATCCACCCCATCATCCCCGGCGAGGTCGTCGGGTCGATGGCACCTCACCTGACCGCGTTCGCCATTCCGGTGTTCGTGCATGTCGACGACGTCGTCGAGGCGCAGAGGCTCATCGCCGACATCCGCGCCTCCTCGCCCGTGAAGGAGGACGACGCGGACAACGCGGACGAGGACGGCGACGACGTGGAGTCGCTCGCGGCCTCGAACGTCGCGGTCAGGATCCAGCGCCGCGCGCGCACCGGCGTGACGGTGATGCTCGCGCTGTTCCTCGGCTTCGGCACCGGACACATGTCGACCGGGGCCTGGAAGCGCGGCATCGCGCTGGCCGCGGTCGAGATCGTCGGCATCCGCCACCTGGCCGCCGGCAGCCGCTGGGGCCTCGCGCTGGTCGCGCTGGCCATCCTCTGCGATCTCGTCGGCTCGATCATGCGGGTGCGGGTGCGGGCGCATGGCGCGCCGGCCAAGCTGCCGATCGCCACGCTCAAGAGACACTGACGACTGGCATGCGGTCGGCGTCCATCAGTGCGCGTGCTCGGGGTGTATCGTGCGTGTATGGCCAGAGTCCGCTTGATCTCTCATCGTCGTGCGCTCCTGCCTGGTGCCTTGACTGTTCTAGGGATGGCCGTCGGCTGTACGTTTCCTCCCCTGCCCGATCTCACTGACGCGACTCCTCGTCAGCGCATCGCGTTCAATCAGGACTCCTACGGCATCACCGACAATGTGCTGATCACGGGGGCCACCGCGTCGGTGACAGGGACGATCCAGAACACGGGAGAGACAACCCTGGCCGGGATCCAGGTGATGGTCAGCGAGGGAGGCTCCGAGTTTTCCATCGCGACGACATGCCCCGACACGCTGACGGCACTCGCGACGTGCAGCATGACGGTAACACTGGATCCGGCGACAGTTGGACCAAAGGTAGCAACACTCAGAGTGTCGTCGACGCAAGGTGAGAGCGACGCAGCCACGGTGAGCGGCATGGGCGCGGCCGCCGTGGCCGTCACTATCAGCGCAACCGGCACCACGGGGCGCGTCACGTCTTCGCCACCTGGAATCGACTGCACCGTTGGAACTTGTGTGCACGAGTTCACGACGACGTCGGTTGTTCTCACAGCGACGGACGATGGCAACGGCACACTCGCGGACTGGGGTGAGGCGACCTGTCCGGCCACGACGAGCTGCAGCCTGCCATTGACCATGAATCGGAGCTTGACCGCGGACTTCCGGGCGCCGGTTAGCAATCCGATTCCTTCGACCGTCGCCGGCGCGGCCGCGTTCGATCCGGACGGCTCGCTACTCGTCGTGACGCGGAATCAGGGCTCGTCCACTATGAGCATGCTGCGCCTCGCCGGTTCGACTCTCACGCTGCTCGATAGCGGTACCCTCGGCGCAGCGGCGCGGACGGGCTACGATCTCAGCGTAGCTACGAATCGTGTCATCACGGTGGTTGGGGCCGCAGAGGTAGGGACAGCGTTTCAGCCGTTCAAAACCGAGATTCATCCCGACCTCTCGACCGAGACCGGAAATCTGACCGTGAGCTCCCCGGGCGATGGAGCCAGTCGCGGCGTGTGTCACGACGCCACGAACAGGGCGTATGTCGTGGGAAGTGTCGCTGACGCCGCGTCGATGTTCTGGGCCAACGCACTACCAGGAGCGTCGAACTGGGACATGCTGCGCAATACCGCAGCGACAGCCGAGGCCGGCGTCGCCCGTGATGTCGCCTGGTCCACGTCCGGGTTCTGGGTCGTCGGCGAGACTGGCGCCCAGGGTTGGCTGGGTCGGATCGACGGCAGCGATGGCTCTACTGTGGCTGAAACCATCGTGCCGGGCGCCGCGGTACTGACCGCAGTCGCGATTCATGGTCCGGACATCATCGTCGCGGGTAGGCAGGCAGGCACCAACGCACCACTGATCCGGCGGTACACGGGCACCCTCGGAGAGGCCTGGTCTCGCGTGCTATCCGGTACGGCGGACTCAGTCCAGGTAGTCGTCGATGCGCCGTCCGGTGCCACCTATGTTGCGAGCACTTCCAGCGTTCCGGTCGAGTGCTCGCTCCACAAGATCGATGGCTCTACCGGGGCTATCGTTTGGTCACGGATGGTCAGCACCGGGTCTTGCACGGCTCTTGCTGTCAACGCAGATGGCGTTGCCGTCATCGCCGCAACCAGCGGTTCGGCACTCGCCCGGAAGTACTTTCACTGAGTATCCTGCTCGATCGACGACGAACGCCAGCCTGTGGCAAAGGTCCGCGGAGGCCATGGCGTTCGCCGCCGTCGGCGGCTAACCGCTACTGCTGCACGCAGAAGAAGCGGCGCAGCTGGGCACAGTTGCTGACGGCGTTGTTGTTCGGAAAGCTGCCCCCAGACGTGGTCTGCGTACCGGCGGAGCGGCCGAAGACCGTATCCGAGCTCGACGTCCAGTTGTTGCAGTCGTCGCTGCTCGTCCAGTCGGGAGCTGCGCCCGTCCACGCGCCGTAGTTGTCCTCCTGCATGGCGCCTCCGATGCCGCTCTGCAGGTTGCGATCGGTTCCGCCGGCCGCGCCAATCATGCGGGTGTTGTCGCTGACGAACACGAGCAAGTTGGTGTGAACACTGACGTAGCGCGTGTAGGCGGTGACGGGCCAGTTGACCTGGCCGTTGCCCGCGTTGGCGGTCACCGTCGCGACGCGGTTGGTGCCGTCGACCAGCAAGGCGCGGTACGTCGCACCGAAGGCGGCGGTGCAAATCGAGTCCGCACCCGCAATGCCGCCCTGCGCCGGCGTCACGCGCGTTGGCGAGATTCCGATGCCCTTCTGCACCACCGTCCCCGCGCAGTCCGGACGGCAGACGTTCGCGGCCATCGTCTCGCTGTACACCGTGCCGGCGTCGCACTGTTCGCCGTTGCCGGCCTGCACGATGCTGTCGCCGCAGCGGGGACCGAGCGCGCTGCACTGCGCGTTGCAGTAACCGTACTGGCCGTTGTTGGCGCCGTTGTCGCACGACTCGGGGCCGTTGATGACGTTGTCGCCGCAGCGCGGGCCGAGCGCGCTGCACGCGGAGTTGCAGAACCCGTACTGGCCGTTGTTGGCGCCGCTGTCGCACGACTCGGGGCCGTTCTGGACGCCGTCGCCGCAGCGCGGGCCGAGCGCCGTGCACTGCGCGTTGCAGTAGCCGTACGTGCCGTTGTTGACGCCGCTATCGCAGGCTTCCGGACCGTTCGTGGTGCCGTCGCCGCAGCGCGGACCGAACGCGGTGCAGCCCGCGTTGCAGTAGCCGTACATGCCGTTGTTGCTGCCGCTGTCGCAGAACTCGGGGCCGTTCTGCGTGCCATCGCCGCAGCGCAGCCCGGGGCCGGTGCAGTCGTACGCGCAGTAGCCGTACATGCCGTTGTTCGCGCCGTCGTCGCAGGTGTCGGTGCCATTGACGACGCCGTCGCCGCAGCCCGGCGGTGGTGGCGCGTCGATGCCCGGTGCATCGATCGCGAGGTTGCCGTCCGAGGTGACGGGAGCATCCGGCCCACCCGTGGCCGCATCAGGATCGGTCTGGACCTGGCCGCACGCGGCAAGCGCGATCAGCCCGATGACGAAGCAAGACACGAAGAGTCGACGCATAGGTTGTCCTTTATGGGCGCCCCAGTCCCACCGATGATGATAACGGACGCGGCAGTTGATCTCTACCTGCGGGGTGAGGTCGCCGTCCGGAGCAAACGGCGGCGATGTGCGCCAACGTGCGGCAATGGTCCGGCGTCCGCCAGTCACGGGATCGCGGTGGCGCGGCCGGTCTGCACGCGCACGTCGATGTTCGACGTCGTGCCCGCCGCCTCGTCGAGCACCGTGACCTGACGCTTGCCTTCCTCGAAGGCGACGCGCTGGGTCTGGTGACCGCCGAACACGAGCTGCTTGCCGCTCGGCGCCTCGACCCATCCCAGCTCGACGTTCACCTCGACGACGTCGTCCTTCACCTCGACGAGGCGGCGCACCTTGCCGGTCATCTTGGTGGTCTCGATGTCGACCTGGTACTTGCCGGCGGGCACGGGACAGTCGAAGGGCAGGGCGCGCTTGGTGCATCCCTTCATGGCCTCGCCACCGATGGTGACGGTGGCGCGCGCGTCCATGTTGGTGCTCAGCGTGATCGCGGCGCCGGGCACGAGCGCGGCGTGCACCGGCACGTTGCGCGCGCCCTGACCGGGCGAGACGCTCACGGTGGCCGGCGCGTGACGAGCGAGGCGCACGCTGACGCTGTGACGCTTGCCGGCCTCGACCAGGAGCTCGCGCGTCGGCGTGCTCACACCGATCTGGCGCTGGCCGTCGATCCAAACCTCGGCGCCGGCCGGCTCCGACGTCACGAGCAACGTCGCGAACGCCGCGTCCATGGTGAGCGACTGCATGACCTGCGCCTCGCCGCCGGGGGCGGGGACGCGGATCGAGCGCGTGACCTCGGCGTATCCTCCGTGACGGAAGGTGATGGGCACCTCGCTCGACGGCGAGAACGTGGTGATGGTGACCGGCGTGATGCCGACCTCGACGCCGCCGGCGAGCACCGCCGCGCCGCGTGGATCACTGTCGATGAGCACGGTCGACGTGCGCGGCACGAGCCGCAGCTGTAGATTTGTGGGGGGGCCCTCGGCGGGCTGGAACACGGTCTCGGCCGGGCTGTGCCCGTCGAGGCGCGCGACGACGCGATAGGCGCGTCCGACCTGCAGGCCGCCGACGGTGAGCGCCCCGTTCGTGGCGACGCCGCGCGCGCTGCCGTCGATCTCGACGGTCGCGCCCGCGGGCTCGGTGGCGATGGTGACCGACGTCGTCGGTGTTCGCGTGAAGCGTGGCCACGCCACCATGACGATGAGCGCGACGAGCAGCACGATCGCCGCCGACAGCGCGCCGATCATCCCGCGTGGAGCTCGCTGGACCGCGCCGCCGCGACCACCGGAGCGCCGCTCGACGGGATGGCCGACTCCCTGCGGCAGGAGCCGTGACGGACCGGCGGCGAGACGCCCGGCGGCGTCGATCTTCTCGCTGAAGAAGCCGAAGCCCTCGAGCTGCACCTTGGGCGTCTCGAGATCGAACTGACAGACGCACTCCGTCGCGACGTCGGGCAGGACGTTGTAGAGGAAGCGCGTCGAGTTGCTGGCGATGAGGTAGAGGCCGAGGCCGGCGCCGCCGGTCTTGCGGTCGATCTGCTGCTCCGAGTGGAGGCACTTCCACAGGTAGCGGAGCACCGTCGTGCGATCGAGCGTGCCGAAGCTGTCGCGCACCGACACCGTGAAGGTCTGACCGTCGCAGGCGTACTGCACGACGACCTTCTGCTCCATGCGCAGCTGGATGCGGCTCTTGGTCGGGATCTCGGCGAAGATCTGCTTGCCCTGATCGTCGACCGGCGCGTCGTACAGCGCGTTCATGAGCATCTCGTCGACGCACTGCTCGATCGCCTCGCGGTACTTGCGGCGCACGCCCATGAGCTCCGCGTACTCGGTGATCTGGGCGATGCAGAGCGACTTCTCCTGGTAGTCGCCGACCAGCGTCGAGTAGATGCGCGTGCCCCACGGCACGAGCTTCTCGACGCCGAAGATGTCGCCGGCCAGGATGCGCGTCGCCATGGCCGCCAGATCGATCGGCTTCATGTGCGCCTGGATGAGGATGCCGGCGACGCGATCCGAGATCTTCATGACGTCGACGGTCTTCGACAGCGCCGACGTCGGCAGGATGACGATCATGCGCGCGTCGTTGCCGAGGCGCAGCGCGAGGTCCTCGACGACCGACACCAGCTCGCCGTCGAGGTGGACGACGACGAGCGCGGCCTGGATGTCGCCGCGACCCAGACCGTCCACGCCCTGATGAAGCTCGACGACGCCCCCCGCGGCCTTGAGCGCCGTGGACATGACCTTGCCGAAAGCCTTGTCCGCGGAGAGGGCAATCACCCGGCGCGCGAGCATCTGGGTCAATCGTACAGTGCGCTGGCGCACGGCCACAAATGCGCAGCTGGGTTGGATGACAGTCTTTTCACCGGGAGCCGCTTTTCGGCTTGGCAGAATAGAACGGTCGTACTACTTTTGGGACATGCGAAAGGGCGAGGCCACCCGGACGGCCATCCTCGACAAGGCGACCGACCTGGCGCGGTCGGCGGGCGTCGAGGGGCTGTCCATCGGACGGCTGGCGACGGAGCTGTCGCTGTCGAAGAGCGGCCTCTTCGCCCACTTCGGATCGAAGGAAGCGCTCCAGGTCGCGGTCATCGAGCACGCGCGCGAGCAGTTCGTGGCGCGCGTCGTCGCCCCCGGGCTTAAGGCGCCGCGCGGCGAGGCGCGGCTGCGGGCGCTCTTCGAGAGATGGACCGCCTGGGGCGCCGACCCCGGTGGCTGCATCTTCATGGCGCTCTCGGCGGAGCTCGACGATCGGCCCGGGCCGGCGCGCGACGCGCTCGCCAACGCGCTGCGCGACCTGCTCGACGTCCTCGCCACGACGACCAAGGTCGCGATCGACGAGAAGCAGTTTCGCGCCGACGTCGACCCGCAGCAGGTCGCGTTCGAGATGTACGGCATCATGGCGGCGGCCCATGCGGCCTCGCGCCTCGTCGGAGATCCCAGGGCCGGAGCGCGCACGCGGCGCGCGCTCGAGGCGCTACTGACCCGTTGCCGCTGATCCGCAGGAGGACCCCATGGCTAGCGCGCGCGCAGAAAATAGCACGAACGTTCGTTTGTTCAAGTGGGCCGTCGAGGTGGCCGACCGGGTGTCGCCGAGCCTGGCGAGCGAGCTGGCGCTTCGCGCGTTCCTGACGCCATCGCGCGCGCCGCGGCCCGAGCGCGAGCGGGCGCTCCTCGACGTGGCGAAGCCGCTGCCCATCTCCGCCGGCGGGTTGCCCCTGGCGGCGTGGTCGTGGGGCGAGCGCGAGGACGGCAAGGCGCGTCCGACCGTCCTGCTCGTGCACGGCTGGGCCGGGCGCGGTGCACAGCTCGGTCAGCTGGTGGCGCCGCTCGTGAATCGCGGACGTCGCGTCGTGACGTGGGACGCGCCCGCGCACGGCGACAGCCCGGGACGCACGACGACGCTGGCGCAGATGGCGGAGGTGATCCGCACCGTCGCCGATCGCGTCGGACCGCTCGAGGCGATCGTCGCGCACTCGTTCGGCGGCGCGGCCAGCACGATCGCGCTCGCGCGCGGCATGAACGTCAAGCGCGCGGTGTACGTGGCGCCGCTCTTCACGATCGGCGCGACCGTGGATCGCTTCGCGACCGGGCTCGGCCTGTCGCGCGCGGCGGCGACGCAGTTCGAGCAGATGCTCGCGCACGCCAACATGGCGCGGCGCGACGACCTCGAGGGGCGGGCGCTGGCGCCGGCGATGACCACGCCGCTCCTCGTCGTGCACGATCGCGACGACAAGGAGGTGCCGTACGCCGAGGGCGTCGCGACCGTGCGCAAGTGGCCGGGCTCGCGGCTGCTCACGACCGGCGGTCTCGGTCACCGGCGCGTGCTGGCGGACGCCGACGTCATCGATGCGGTCGCGGAGTACGTGACGCGCGGTGACACGCCGGCGGAGGTCGTGCTCGACGACACGCTCCGGCTCGAGCGCGAGCTGCGGCAGCGCAGCCGCCGCCACATGAGCTAGCGAACCGCGACGTCGCCGGCGTCGGCGGTGGCGCTGCCCTGCGAGTACTGCGCGCCGGCGGGTGCGCCGCTACCGACGCCGCGGAACACGGCGATGCTGCCGGCGTTGTCCGGACCCTGCGCGCCGCGCGCGTCGAGCTCGGGCGCTTCGCCCCACGCGCCGGCGATGACGGTGCCGTCGAGCGCGTCGATGGCGAGCGCCGAGCCGAACCAGTCGGCGGCCTCGGACCTGCCGCCGGGAAGCTGCGCCTGATCGAGGCGCGCCAGGTCACGCAGCTCGGCGCTGCCGCGGCCGGCGGCGAACACGGACACCGTACCGGCGCCGTCGCGTGCGCCGGGAGCGCCCACGACGAGCGCGTGCGGCCCACCTGCGGTACCGGCGAGCGGACCGACGGTGACCGCGGCGCCGAAGCGATCGCCGCGCGTCGCGCCGCCGTTCTGCTCGACCATCTGCACCGGTTGCATCGCGGCGAAGACGTGGACGCGGCCGGTGGTGGCGACGCCGGGCGCGCCGACCACGATCTCCGCGGTGGCGTCCTCGCGGACGTCGCCGATCGCGACCGCCGCGCCGAAGTCGTCGTCGCTCGCCGACGGCGGCGCGAGCCGCTGCACGAACGTGGTGCCCGAGAACACGAACACCGCGCCGCGGCCGCCGGCGCCGGCGCCGGGCGCGCCGATCGCGAGATCCTCGGTGGCGTCGTCGTCGATGCGGCCGACCGCGATCGCCGCGCCGAAGCGCGCGCCGCCGCTGTTGCTCGAGTGAACGAGCCGCGACGCCGGCGTGAGGGGGGGACCGGCGTCGCGGCTCGTCGGGAACACGAAGACCGCGCCACCCGCGGCGCTGCCGCCGAAGGCGTTGGCGTGGCGCTCGCCGGGCGCGCCGACGATGAGGTCGGGCGTCGCGCGGCCCGAGACGTGACCGATGGCGACGGCGGCCCCGAACAGGTCGGCCTCGCGCTCGTCGCTGGCCTCGGTGGTCGCCTGCGTGAACGTACGCACGTGCGTGAAGCCGTCGGGCCCGCCGGCGAGCAGCACCGCCGCGCCCGAGTCGGCATACGTGCGGCCGCCCGCGCTCACGTCCTCGCGCGGCACGCCGACGAGCAGGTCGGCGTCGCCGTCTCCGTCGACGTCGCCGGCGGCGAGCGCCGTGCCGAAGCCGTCGCCGCGCTCGTCCTCGCCACCAAAATCCGATTGCTCGATGCTCTGCCACGGCACCAGCCCGCCCGCCGTGCCGCGGAACACGTGCACGCGTCCGGCGTCGGATGCCCCGATGTCGTCGCCCGGCACGCCGACCGCGACGTCACCGTACCCGTCGCCGTTGAAGTCGCCGGCCGCGATCGCGGCGCCGAACTTGTCGCCGCTCTGGCTCGACCCGAGCGGCTGGCCGTACGCGCGCCACAGGCCGTTGACCTCCTCGGGCGAGAGGGTCGGGCGGCCCGCGATCACGTCGGCGGCCGGCGTGGTCGCGCTCGCGGTGGCGAGCGTCTCGTGCACGATGACGCGATCGACGAGCACGCTGTCGCGCAGCTCGATGGGGGCGCCGGTCGTGCTGCCGTGTGTGTCGATGAAGTGGAGCGGCGTGACGTTCTCGATCGCCTCGAGCCGCGCCTGGATGGCGGCGCGCTCACCGGCGGCGAGGTCCTCCGGCATGCGGTAGCGCACCATGCCGCTCGGCCAGCGGCGCAGGGTCGGAGCCGTCGCGGCGGCGGCGTCGGGCGCGCGCGCGATGTCGGCGTTGCCGCACGCGGCGGCGACCGCCACCGGCAAGCATCGGGATATCCATGGGCGCATCGACACGTTCCGCTCTCCAGGCGGGGAGAGTCGATGCGACAGGGATCGTTACAGGCGTAGCCCGTGGTCGGCGGTCGGGGCGCCGACCCCCGCGCGAAGTGCAACCGGGAGTCCGCAATACGACGTGATTTCGCGGGGAACGCGGCGCCGGACGGCAGGCAGGGGCGTTGCACTGGGCAGGCGCCAATGCGCGCGATCGCCCTGGTCCTCCTGCTGCTGGCTGCATGTACAGAGGTCGGTCCGTACGAGGACCACGACGAGGTGAGCGACTTCGATCCCGTGCCGGAGCCGAGCGACGGCAAGGCCGACGTCGCGGGGATCCCCGCGGTGTTCGACCGGCACCTCGTCATGAACGACGTGCTCTTCACCGACGTCGACACCGTGGACGCCGCCGAGCTCCAGGCGTTCTTCGAGCACACGCCGTACAACACCCGCTCGTGGCTCGCCGACGCGACCATCGACGGCGTGCCGGCGGCCGAGGCGATCATCCGTGCGTCACGCGCGGCCGGCATCAACCCCGTGGTGATGGTGGCGCGCATGCAGGTCGAGAAGTCGCTGGTCAGCAAGACCGCGCGGCCGGCGCAGTCGCGCATCGATTACGCCTTCGGGTGCGGGTGCCCGGACGGGCGTGCGTGCAGCGCGACGTACAAGGGACTCGACCGGCAGGTCGCGTGCGCGGCGACGACCTTGCGCAAGTGGTACGACGGATCGATCGCGGGCGACGGACTGTGGGTCGTGGGGCGCGCCAAGCGCACGCTCGATCCGCTGACCGTGACGCCGAGGTCGCACGCCACGTCGTCCTTGTACGCGTACACCCCGTGGGTGCTCACCGGCAGCGGCGGCAACTGGCTGGCGTGGAACGTGACGCGCCGCTACCTCCGCCACTTCGACGAGCAGGGCGCGCTCTAGTCACTGCTGCGCGAAGCGGAGCGTCGGCACGTTGCTCATGCGCGCGTCGGGCTGCCAGTGCAGCTCGAGCGCGCCGGCGACCCACCGGCCCGTGAAGGCGGTGCCCAGCTGCGGCGTGAACGTCATCTCGCCGGTCGCGGGGGTCACGGTCACGGTGCCCGAGCTGTCGTAGACGGCGGGGACGGGGACCCAGAACGCCGTCGTCACGTACAGGCCGCTGATCCGCGCCTCGTACGTGCCGGCGCCGTGATCGATGACGACCCACCCGTCGTGGACGCGCACCGTACGCGTGGTCGTGCCGCCACTCGAGCTCGTGTCGGTGAACGAGCCCAGCGTCGCCGGCAGCGCGTTGCCGTCGATGGAGGTCAGCGTGTGATCGCTCACGAAGGTCGCGTAGACGCGCACCGTCGCGCTCTTGCCCTCGCTCGTCGCCGTGATGTCGGCGCCGCCGGTCTCGATGGCGGTCACGAGCCCGCTGGCGTCGACGCTCACGTACGCCGCGTTGTTGCTGCTCCACGTCACCGCGCGCGCGAGCGGTTCGCCCTGGGCGTCGCGCGGTTGCGCGACGAGCTGCATGGTCTCGCCCACGGGCACGGAGATCTCGACGTAGTCGAGCGTGACGTGGTCGACCGCGACCGGGGGCTCCGTGACGTCCGGAACCCGGACGAGCATGTCGTCGAGGAGACCTTCGCATTCGACCGTGATCCAGGCGTCGCCTGCGGTGAGCGCGGTGACGAAGCCGGTGGACGAGACCGTCGCCACGCCGGCGTCCGAGCTCGACCATGTCACCGTGCGCCCCTCGAGCACCTGGCCGTCGTCGTCGTACACCGTGGCGGTGAGCAGCGTCGTCGCGCCGGCGTCGAGCACCACCGTGCCGGATGGATGGACGTCGATCCAGCCGACGGGCGTCGGCCCGAGCGCGGTCACGGACAGGAACGCGCCGCCGGCGACGAGATCCGTGGTGGCATAGATCGTCACCTCGCCCGCCGCGAGCGCGGTGACCATGCCGGCGTCGTTCACGGTCGCCACCGCGGCGTTGTCGCTCTCCCACGCGAAGGTTCGGCCGGTCACGAGCTCGCCATCGGCGTCGAAGGCGCGCGCGACCAGCTGCACCTGCTCGCCGGGGAGAAGATCGTAGGGCGGCGCTTCGACCTCGACGGTCGCGACCGCCGCGGGCGGCGGGGGAGGCGGCGGGGGATCGATGTCGGGATCGTCGGGCGTGTCGGTGCAGGCGGCGAGGAAGCCGGCGGCGGTCACGAAGGCGAGGACAAGCTTGGACATGTGGGCTCCGGGGTTGGTGAAACCAGCTTGAGCCCGCGGGGTTACGAGGCCGCTTATCCCGCGGCCGGCCGGCGATTAATCGGCGCGTAAACCGCCGCTTCTACGCTGTCCTCATGTCGAGACCGCCCGTCGAGGCCGTGCTGCAAGCCGGCGACACCGAGACCCTGTACCGCCGCGCCGGCGATGGTCCGCCGGTCCTCCTGCTGTGCACGGGCGTGCTCGCGGATCCGCTCGGCGGCCGATTGTTCGAGCGTCTGGCGACGCGCGCGCGGGTCATCGCGCCCGCCTGTCCCGCCGGAAGCCGCGCGACCGACATCCTCGCCGACTGGCTCGCGGAGGTCAGCGAAGGCCTGGGGCTGGAGCGTCCGAGCGTCGTGATCGACGAAGGGCTGGCCAGCGCGCTGCTCGACGGCGAGCTGGCCGCATCCGAGCGGTTCGCATCGGTCATCGTGGCGGTCGCCGGCGGCAGCGACGCCTCCGAGCGCGCGGCGGACCTGGCGCGTCGGGGGGCGCACGTCGTTCCGGTCGTGGACGACGACGCGAGCGCCGTGGCCGCGGCCGTGCTGCTGTTGCTCGGTGAGCGCTAGCGATCGGCGGTGCTAAGCTCGGCGGCTCATTCGATGTACCCGGTCCAGCTCACGGCCTTCGTCGGCCGCGCGCACGAAGTGTCCGACGTTCGCCGTCACCTGAGCGGAGCGTCTCGGCTCGTCACGATCACCGGCGTCGGCGGCAGCGGCAAGACGCGTCTGGCGCTCGAGGTCGCGGCGCAGCTCGAGGCGGAGGGCCGCGCCGTCGGCTGGGTGGAGCTCGCCGGGCTCAGCGATCCCGAGCTCACCGCGTATCACATGGCGGAGCAGCTCGGCTTGCGCGAGCAGCGCACCGCGTCCGCCACGCAGGCGATCATCGAGCTCGTCCGCGACCGCGAGCTCGTGCTCGTCGTCGACAACTGCGAGCACCTCGTCGACAGCGCGGCCGGCCTCGTGGAGGCGCTCCTGCGCGCCTGTCCGCGTCTGCGCGTGCTGGCCACCAGCCGCGAGCCGCTCGCGATCGCCGGCGAACGCGCGTGGCTGGTGCCGCCGCTCCGCGACCACGATGCGAGCCGGCTGTTCGTCGAGCGCGCGCAGGACGTGGTGCCGGCCTTCACGCTCGACGACGGGAACGCCGCGCTCATCGCCGAGATCTGCCGCCGCCTCGACGGGTTGCCGCTGGCCATCGAGCTCGCGGCCGCGCGCGTGCGCGTCCTGTCGCCGGCGCAGATCGTCGAACGCCTCGAGGATCGCTTCCGGCTCCTCGCCAGCGGCAGTCGCAACGCGATCCCGCGCCACCAGACGCTGCGCGCCGCCATCGACTGGAGCTACACGCTCCTCACGGCCGACGAGCAACGCCTGCTCGATCGCCTCTCGGTGTTCAGCGGCGGGTTCACGCTCGAGGCCGCGGAGGGCGTCTGCGCGACGACGGTGGACGAGGCGCTGGCCGTGCTCGACGTGCTCGCGCGCCTGGTCGATCGCTCGCTGGTGACGATGCGCGAGGTCGGCGGCAGCGCGCGCTACGCGCTGCTCGAGACCGTGCGCCAGTACGCCGCCGAGCATCTGCGCGCGCGTGACGAGGAAGCGCTGCTGCGCCGCCGTCACGCGGGGTATTTCCACGACCTCGTGGCCGCGGCCGAGCCGTACCTCATCACGGCGCAGCGGCGCCCGTGGCTCGACCGGGTCCACACCGAGATCGACAACCTCCGCCAGGCGCTGACCTGGACGCGCGACAGCGACCCGGCGTGCCACCTCCGGCTCACCGGCATGCTGTGCTGGTTCTGGTTCTCGACCGGCTTCTGGTCCGAGGGGAGGCGCTGGGCCGAGGAAGCGCTCACGATGCCGGTGGCCGCCGGGCCGACGCCGGCGCGCGCCGCGACGCTCTTCGCGGCGGCCGTGATCGCGTGCCTGCAGGCGAAGGCCGCCGTGGCGCAGCGCTGGCTCGAGGAGACCGTCGAGATCGCGCGCGCGCACGGTGACCGTCGGCTCGAGGCGTACGCGCAGAACTACCTCGGCATGGCGCTGGTCCAGCAGCTGCGCCCCGAGGGTGAGCGGCCGGTGCGCGAGGCGATGGCGTGGTTCCGCGCCGAGGGCGACCTGTACGGGCTGCGCCTGTCGCTCCTGCTCGTCGCGTCGCTGCGGCTCGGGCAGCGTGATTTCGGGCGCGCGTTGCCCGCGCTCGAAGAGGCGGTGCAGGTGGCGCGCACCTTCGGGCTGCCGCGCGAGCTCGGCATCGCGCTGCAGATGCTCGGCTACGGCTTGCTCGTCGAGGGCGACGTGGAGCGCGCCACGCCGCTCCTGCTCGAGTCCATGGCCGCGCTGCGGCAGGACCCGCAGTACATGTTCCTCGCGCGTGGCCTCGAGCTGCTCGGGATCGTCAACGGCAAGCGCGGGCGAAGCGACGACGCAGCGCGCATGCTCGGCGCGGGCGAGGCGCTGCGCGAGACCATCGGCGCGGCGATGATGGAGACCGATCGACAGGCGATGACGCCGCGGATCGCCGAGCTGCGCGACGCGATGGGCGCGGATGCGTTCGCGGCGGCGTGGGCCGCGGGGCGCGCGTTGTCGCTCGATGCGGCCCTGGAGCTGGCGCCGAGCGCGCCGGTTGCGGCGCCGGCGTCGCCGCAGCCGAGCGTCGTCGAGCCCGTGCGCGCGGAGGTGCCGGTGCTTTCGGTGCGAGCGCTCGGGCCGCTCGAGATTCGCGCCAGCGGAGCGCCCGAGGGTGACGCCTGGAGCTCGGCCAAGGCGCGCGAGCTCGTCGTCTACCTGCTGTGCCATCCGCGCGGGCGCACCCGCGCCGAGATCGGTCTCGACTTCTGGCCCGACGCCTCGGCGGCGCAGGTCAAGAACAGCTTCCACGTCCTCCTCCATCGCGTGCGCAAGAGCCTGGGCCGCGCCGAGCTGGTGGTGCTCGAGGACGAGCGGTACCGGATCGATCCGTCGGCGGGCGTGTGGTTCGACGCCGACGTCTTCGAGCGCGCGGTGCGCGCTGCGCGGTCCGAGGTCGAGCCGCTGGCGCGTGCGGTCGAGCTCTATCGCGGCGATCTGCTCGACGGTGAGCCGGCGGGCGAGTGGCATGTCGAGCGGCAGGCGCAGCTGCGCCGGCGGCACCACGACGCGCTCGCCACGCTGGCGGGTGCGCACCTCGACGCCGCGCAGCCCGAGGCTGCGGTGAGCGTGCTCGAGCGGCTGCTCGCGCTCGATCCGCTGCGCGAGGACGCGCACCGGCGGCTGATGCTCGCGTATGCCCGGCTGGGCCAGCGCGATCGCGCGCTCGATCAGTACGGGCACCTGCTCGCGGTGCTCGACGACGAGCTGGACGCGGCTCCCGACCGCGCCACCGTGGACCTCGCGGCGCGCATCCGGCGGGCCGAGCCGCTGTGAGCTCGAGCTGATGATAAGACTCGGGCATGAGAGCTCGAGCCCTGGCCGTGAGCGTGATGGTGGCGTGCGCGTGGGCGTGCGCGGCGAGCGCGTGCGGGCCGTCGTCGGCGACGCGCGCGACGACGGCGCCACCGGCGGCGGTGGCCGCGGCGACGGACGCGGCGGATGGGGAGCTGTCGACCGCGATCGAGGCCTTCCTCGACGGGTACTTCGCGTTCCGGCCCAACGTCGCGATCGATCTCGGGTACCACACGTACGACGGGCAGGTCCCGGACCGGTCGCCGGCCGCGATCACGACGGAGCTCGGCCGCCTGCGCGCGGCGCGGACCACGTTCGCGGCGTTCGACGCGCGCGAGTTATCGCCGCGGCGGCGCGTCGAGCAGCAGCTGGTGTTGCGCGAGATCGCGAAGGAGATCTTCGAGCTCGACGTGCGGCGTCGTCCCTTTCGCGATCCGTTCTTCTATCTCTTCAAGTTCTCGCTGAACGCGTACATCTCGCGCGACTACGCGCCGGCGGGTGAGCGTGCGGCGGCGATGCTGCGCGCGTGCAAGGCGGCGCCCGCGTATTACGCGCAGGCCGCCGAGAACCTCGAGGCGGCGCTGCCGAAGGCGTGGCTGCAGGCCGCCATCATGATCAGCGGCGGGACCGTCCAGTTCCTGGGCGGTGATGCCAAGCAGGCGTTCGCCGCGCTGCCCGACGAGGCGCTGCGTGGCGAGCTCGGCACGTGTCTGGAGGCGCTGGCGAAGGACGTGGCCGCGTTCCGCGACGCGCTGACCGCGCGGATGCCGGCGGCGACCGACGACTTCCGGCTGGGCGCCGAGAACCTGGTCGCGATGCTGCGCGAGACGGAGGGCCTGGAGGTGGACCTCGCGACGCTCGAGCGCGTGGCGCGGGAGGATCTGGCGCGCAATCACGCCGCCATCGTCGCGGCGGCGGCGGCGGTCGACCCGAAGCGGGATGCGGCCGCGGTGATCGCGGAGGCCGCGCGTGACAAGCCGGCGCCGGATGCGGTCCTCGCCGAGGCGACCGGGCAGCTCGGTACCTTGCGCCGGTTTCTCGTCGACAAGCAGATCGTGTCGCTGCCGCGCGAGGACGTGATCGAGGTGCGCGCCAGCCCGCCGTTCATGCGCGGGAACTTCGCGGCGCTCGGCAGCGCGGGCGCATTCGAGACGGCAGCGCTGCCGAGCTACTACTACATCGCGCCGCCCGATCCGTCGTGGCCGGCCGATCAGCAACGCGCGTACGTGATGTCGCGCGCGGATCTACTGTTCACGAGCGCGCACGAGGTCTTCCCCGGACACTTCGTGCAAGGCATGCACGAGCGCGCCAGCGACTCGCGGGTGCTCAAGACGTTCGAGGTCTACACGGCGTCCGAGGGCTGGGCCCACTACGTCGAGGAGATGATGTGGGACGCCGGCCTCGGCGACGGCGATCCGCGTGTCCACATCGGCCAGCTCAAGAACGCGCTCCTGCGCGACGTCCGCTTCGTGGTCGCGCTCGGCTACCACGCCGGCACGATGACCGTCGAGGACGCCACCCGGCTCTTCATCGAGCAGGCGTACGCCGATCCCAAGACCGCCGCGCAGCAAGCCTTGCGCGGCACCGTCGACCCGATGTTCCTCGGCTACACCCTGGGCAAGCTCGTGATCATGGAGCTCCGCACCGACTGGCTGCGCGCCAACCCCGGCAAGTCGCTTCGCGACTTCCACGATGCGTTCCTCGGCTACGGCGAGGCGCCGCTCGCGGTGACCCGCCGGCTCATGCTCGGCGACGACGCCGGGCCGCCGCTCCGTGCTACACCGAAGAAATGACGCGCGACGATGGATGTGAACATCTCGACGCAGCGGCCGCACGGACCCACGGCGTGAAGCCTGACGCCGAAGGCTGCGTCGACTGCATCCCGATCCACGGCCGCTGGGTCCACCTGCGCGTGTGCCTGACCTGCGGCCACGTCGGCTGCTGCGACAGCTCACCCAACAAACACGCGACCAAGCACTTCCATTCGACGGGGCACACCGTCATCCGCTCCTACGAGCCGGGCGAGACCTGGGCCTGGTGCTACGTGCACGAGCTCATGTCCAACGGCTTTCCGGCCTTCCCCGGCGAATCCGCGACCAAGCACTACGACTTCAAGTGATCGGCGGGTGGCCGGCCGCGCGCCGCACACCATCGCGGCTTGGCCGCCGGCACCACGTCACGCGCCCGGCACCTCGTCGAAGCCGAGGAGGCCACGCTTGCGCCAGCCGGCGCGCAGCAACCAGCTCCGCGGCAGCGCCGTCGGGCGCGGTCGCCTGACCAGGCGCACCAGCCAGTCAGCCTGGTTCCGGATCGGCTCGTTCCAGCCATCGAACCACGGCGCGCTGGAGAACGGGTCGACCCAGTAGCGCGAGAGCTTCTCGCCACGCTCGGCGGCGTGGTGGCGCGCGTTGAGCAATACGTAGCGCAGCACGTTGCGGACCTGGAGCGGCTGCGTGAGCACGCGCGCGTGATAGCGCTCCTTGAACAGCTTCCCGCTACGCCCGAGCAGCTTGTTGATCGCGCGCGCCAACCGAACGGCGAGCCCCTGCATCCCGCGCGCGAGCGCCTGGCGGCCCGCCGCCTCGACGACGAGGTGCAAGTGATTTCCGAGCACGTTGAACTCGACGACGCGGAAGTCATCACGATTGGCGTGCTTGCCGAGCAACGCACGAACGATCTCGAGCACTCCCTCGCGCCGCAACGACCGCAGACCTTCGGCGATTCGCCAGGTCACGTGCAGCGGATGCGTCGCCTTGAACTCCTCGCGCGTGACGTGCGCGACCTTCCTCCGCCCACGTGGGCGCCCCGCGCCCGGCCTCCACCCGCCATGTCGCCCATCCGGCTTGCGCGCCTCAGCCAGCGTCATCTGCACCGGCAGCACCTTCCGCCGCCGCCGCCGCCCGCCCTGGGCGACCACGGCTGGTCTCGCCGCCGCCCGCCGCCTTCCTCCCACCGCCGCGTCTGCCCGTTCCTTCGCCATCGCCGCATCCTCGTCGCCTTGATTATGGGCACTGTTCTACTCGACGGGTCTGACACGCGTCGTTGTAACGGGCCGCGCGGCACAGGCCGGGGGCGACGCAAACTCCGCGTCGTCTGAGCTCAGGGCAAGGCGAAGCGCTGCACGCGCGGCCACTTGTTCGCCTTCCGCGCATCATCGGCGAGAACGCCGCGCCGGCCGCGTAGCTCGAGCTCGTCGCCCTTGAAGACGAGCTTGCCGAATGCTGCGAGGTAGTCGAACGCCGAAATGGGACGCAAGACCCGGTTCGAGACCCCTCCGGTCCGGAGGTTCGTGATCTGGACGGCTCGGAGCAGCTTGACCTCGAATATCTTCGTTGCCCGAAGGCTGGCGAACGCTCGTCGGATGGCGCGCTTGTCGAGATGATCGACGCTCGCCTTGGCGAGGATCGCCTTTTCACTGATGGCCAGAATCGTCGCGAGCGGTCGCTCCTTTCGCGAGCGAGGGAGCGCCGCGGCGACGCCTTCGGCCCAGTCGGCAGTCACGGTGCTGGCGGCGATCGCCTCGTCGAGGTCGGTGCCGAGGTTCACGTAGAGCTCCGTGTACCCCGGCGTGAGGATGTTCGCGCGAGCGAGCGCAATGCTGATGACCTCGCCGAGATCACCCCAGTCGCCGTCGGGGCCCACGCCATAGAGGCGGCTGCCCTCGAGGAGTCTCACCAAGGGCCTCGGGTGGGCGCGCAACCAGCGATCGCGCGCACGTGCTCGTCGAACGAGGATGCGCGTATCGTCCGGCGGAGCCAAGCGCGATGGCTTCCGTGGTGCGCGCAAACGCGCAACGTCGGCGACGAGGCGCGTGTGGTCGAAATGGACGCCGGCCCCTGTGGCACGACGTGTCTGACGAAGCGTCGTGGGCAGCGCCTTCAGAAACGCTGGAACGGTCTCGACGTCTGCCGGGTCAGCCCCAGCGTTCACGTGGCCGGCCCGCCGCTGCGCGCCGCCGCGCGGCGGCGTCAGATGACGATGCCGTCGCGCGAGAGCCAGCGCGTCGGCGAGAAGGTCGGGACGGCGAGGGGCGACAGGCACTCGTTGCCGTCGGTCCAGAAGGAGCGGAAGGGGCGCTTCTCGCCGGTGCGGTAGAAGTGGTCGAGGTAGCGGTAGTCGCACGCGGCGAAGTCGGAGAGCCACTGGTCGAGGTCGCGGACGCCGGCGTCGTGGAAGAGCTGCATGGAGTAGCGACACGCGGTGCGCTCGTACTCGCGCACGCGGCGGAGCGCGTCCTCGTCCCAGGGGCCAGTGTGCGTCCCGATGGTGCGCGCGTCGGCGTCGGTGTTCCATTGCACCGTGTGGCCGAAGAGGTGGACGAGGATGAAGAGCGCGTCCTCGGCTTCGAGATCGTAGTCGACCTGGATCTCGGCGCCGTCGAGATCACCGGTGAACGGGTGCGCGACGTCGCGGATGCGCACCGGGATGCCCCAGCGGTCCTCGACGAGGCGCTCGACGACCGGGAAGACCTCGCGGAAGCGCTCGACCGCGATGCCGCCGCCGGCGCTCACTTGACCGCGCGCTGGACCTTGGCCTGCGCCATGTCGTGCATCATCTGCATGACCGTGTAGGCGGCGACCTCGGCGAGGAGCTTGGTGACCTGAGCGTGTTGCTCGTCGGAGAGCGAGCCCTCGACCGCCTTCATCGCGGAGATGACGTTGCCCTCCTGCTTGGTCAGCTCGTCGGCGTCGACGACGCCGTCGGCGATCGCGCCGGCGAAGTGCTCGAGCTGCGACACGTGAGCGTCGAGGTCGGGGTGGTTGTCGTCATCGATCCAGTTTGCGCGCGCCATGATGTCCTCCGGGTATCGCTACCGTGCCTGCTACCGTTCTTCGATGATCTGCTTGATCGCGGTGGCCCGCTCCTGGGCCTTCTCGCGGCCGCCGAGCTGCTCGAGCCGCGCCTTCTTGGCAGGCGGCAGGAACTCGGCGTCGGTGCACTCGATGATCGCGGCCAGCTCCTGGAGCTCGCGCTCGAGGCTCTGCGTCGACGGCATGAAGCCCGCCAGCGCGCCGGCCAGCGCCTCCTTGGTGATGCTGGTCGCCTTCTTGAGCAGCGACGCGCGCCACGCGCGCCCCACGATGCCCTCGATGTCCGCGCCCGAGAGGTGCCCCTCGTGCGGGATGTGCGCCGGGATGTCCTCCTCGGCGAGCGTCGTGCCCGACTTGCGCGCCAGGATGCGGAACATGGTCCGCAGCTCGGCCTGATCGGTCGGATAGAACAGCGGGATGTGGACCTCGGCGCGGCCCTGGCGCTTGATGTCGATGGGCAGCAGATCCGGGCGCGCCGTCAGCAGCATCCAGATGATCTTCCCGCGGTAGCGGGTGTCGCCCATCTGGTTGGCGATCATGCCGAAGATGCGCGCGCCCACGCCCGAGTCGCCACCGCTGTCGCGATCGCCGAGGACGGTGTCGGCCTCGTCGACGACGACCACCACCGGGCCCATCGAGCGCAGCACGTTGAGCACGCGCTCGAGGTTGCCTTCGCTCTCGCCCACGTACTTCGAGCGGAAGTTCTTGAGCACCACCGCCGGGACGCCGATCGAGCCCGCGACGCACGTCGCCAGGAACGACTTGCCGGTGCCGACCGGCCCGCAGAACAGGTAGCCCATGGGCACGGTGTCGAGGAGGCCCTGCTTGATGAGCTCGGCGTCGTCGAGGAGCCGCTGCTTGGCCGCCTCGTGCCCGACCACCGTGTCGAGCCCCCACTTGGGCTCGATGAACTCGAGCATGCCGGTGGCCTGGCGCTCGATGAGCCGCTTCTTCAGATCCTTGAAGTACGTGGCGTCGAGCCGGCGCGTGCCCTCGCGCGAGCTGCGGATGAGCACCTCGAGGTCGGTGAGCGAGATGCCGGCGGTGAGCTTGCCCAGCTCCGCGGTCGTGTAGTCCGAGAAGCTGGCGACGTCGAGGCCCTTGGTCGCGTGGTCGAGGAACGCCTCGCGATCCGGCGCCGCCGGCAGCGGGACCTCGATCGCAGCGACGTGCGGGTTCGACGACAGGCGGTCGCTGATGTCGGTCAGCCGCGAGTCGATCATGATGAACGCGAGGTTCAGCCGCTTGATGTACGGCGACGACGCCCAGTTGAGCAGCGTCACCAGGTGGGTCTGGTCGTTGAGCGACAGGCGATCGCCGCGCGACGCGACGTAGCTCGCGTGGTCGATGATGATCGCCGCCGACAGACGAGCGTCGGCGTCGGACATCACGTTCTTCTGGATGAAGAGGTCGATGCCGGCCAGGCTCGTCGTGGGATCGCGCTTGATCTGGCGCACGTCCCCGATGACGCGATTCAGCTTCTCGACCATGCCCTGCAGGCGCTTGGCGTTGGCGCCGGCGAGCGGCCGCAGGCCGCGCGCGAGGTCGTAGTGCAGGACGATGTCCCAGCGCCCGAACAGCTGCTCGGCGAGGAACTCGGCCAGGCCGCCCCAGCGCGAGCCGTCGGCGTTCATGCGCACGAGGTCGAAGACGTTGCCGTGCAGCACGAACGACGACGTCGTGCCCGAGAAATAGAGCTCGGCGAGCTTCGCCGCCCATGGCGGGAAGTGCGCCGGCAGGCCGCTGACCTTTGACACGCCCTCGGCGCCGGCGAGCGTCTTCGTGTCCTCGGGCGGCGTGGTCGAAGCCGCGGCCGGCGCGGGTGGCGAATCGCTCGTCATGGTTCCTCGCGGCGCGCGCTCATGATTGGACCTGGCTCACGTCCGTCGACAGGATCGACGGCGCGTCGTTGCTGTCGTTGCCGAGGCCGGTGATGGCCTGGAGCTCGCGGATGGTCTCCTCGGTCTGGCTCATGCCCTCGGCCACGGCGTCGACCTGGATCGACAGCTCGTTGGGATCCTGGTGGCTGATCGCCATCTCGGTGAGCGCCTGGATCTTGTTCTCGATGCGGTCGAGCTCCACGCCGACGAACTCGGCGTTGCTCTTCGCCTTCTCGTAGTTCTCGAGGCGCAAGGTCGCGGTCGCGACGCTGTCGGTGACCGACCTCAGGATGCGCTCGTCCTTCTTCTCCTCGGCGGCGCGCTGCTTGGCCATGAGCTCGTCGAGCTGCGTCTTGATCGCGGCGCCGTCGGCGGCGCGCAGGAAGCGATTGAGCGCCTGCTGCGACAGCAAGAGCCGCAAGAACACCCAGAGCAGGCGATCGAGCGCCGGCGTGCGCAGCTCCTGAGCGGCGCCGCTCTCGTCGCGCGTGTCACCGCGCACCGCATTGGCGATGCGCTGCATCTCGACGCAGCGCGCGCGCACGCGCAGGAAGCGGTTGCGGCGGTCGGCCTCGAGGCTGCCGAGGACGTCGGCCAGCTTCTTCTGCTTGTCCTGCGACGGCGGAGCGCTGCCGGTCGTGAGCCCGCGCTCCTCGGAGCGCGCCCTGGCATCGATCGCGGCCTGGAAGCGCGGCAGCGTCGTGAGCCCGCCCAGGTACGCGAGCTCGGCGGCGGCGACCAGCGGCAGCACGATGTCGGGGCTCGGCGAGAGCAGGGCGGCCGCGGCCGCGCCTCCGAAGAGGAGCAGGTTCCACCGGTAGGTGAACGCCTCCTTCACGTACCGGAACCATCCCGCTTTGGTCTTTCCGGCCATGTGCTAGTCACCACCCCGCTGTGACGACTCGAGCTTCTCGATGATGTCCTTGATGCCGTAGACGGTCTCGAGGAACTTGGGATCGCGCTGCTGTTCCTTCGACGGCCGGTCGGGCGGCGGGATCTTGACCTGCTTCAAGATCGTCCCGGGCGACGACGAGAAGATGAGGACGTTGTCACCGAGGTACACGGCCTCCTCGACCGAGTGGGTGATGAAGAACACCGTCGGCGACTGCTCGCGCCACAGCCCGACCAGCAGGTCCTGCATGTGCGCGCGCGTGGGCGGATCGAGCGCGCCGAACGGCTCGTCCATCAAGATGATGCGCGGCTCGAGGACGAGCGTGCGCGCGATGGCGACACGCTGGCGCATGCCGCCCGACAGCTCGCTCGGAAACTTGTCGGCGTCCTTCTTGATCGACAGGCCGACCTTGCCGATCCACAGGCGCGCGCGGTCGAGGCGCTCCGCCTTCGCCACGCCGCGGCACTCGAGCCCGAACGCGATGTTCTCGAGCACCGTGCGGTTGTCGAACGACGTGTAGTCCTGGAACACCATGCCGCGGTCGGAGCCGGGGCCCGTGATGACCTTGCCGTCGACGAGCACGGTGCCCGACGTCTGCGGGAACTGCGGCGTGAGCCCGGCGATCATCCGGATCACCGTCGACTTGCCGCAGCCCGACGGGCCGAGGATCGGGACCATCTCGCCGCGTCCGGGGTGGTCGTCGATCGTGAACGAGACGTCCTTGATCGCCGTGAACTTGCCGTAGCTCTTCGTCACCTTGTCGAAGACGACGACGGGCACCGGCTTGGACGGCGCCAGCGGCTTCATCATCGGCGTGCCGCCCGTGACCTTCGGCGCCGCGGGCGCGGGCGCGGGCGCCACTGCCGGCGCGGGCTCTCCAGCAAGCTCGGCCTCGAGCGCCTTCAGCGCCGCTTCGGCCGCCACGGGATCGACCGGCTCCGGCGGCTTCTCCACCGGCTTCACCGGCGCCTTCGCCACGGCATCGGCGGGCGGCGGAAGACCGGCATCGGGCTTCTTCTCCGCCGGCGGCGGGTTCTTGGGATCGCCTTCGCTCACCCTAGAGATCCTTCCGGTAATAGAAGAAGTAGCGCTGCATGAAGCGAAGCACCCAGTCGACCAGGTACGCCAGGATGCCGATGATGATCAGCAGCAGGTAGTTCTGCTCGATCAGCCCGAGCCGCTCGCCGGTGTTGATCATGAAGCCCAACCCGGCGCGCGAGTTGATCGCCTCGGCCAGCATGATGTAGCCGAGCGCGAGCCCGAACAGGAAGCGCAGGCCCGTGATGATGTCGGGCAACGCCAGCGGGAAGAGCACCTTGTAGATGATCTGCCAGCGTGACGCTCCCAGCGTCTGCGCGGTCTCGACGTATCGCTCCGGCACCAGCGAGATGGCCTTCACCGTGTCGCTGAAGATGAACGGCGCCGACGCGATGAAGATGAACATCTCCTTCTGCTTCTCGCCGATGCCGAACCACAGGATGGTGATCGGGATGAGCGCCGCCAGCGGCAGCGAACGTCCGAACAGCACCAGCGGATTGAGGAACGCCGCGACCGCACGGAACGACGCCGCCAGCACGCCGAACCCGACCCCGACGAGCGCCGCGAGGCCGAAGCCCTTCAGCACGCGCACCAGCGTCGCGATGATGCCGTCGACGAGCCCGCGCTCCTCGAGCTTCCCGAAGCTGTCGAACACGTCGCCCGGGCTGGGCAGCTTCGACGGCGAGATCGGCCGATCCGCCGCGCTGTCACCTGCGGTGAACAGGTACCAGACGATGAGGATGAACAGGATGCAGCCGAGCCCCAGCAGCTTGCCGAGCACCGCCGGCGGCTCCGCCCGCAGCGTCGTCAGCCACCGCGGCGGCTTGGGGATCGCGGGATCCTTCGAGGCCTCGCCCGCAGATGGGCCTTCGCCACGGCCGCCCGGTGGAATCGGCGGTCCGCCTTTTCCTCCGCGGGCTCCGATCAGCGCACCGTCGACGGTGCTGCCTTTGTCACTCTTCTCGGCCAAGGTTTACTGGGCCTCCGCCGGTACGACCTTCACCTCGACGCGCCGGTTCTTGGCGTGGTTGTTCGGGTCGGCGGGGTCGGCGGGGCGGTCCCAGCCCAGGCCGTTGACCGTGAACTGGTTGGCCGGCAGCTGGAACTTGTTGATGAGCGCTTGCTTCACCGCGTTGGCGCGATCGAACGACAGCTGCTTCACCAGCCCCGGGTCGGCCTGGTTCTTCATCGAGCCGTCGGTGTGGCCCTCGATGAGGATGCGCGCGGCGCCGTACTGCTTGGACACCTTCGCGACCTCCTCGATGACGAAGTCGACGTTCGGGTCGTAGAGCGCCGGCGCCGACTGCCCGGTCTTGTCGACCTTCTTGTAGAGGTCGCTCGAGTTCGGGAAGAACTGCACGACGATGGTCTTGGTGAGGATCGTCGACTCGACGTTGATCCCCGACGCCGCGACCGGCGCGAACGACACCTCGTACTCGTTCTTCTGCTTCGAGTACTTCTCCTCGCCGCCCAGCTTCTTGATGACCGAGAAGTCCATGATCTGGTCGAAGTCGGTCTTCTCGCTGACCACGCCGACCGCCTTGTAGAGCAGGAAGGCCGTGTTGTACGTGCGCTCGAAGTTGGTCGGGTTGTTGGCGTTGAGGAAGAACTCGCGGTTCTCGGCGTAGTTGGTCCAGTGCGCGTCGCCGAGCATGCCCAGCGTCTCGTCGGCGGGCAGGCCGTAGCCGTCGGCCATCCACTTCGCGACCTGCTGCTTGTTGGCGTCCTGCTTGAGCGCCTCGGTGGCGTCGAGGACGCCGCGCGTGATGCCCTCGATGATGTCGGGGTTGTCGCGCGCGAAGTCGGCGCGCGCGAACCACACGTCGGCGATGAGGTGATTGGCCTCGAGCGTCGTCACCAGGAGCCGGTTGCCCGGAAGCTTCTCGGCGATGCGGTAGATGTCCGGCGCCCACGACACGCAGCCGGCGAGATCCTTCTGCGTCGCGTACGCGCGCGCGGCCTGGAAGGCGTCCTTGGTGAACACCATCTCGACCTCGTCGGGCTGCACGCCGCCGTTGAGCAGCGCGTTGAGCAGGAAGTAGTGCGACGGCGAGTTCTGCGCCAGCACGACCTTCTTGCCGCGCAGGTCGGAGACGCTCTTGATGTTCTCGCGCACCACGATGCCGTCGCCGCCGTTGGACCAGTCGACCTGGTGGAACACGCGCGGCATGGTGCGCGCGTCGCGCTTCAGGCCGTCGACGAGCAGCGGCAGCATGTCGACCGTGGCCCAGCCGATCTGCACCTCGCCGGCGGCGAACGTGTTGCGCATGTCGATCGGGTTGTCGAGGAGGACGAGCTCGATCTTGAAGTCCTGCCCCTTGGCGTCCTTCCAGATCTTCTTCGGCTTCATGCCCTCGTTGGCGAAGATGATGGGCGCCCAGCCGGCCCACACGTTGATCGCGAACTTGACGACGCGATCCTTGCCGATCGACTTGTAGTCGGCCGCGCCCTCGACGGGCGGCAGCTTCGCCGCGGTCTCGGTCGTGTACTCCTTGACCGTGGTGACGGCGTTGATGTCGTCCATCTCGGCCGCGGTCGGCGCGCCGGCCTGGTCCTTGATGTCCTTGATGTCGATCTTCTGCGAGCCCGTGCCGCCACCGGCGGTCTTGGGGTCCTTCTTCTTCGTGCAGCGCAGGACGGCGAAGCCGACGAGCGCAGCGATCACGACGAGGACGGCGATGAAGAACGCGGGCTTCGGCTTACCGGCAGCTTGGTTGCTCATGACTCAGGCCTTCTCCGTTTCCACAGCAGACGGTCCGAGGTCCTTCTCGGTCTCCGCGACGGGCGTGACCTCGGGCGCGCGCATCCCGAGCTCGACCTCGAGATCCTTGAGCGCGTCCTCGGCCATGGTCGCCTCCATGCGCTCCTCGGCCTTGATGTCGGCGATGCCCTGGTTCGACAGGTCGGCGGCGACGCGCGCCTTGCCGCGGTTGCCGTCGATCTTGCGCTGGATGACATCCTCGAGCTGACCGAAGTCGGTCGTGACGTTGAGGTCGAAGCTCGCCGACAGCTTGGCGACCTCGGCCTCGGCCTCGCTCATCTTGAGCTCGGCGTCGTACTGCTGGATCTTGTTCTTGACCTCGCCCAGCTTCTTGTTGGCGTGCTGGATCTTCTTGAGGTTGTTCTGGTAGGCGGTCTCGTGCATCTCGAGCTGCGCCTTGTTCTGCCCCAGGTGCTCCTTCGCCTTCTGTAGCTCGAGGGCGAACTTCGCCGCGGTCTCGCGCTCACCGGCCTTGAGGTAGGCCTTGGCCTGTGACTGCAGCTTGCCGACGTGCGTCTCGCCTTCCTTCACCTGGCGTCCGACACGCTCGACGAGGCCACGGTACTGCTCGAGGCCGATGCGGCCTTCCTTGAGCTGCTCGACGGCAGAGTCGTACTCGTACTGCATCTGGGCGATCGGATCCGCCTCCCAGAAGTAGTTGGCGAGCTTGTTGAGCTGCGCCCGCACTGCGCCGAACATCTTCTTGAAGATCATGCCGGTCCTCCCTAAGCGTTCTCGGACATTACGGCCACTTGCCGGCCGGATCTAGTGACGCACGACGGTTCCGTACGCGTCGCCCCCGACCCGGTAGTACGTGGGATGGCCGATGAAACTCCAGGCCCCGAACAGGTTGATCACGATCCCGAGGACGATCAAGGTGCGCGCGCCCCAGCCGAGCGGACGACCGCCGACGGCGAGGAGCAGGATCAGGAACACGGTGTAGTCGAGGCTGAAGCGGTAGCCGAACTGCACCCAGCCCGAGTTCTGATAGAAGAACGTCGGGATCGCGACCAGCGCGACGGTGAGCCAGAGCGCCCGGTGGAGCGGGGGACGCGTGCGCGGCCAGAGCAGCAGCAGGAACGCGGGCGTGGTCACCCAGATCGCGAGGCCGTGCCCTGACACCTGGAACGGCGCGCCACGCTCGGGGAGCTCGGGCAGCAGCGTGAACGCGACGGCGAGGTTGCGCGCGAGGTAGCGGTAGTCGAAGAGGCCGTACATCTCCATCTGCGCTTGCTGGCGGACGTTGAGGTACGAGTGGCCGAACTCGGTCGGCTCGTCGAAGCGGACGATGTTGTAGGTGGCGGCGGCGATCGCGATGACGATGACGGGCGCGGCGAAGAGCACGACCGGTTTCACGATCTGATGGAGGAACGCCTTGCGCTCCGCGGCGTCGGTGCGGACGCGCGCGATGCCTCCGGCCATGCGCGCCGCCTCGAGCAGGAAGAGCGGGAACATGAACGCCATCGGCGTGCGCGTGACCGCGGCGAGGCCCAGGCAGATGCCGGCAATGATCGGACGACGCGCCTCGATCGAGGCCCAGGCGTAGCCGAGCGCGAGGAGCACGCCGAGCACATGCGCGGTGAACCACACACGGCCCTGCACCGACGCGAAGTAGAGGACGGTGCCGAACCCGAGCGCGAGCGTGAGCCAGATGTCGTCGGTCCTGCTGCGTTGCGACTGGCCGGCCTCCGCGATGCGGCGGAGCGTCGCGAAGCACAGCGGCAAGATGAGCGCGGCGCAGAGCAAGGTCGGCACCACGTCGTTGCCGCGGCGGCCGCCGGCGATCGCAGCCGGCAACATCAGCAGCGTCGGTCCGGGCGGGAACGACACGTAGAAGGTGTGGCCCTTGCTCGCGGCGATGTCGGCGAGCGGGATCAGGTCGCCGCCGGTGGTGCGGAACACCGGCCTGGTCTGGAAGCGGCGGCCGCGCACGGTGCGGCCGTCCTTGAGGACGACGGTCTCGACCTTGCACCAGTCGTCGCCCTTGGGGGGCGGTGGGTCGATCGCGACCTTGCCGTGGAGCCAGGCGTCGGCCTGATAGACGAAGTGCGGATCGGTCGACTGGTGAAAGAGCCGATTGCCCATGACCAGCCCGTAGCCGTTCAGGCCGACGATGAAGAGCGCGATGTGGATCGTATGAGCGCGAAGCCAGCCCACGGGAGGAGGCGAGATTACACTGCTGCTTCCCTCGGTGTAATCTCGCGGCGATTTGAAGAAGCTGGCTCTCGGGCTCGCGCCGATCATGGCGCTCGCGCTCATCGCGGTCTGGAGCACGTGCCGTGCGGTGGGTGCCGGCGCGGGCGTGCCCGATGACCGCGCGTGGGCGGCGGCGTCCGCGGCCGTGCGCAAGGAGCACGCGCCCGGTCAGCTGATCGTGTTCGCGCCGCGCTGGATCGATCCCGTGGGGCGGATGCACCTGGGCGACCTCATCCCCGTCGAGATGGCGGCGCGCATGGACGCCGACCGCTACGGCGTCATCTGGGAGCTCGGCATCCGCGGCGCGCGCGCGCCCGAGACGCGCGGGCTGCGGCCGGCGTGGCAGAAGAGCTTCGGCGGCGTCGTGGTGCGGCGCTTCGAGCGCGCGCCGGCGGAGGTGGTGAGCGACCTGGTCGCGATCGCGGCGGCGTCGCCGGGCGCGCTGCAGACCAGCGGCCTGTTCTCGCGCGGGCCGCAGGTCGTGCTGGCCGAGGTCGGCTTCGAGCCGCACCGCTGCGTGCAGCTCGTGCCGTCCCCGGGGCAGGAGGTGACGGTGACGTTTCCGGCGGTCGCGCTCGGCAGCCAGCTCGTGGGCGCGGTCGGCCTCGCCGACGTCTTCACGCGGCGCGACGTGCGCACGCCCATCGAGCTGATCGTACAGGTCGACACCAGGGAGGTCGCGCGCGCGACCGCCGGCGTGAACAGCGGCTGGGTGAGATGGCGCGGCACGACGACGCCGGGCACCGGCAACGTCACGATCATCGCGCGCGCGCTCGGCGGCGCGAAGGCGCGCGACCGGCTGGTGTGCTTCGCGGCGGAGGCGCGCCGATGACCGAGCTGAACGGCTTGCGAGGCGCGCGCGAAGGCGCGTCTGTTCTGGCCGTCCCGACGAGGACGGGCTCGACAGTGGCGGAGACCGACGCGTCGCGCTGGCGCGGGCGCTGGTGGGCGCGACCGCTGATCGCGCTCGCGCTCTGGCTCGTGACCTTCGCGATGGTGGTGGTCGCGCAGCGCGACATCGGCATCGCGCGCGACGAGACCGTGTACATGGGCCACGGCTCGAAGTACGCGCGCTGGTGGATCGACGCGATCACCGGCAAGGACGGGACGATCAGCGAGAAGGGCATCACGGCCGCCTGGGGCGGGAAGGGCGCGACCGACAACAACCGCGAGCACCCGCCGCTCATGAAGACGGCGTTCGGGTTCTCCGAGCTGGTGCTGCACGACAAGCTCGGCGTGGCTTCCGAGGTGACGGCGTATCGCGTGCCGACGGCGGCGATGTTCGCGTGGCTCGTCGTCGTCGTCTTCTTCTGGGCGGCGCAGGTGTGGGGCACCGGGACCGGCCTGATCGCCGCGCTGCTCGCGCTGTTCCTGCCGCGCGCGTTCTTCCACGCCGGCCTGGCGTGTTTCGACGCGCCCATCGCGACGCTCTGGGTGGCGACCACGTACGCGTACTGGCGCAGCCTGCGCTCGCTCTCCTGGGCGGTCCTCGCCGGCATCCTGTGGGGCTGCGCGCTCGCCACCAAGCACAACGCCTTCCTCCTGCCGTTCGCGCTCGCGCCGCACTACATCTGGGTCGTGGTGCTGCAGGTGCGCGAGCGCGTGGCGCGATGGCAGGTCTGGGTCGTGCCGCCGACCATGTTCTTCCTCGGGTCGCTCACGCTGCACGCGGTGTGGCCGTGGCTGTGGTTCGACGATTTCGACCACCTCCGCCAGTGGCTCGAGTTCCACATGAAGCACGTGCACTACAACTTCGAGTACCTGGGCGACAACTGGAACGCGCCGCCGTTCCCGTGGCACGTCGCGCTGGTGACGACGTTGCTCACGGTGCCGGCGGCGACGCTGTTCGCCGGTGTCGGCGGCATCGGCGTGTGGGGGCGCGACGCCGTGAAACGCGCGGCGCCCGATCGCGAGACGGCGCCTGGTCTCCTGCTGTTCTTCTCGGCGGCCGTCGCGATGGGGCCCTTCTTCCTCGGCTCGACGCCGATCTTCGGCGCCGAGAAGCACTGGGCCGCCGCGATCCCGTCCCTGTGCATCACGGCGGCGGTGGGCGTGGTGTGGGCCGCGCGCCGCGCCGCGTTCGTGCTCACCGAGCACTTCCCGGCCATCGCGCCGTCGCCGTGGGGGCGGTGGCTCGAGCCCGGCTTCCTCGCGCTCGCGGGCGTGCTCGTCGTCGCGCCCGCTGCGTGCGAGACGATGCACGCGCAGCCGTACGCGCTCACGCACTACAACGCCGTCGCCGGCGGCGCGCCGGGCGGCGCCGACCTCGGCATGAACCGCCAGTTCTGGGGCGTGGCGGCGCGCGGCGTCCTGCCGTTCCTGACGACGCGTGCGCCCAGCGACGGCTCGGCGCGCCCCGTCTACAGTCACGACGCGTCACCCGCGTGGGGCATCTACATCCGCGACAAGCTCCTGCCGCGCTCGCTCCCCGACTCGGGGCGCGAGGAACAGGGCGTCGCCTCGTCGCAGCTCGCCATCGTCGTGCACGAGCTCCACTTCAACCGCCACGACTACATGATCTGGAACGCGTACGGCACCGTGCAGCCGGTGTTCGTCCTGCGCGTCGACGGCGTGCCCGTCGTCTCCGTCTACGAGCGCCCGCACCCCTGATCGGGGACGGTTAGCGGATGCAGCCGTCGCCGGCGAACTCGATGGCGCGGTCGTAGTGGACGTTGGCCGGCGCCGACAGGTTCCAGTGGTTGAGCAGCACGGCGCCGTAGATGTCGACGGGCGCGCTGGTCTGGAGGTCGGCGGCGGGCGCGTAGAGGTTGCCGGCGAGCTCGAGGCCGCCCGAGATCGCGATCGAGCCAGCGCTGCCGATGTACACGCGCAGGTCGCGCGGGCGCGTCGGATCGCCGAGCTTGGCGAGGCCGGGCAGGTTGAGGAAGCCATCGATGAAGAGATCCATCTCGGCGCCGGGCGCGACCTCGACGGTGAGGTTGCCGCTCAGCGTGACGTCACCCTCGATGAACAGCGCGGTGCGGCCCGTGGCCCGGATCGTGACGGTGCCGCCGCCCGAGGAGGTGACGCGGTTCAGGAAGAAGCGGCCGCACGGCAGCTCGAGCGTGACGTCACCGTCGACGTCGATCAGCTCGTCGGGTGTGATGCCGATGGCGGCGTCGTGGTTCGCCAGCGCGTGCTGATCGATGATCGCGCCGACGTCGAAGATGTCGCTGGCGTCGCAGCGACACGGCGGTGGCACGCTCACCGGCGCGGTGACGCGGCTGCCCGCCATCACGTTGCCGGTGACGGTCGCGCCCGAGGTCGTCGTGAGCGTGCCGGTGACGTTCAGCGAGGAGACGTCGACGTTGCCGCCGACGCGCGCGGTGCCGCCGACGACGACGGCCGACGACGAGCGACCGAGCCCGCCCGCGACGGCGAGGTTGCCGGAGACCTCGAGGCGCGGACCGGCCTGGATCCCGTTGCCGCCCGCGACCGTGACGTCGCCGCGGACGAAGAGCATTCCGCCGCCGTTGGAGTCCAGGCCCTGGTTGGCGCCGACGTGGCCGCCGGTGCCGCCGGGTGTGTACGGCCCGAGCCGCGAGTCGAACCCGTCGGTCGTCACCGTCGCGCCGAGGCCGAACTGACCGCAGCCGCACACCGCGTGACGGAAGACGGCCTCGGCGAGATCGCCCGTGCACGCGTTGTCGACGAGCACGGGCGGCCCCGACTGCTGGCAGTACGTGTCGACCGGGTCTCCGCCGCCCGCGGTCGCGACCGTGTCGCGCGTGGTGCACGCGGCGCCGAGCGTGACGACGAGCAACAGCACGATCCGAGCGTCCACGTCCACGTCCACGCCCACGTCCACGATCACGGCGAGAGCTCGGCCAGTCGTCTGCGCGCGGCCGGGGCCATCGCCGATCGCGGATGCGTGTCGAGGAAGACGCGTAGCGCGAACGCTTCGCCCTTCGTGTCACCGACGGCGCGGAACGCCTCGGCGATGCCCCAGCGCGCCTCTTCGCCGAGCGCGCCGGCGGGACGTGCGGCGAGCGCGCGGCGATATCCGGCGAGCGCGCCCGTCGCATCGCCGAGGTGCTCGAGGTGCAACGTCGCCGACGCGACCTCGGCGACGATCGCGGCGTCCGTCCGCGGGTACTGCTTCAGCACGCGGCGGTAGAGCTCGTCGGCGGCCTTCCAGGCGCGCTCCTTGCGGCGCTGGTTGGCCAGCGCGAGGATGTCCTCGGCCGGGGCGTCGGGCGGCAAGTCGATCTTCTCCGTCGGCTTGGGCTCGGGTCTGTCGTCCTTGTCCCGGTCCTTGCGCGGCCGGGTCGGCGCCTGCTCGGTGATGACGGTGCCGTCGTCGATCACGAGCTCCTCGGGCTCGTCCTTCGGAAGCACCGGCGCGGGCACGTTGTGAGGAGGAGGGGGAGGCACCTCCTCGCGTACCCGCGCCGGCGTGAAGTAGCGCGTGGTGACCACCGCCGCGGCCGCGCCGACGACGGCGGCTGCGACGAGCGCGACGGCGAGGATGGGCGCGAGCCGTCGCGGCGCCGAGGTGCGCGGCACCGGCGCGGTCGACTCGGTGCGCTGCGCCGGCGCGTCCTCGAGCGCCGCGGCGACGATCGAGGCCACCATCGACGAGGCCTTGGCCTGCGAGAGGCGGCGCGCCGGACCCGAGCTGTCGTCGAGCCCCGGCAGGAGCGCGGCCGCGAGCTCGTCGTCACCCGAGATCATGCGCACGCGCGTCGCGTCGTCGGTGCCGGGGCGGCGATTGCGCGGCGTCACTTGCCACCTCCGGCCTCGGCCTCGCCGTGGAGCGCGCGCAGCTTGCCGATGCCGATGCGCAGGCGGCTGCGCACGGTCTCGAACGGGATGTTCATCTCCTCGGCGATCGCCGGGACCGACATGCCGAGCACGTGATGGAGGACCAGCACGTGACGCTGGTCGTCGGGGATCTGGTCGAGCATGCGCACGGTGGCGCGGCGCGCGGCGTATTCGTCGGGCGGACCGTCGGGGTGCGGCACGCTCGCGAGATCGGCGGAGGCGTCGAGCTGCGCGCGCGCGCGGCGCGCCTTGCGCAGCCCCGCGAACGTCGAGCGCACCGCGACGCGATCGGCCCACGCGTTGAACGAGCCCTCGCCGCGATGCGTGGGCAAGCCGCGCACGATGGCGACCAGCGCCTCCTGCGCCAGGTCGTCGGAGTCGGAGTCGCCGCGCACCAGGTAGCGGACCAGGTTGCGGATGCGCGGCAGGAGCTCCGTGACCAGCGACTCGATCGCCTTGCGATCGCCGGCGACGGCCGCGGCCACGCGCGCGTCGATCGCGGTCACGCGGCGCTCCGTTGGAGCCGCCGGGGCCGGGGAGTAGGTCTGAGACGAGACCAAACGCATCCGATCGGGACAGAGGTCCCGGCGGGGCGAATCGGGTCACGGAACGCGAGAATCATGATGCGGAAGATCGCGAGGAGTTATCCAGGGTTGTGCGTGTAGGTCTAGAACGGGTCGACGACGACACCGAGGGCGGCGTGCGGTTCGACGGGCCAGAGGCGCCCGATGGTAGCGAATCCGGTGGGCGTCGCGATGCCGAACTCGGGAGCGCGCGCGACGAGGTCGGCGCCGAGGGCGAGCTCGAGCCAGGCGCCGCGCGCGATGCGGCGGGAGACGCGCACGGCCGGCGTGGCGGTCGGCGTCCACGTCGCGCGATCGGCGGTCGGCTCGATCGTCGCGCCGGTGGCGGTGGTGGTGCGATCGAAGCGCGTCATCGCGAGCGCGACCTCGGTGTTCACGCGCCAGCGCGCCGCGCGCCGCAGCTGCGCGCCGCCGGCGACGTCGACACCGAGCGCGATGCCGACCGTCTGGCGCTCGAAGTCGATCGTCGCCATCGGCGACGAGAGCGTCGCGGCGGGGCGATGCGTCAGCGCGACCGCGAAGCGCCACGGTCCGCCGGCGACGCCGAGGCGCGCGCTCACGCCGTGATGTCCCGTGTCCGACTCGCCATCGAGCACGCTCGACCAGCTGACGGTCGCCGAGGGTCGCAAGGGACGCACCGAGCCGAGATCCTCGGAAGGTGGTGTGTCGCGCGGTCGCGGCGGCCCGATGGGATCGGGCGGATCGGGCGGCAGCTCCTTCTCGACGACGACGCCGATCTCGCCGCCGGCCGCGAGCCCGCGCACCGCGGTGCGCACGACGACGGCCGCGGCCTCGATCGCCGCCGACTCCGCCATCGTGCCGCTGCCACCTTCGATGCGTCGCACCAGCACACGATCGCCGCCGGTATCCGTGACGTGCACGATGATGTCGCCGCGATCGCGCACGAACCACACCACGACGTCGGCGGTGTGCGTGCGCGCGAGGCGGCGCGCGGTGACGAGCTGCACCGGCAGCGGTGACGCCGGCATCGAGGTGGTGTCGCGCTCGAGCGTCGCTTCGAGATCCGCGACCTGACCCTCGACGCGATCGAGGAGCGCGGCGTCGCGCGGTCCGCTCACGATCACGACGTGCAAGCGCTCGTCGGCGTGCGCGGGTGACGGCGCGTACGCGCTCGCGAAACACGCCGACGCACACGCGCCGGCGAGCATCGCGGTTCGTCGCGCCGGCATTGCCACGCACCAACTCTACATCGTCGGAATCGGGCCCGCGTGGGTGGGGCATCCCCACCCGATCGGAGACCAAATCCCCGACGAAGATGGCCATCGAATAGAGCGAGACGCGCTGACCCGATCGCGCGCGCGACGCCTCTGTCGGAGGAGGAGTACCCCCACCATGTCATCCAGCCCTCCGCAGCGCGTCCCCACGCCCGATCCGCAGTGCTCGTGTGACCTACACGAGCCCCCTCGAGCTCGTGATCTCCCGCTGCCGCCGCCGCCGGTGTTGCAGCCGCCGCCCGAGGTGCCGACGGTGCGCTACCGCCGGCTACCCGAGGTGACCCCCGACAGCGACGAGGAGCCGACGGAGCCGGGCACGCCGCCGCCGCCGATGGCCGCGTCCATCAAGCACGGTACGCCGCGCTGGGTCGCTCGAATCCCACTCAGGCGCCGCATACCGACCGAACGCATTCCCACGGAGAGGATCCGATGAGCACCCGCCGCTTGGTCAGTCGTCGTAGTTTTTCCGCCGGCCTCGGTGCCGCGCTGCTCGCCGCGCCGTTCGTCAGCCTGCTGACGCGGTCGCGGCGCGCGGGCGCCGCCACCGGCACGCACGCCAAGCGGCTCGTCGTCTTCTTCTCACCCAATGGCACCGTGCCCGCTCGCTGGCGCCCGACCGGGACCGAGACCGCGTTCTCGTTCCCGGCGGGCAGCATCCTCGAGCCGCTGGCCGCGCACCGCCAGCGCATGGTCGTCGTCGAGGGCCTGCAGTTCGTCGGCGCCAACAACCACGAGGGCGGCATGGCCGCGATGCTCACCGGCTCCGGCTCGGCGGGCGACGAGTCGCGCGGCATGTCCGTCGATCAATATGTAGCCGCCGCGATCGGCGGCACCACGCGCCTGCGCTCGCTCGAGCTCGGCGTGCAGACCTCGGCGTGGGGCGGCAGCGTGCAGACGCGCATGTCGTACAGCGGCGCCGGCCAGTTCGCGCCGCCCGACGACAGTCCGCGCGGCGTGTACGCGCGCCTCTACGGTGACGCGATGCCGGGCGGCGCCGACCGCGCGCTCGCGCGGCGCCAGAGCGTGCTCGACGCCGTGAAGGGCGACCTCGGCGATCTGCGCACGCGGCTCGGCACCGAGGAGCAGCACAAGCTGGACCAGCACATGACGTCCTTGCGCGAGCTTGAGCGCGTGCTCGGCGGCGGCAGCTGCTCGGGCGGGACGCCGGTCGCCGACCTGCCGATCCACGCCAACGACAACTTCCCGGCGATCGGGAAGACGCAGATGGATCTGCTGGTCGCGTCGCTCGCGTGCGGCGCGACCAACGTCGCGTCGATCCAGTGGGCGCACACCGTCGCCCCGACGGTGTTCACGTGGATCGGGCAGTCGGAGGGCCACCACGGGCTCTCGCACATGGACGACGGCAACACCGCCGGCGTCGCCGCGTTCGTCGCGGCCGAGCGCTGGTTCGCGACGCAGTTCGGATATCTCCTCGACAAGCTGGCGGCGACGCCGGACCCCGAGGGCGGCGGCTCGCTGCTCGACACGACGCTGGTCGTGTGGGCCAAGGAGATGGGCGACTCGCGCGCGCACGTGTGCACCGAGGTGCCGTTCGTGCTCGCCGGCGGCGGCGCCTTCACGCCGGGACGCTATCTGCGGACCAGCGGCGCCGCCCACGCCAAGCTGCTGGTCTCGATCTGCCAGGCGATGGGCCTGGTCAACACCACGTTCGGGAACCCGGCCGCCGGCTCGGGCCCACTGGCGGGGCTGTGATGCGCGCGATCGTCTTCGGTGTCGTGGTCGCGGCGACCCTGCCGCTCGCGGCGTGCGACGACGATGCGTGGTCGCCGTGTCCGCCGGACGAGGCGTACTTCGTCGAGCGCGTGTGGACGCCCGTGCTCGAGAACCGCTGCAACATCTGCCACAACCCGGGCGGCCTGGCGCAGCACTCGCGCCTCGTGCTCTCGGCTCCCGGCGAGGACGCCGCGGTCGACATGAACCGGAACTTCGAGCGCGCGAAGAAGATGGCGCTCGAGACCGAGGACGGCGAGCCGCTGCTCTTGCGGCGCCCCACCGGCACGAATCATCCGGGCGGCATGGTGATCGCGCCGGGGTCGGCCGAGCATCGCGCGCTCGTCGACTTCGTCGGGCGCGTGCGCGGCGACGAGGGCGCATGCGACAGCGGCGAGCTGGCCTGTGAAGCCGGCGACCCGGGGCCGCGCATGCTGCGCCGCCTGTCGCGCGCCGAGTACGACAACACGCTGGCGGCGCTCCTCGGCGTCGACGCGCACTACGCGCCGGCGCTGGTCGCCGACGTGGTCGTGAAGGGCTTCGACAACAACGCGCGCGCCCTCGAGGTGTCGCCGCTCCTCGCCGACCAGCTGCGGCAGGCGGCCGAGGCCGTCGGCGCCGAGGTCGCGGCGCGGCCCGCGATGGCGTGCAGCGGCGACGGCGCGACGTGCGCGCGCGCGTGGCTCGAGTCGACCGGCGCGCGCGTGTTCCGCCGGCCGCTGACCGCCGGTGAGGTCGAGCGCTGGCTCGGCGTCTACCAGGTCGGGCGCGACAACCCCGACGAGGGCGCCCTGCCGCACACGTCGGGCATGGCGGTCGTCATCGCCGGTGTCCTGCAGTCGCCGGCGTTCCTCTATCGCAGCGAGCTCGGTGAGCTCGGCGCCGACGGACGCTACGCGCTCACGTCGTACGAGATCGCCACCGAGCTGTCGTACTTCCTGTGGGCGGCCCCGCCCGACGACGAGCTGTGGCAGGCCGCCACGCGCGACGAGCTGCGCGACGCGACCGCGATCGAGGCGCATGCGCGCCGGATGCTGGCGTCCCCGAAGGCGCGCGCATCGATCGATCGTTTCACCGCGCAATGGCTCGGCGTCGATCGTCTCGAGACCGTGGCGCGCGACCCCATGCTGTACGCAGCGTTCACGCCCGCCGTGCGCGCCGCGATGGGCGAGGAGGTCGCGCGCCAGGTCGCGACCGGTGTCCAGAGCGGCGCCACGCTCGCCGACCTGCTCGGCGCGCAGACCACCTGGGTGAACGCCGACCTCGCGCGCTACTACGGCATCGCCGCGCCCAGCTCCGTCGACGCCGCCGGTTTCGGCGAGGTCTCGGCGGCCGCGCGCCCGGGCCTGCTCGCGAGCGGCGCCGTGCTCACGACGCACGCGCGCTCGAACTCGTCGTCGCCGATCCATCGCGGCAAGCTCGTGCGCGAGCGCCTCCTCTGTCAGGAGCTCCCGCCGCCGCCGCCCGGCGTGAACGCGCAGCCGCCGGCGCTCGATCCGTCGCTGACGACGCGCGAGCGCTACACCGCGCACTCCGCCGACCCCGCGTGCAGCGGGTGCCACACGCTCATGGACCCCATCGGCTTCGCCTTCGAGCACTACGACGGCATCGGCCGCTATCGCGCCGACGAGGGCGGCCTGCCCATCGACGCGTCGGGCCAGATCAACGCGAGCGACGGCTCGGACGGCGCGTTCGACGGCGTCGGCGCGCTGGGCGCACACCTCGCGACCAGCGCCGAGGTCCACGATTGCTTCTCGGTGCAGTGGGTGCGCTGGGCCTACGGCGTCGAGGAGGACGCGCAGCTGGGCTGCCTCGTCGACGAGATCGAGGACGCGTTCGAGGCCAAGCAGTACGTGATCGAGGACCTGATCGTCGCGCTCACGCAGACCAGCCACTTCCGTTTCCGCAAGGGGCCGGCGGCGACATCCGATCCGGATCCCGAGCCCGATCCCGAACCGGATCCCGATCCCGAACCGGATCCCGATCCCGCGCCCGAGCCCGGCGACACGCCCGGCGTGACCGCGATGGTCATCAAGAACGACCAGTGGGCCACCGGCTACTGCGCGAAGCTGGTCGTCACGAACACGTCGCAGGCGCCGGTGACGTGGCGCGTGACCGTCACCATCGACGGCACGATGAACAACTTCTGGAACGGGCAGCTCACGCAGGCGGGCAACCGCCTCACCGGTATCGGCGCGCCCTTCAACGCCACCGTCGCGCCCGGTGCCTCCGCCGAGGCCGGCTTCTGCGCCAACCTGTAGCCCGCGACACCGGGCCTGCTACGCGCAGGCCGCGATGACCTGATGCGTGTCCTCGAAATGGTGGACGCGCATGACCTTGCCGGCGTCGAGCGTCCACCAGTGCACCTGGCGCTGGTCGACGGTCTTGCCGGTCCTCTTGATGCGGTAGCGCAGGTGGAGCTGGACCGCGACGGTGTCCTCGCCGGTGACCCAGCCCTGCGGATCGAAGATCTCGAACTCCACCGCCTCCGCGAGCGTGGCGAAGAAGGCCGTGATCTCCGCGCCGCGGGCGGTGGCGTGCCACGGCACGGCGCGCGAGGCGCCCTCGAACGAGATCACTCCGTCCGGCGAGAACCCTGCGAGGATCGTGGGTAGGTCGCCCTTGCCGAAGGCGTCGTAGATCCGCTGGACGTGCTCGAGGTTGCGCGCGCTCTGGGTGGTCATCGCTGTTACTACGAGCGTGTCCGCTGGAAGGATCAGCGGCCGACAGCGCCGGGCGCGCCGGGTGCGCCGGGCGGGGCCTCGCACGTCTCGAAGTAGAAGCCGTCGATGCACAGGCGCAGATGTTCGGCGAGGTCGCCGTTGTAGGTCTTCACCATCGACTCGTCGATCGAGATCGACGGCACCTTCGACCGCGGGGCGAAGACCGCGTACCCCATGCCGCCGAAGAACGCGACGCCACCGATGGTGAACGGCACGGCGGCGGGCACCGGGCCATCGCCCTTCACGGTGAGCCCGCCGAGGAGGAAGAAGGCGGCCCCCACCGCGATGCTGCCCAACCCGATGGTGTAGACGCGGCGGTTCTGCGCCTTGGCGCGCTTGCGCGCGGCGACGGTGCGCGCGAGGTCGCTCTCCGGCGAGACGAGCGGGGCCAGCTCGTCGGCGTCGAACACCTTTCGTCCGTTGCCGAGCATCAAGTACGGCGACGAGTAGCTCGAATGCTGCAGGCTGAAGCCCTGGTAGTCGCGGTTCATGTAGAGCGCGCGCGCGTCGACGTAGTGCGCGTAGCGGTACTGGTACGGCGCATCGGGAGGCATCGGCCGAGGCATGGGCGGCCGCGTGTCCTTCGCGGCGAAGAGCCTGCAGCCGCTGCCCAGCAACGACAGCAGCAGCGTGGCCGTGACCCCCAGGTGGCGACGCACGCGACGATTGTATCGCAGCGCCGAAGCGCGCGTATCATCGACCCATGGCGAAGCCCAAGGCGAAAGCGAAGGCGAAAGCCAAGGCGAAGCCGACGCCGAAACCGAAACCGGCACGGGCACCGAAACCGAAACCGAAACCGAAACCGAAATCGGCCGCTCGCCCCCGGCTACCAGCGGCCGAGGTCTACACCTCGCAGGTCGCCGACATCATCACGGCGCGGCCACGCGAGTCCTCGTATCGCCCCATCACGATCCTGAACCTCTCGCTCGCGCGCGTCCGCGCGCCGCAGACCGTCGCCGAGCTCACGCACGCCGAGCGCGCGCAGCTCGCGATCATCTGGCACCCCATGCCGCTCGAGCAGGTGCTCGGCAACGAGGAGTACGGCGTCGAGGTCGCCGAGGTCGTGGATCCTCTCGGCACGCTGCGCTTCCACCTCTACGGCTGGAACTTCGGCGTCGGCTACCTCATGGCGCCCGGCGGCATGAACGTCGTCGCGTTCGCGTCGCAGCACGACCTCGAGCACTGGAACCTCGACCAGCGCGACCTCTTCGTCGCCATGGACAACGCGATGCGCGCGCCCGGCCACGGCTTCCAGCAGCCGCTCTCGTTCTGCTGGTGGGACGACTCGTGCTGGGCCGCGATCGCCGGCAAGGAGCCCGGTTCCATCGGCAGCGAGCCGCACCTGCGCCACACCTTCGCCGCCGCGCTCGCCGCGCGCGCGAACTAAGGCCAGAGCCAGACTTCGTCGACGTTCATGTGACCCCACGACACGGTGGAGTCGTCGACGAGCGCGATGGCCGCGGTCTGGCCGCGCAGGTCCTGCACGTTCCACTCGACGTCACTGAAGCGCTCGCTCGGCGGCGACGGCGGCTGCGCGGAGCGCACGGCCACACCGTCGATGCGCAGCTCGACGCGGAGCTGCGGATCCTCGGCGCCTCCGCCGATGCGCAGCGTGATGCGCGACCCCGTGATCACGAACGGCGGCGAGATGACGGTCCCGGTGCGCACGTCGCCGCCGTGGAACGACGTCGCGAACCAGCGCCCGCCGTAGCGCCGCACCAGCCCCTGGCCCGGCAGCGCCGCACGCTCGCCGCCCGCGCCCCACGCGCTGCCGTACACGGTCCAGTGCTCGAAGCGCGCGTCCTCGAAGTCGGCGACCACGCGCACGCCGGGCGGCCGCTCCGCCGGTCCGGCCGGCACCCAGATCGAGTCGGGCGCGATCTTGGCGCCCGTGTACAGCCGCGGGCGCGCGTTGCGCGGCACCAGATCGTCGGGACGATAGTTGGCGCCGATCGCCGGCAGCTCGAGCTGCAGGTCGCGGTTGTCGAGGACGATCGCGTCGAAGCGCCGCTCCGTGATCGCGCGCTCGAGGCCGCGAATCGGCCGCGGCTTCCGTACGGTCACGTCCTTCACACCCATGCGGTGCACGTACATGCGCTTGCCGGCCAGGTGCGCGTACCAGGGATGCGACGGTACCCAGATCTCGCCGGGCAGCGCGCGGAGCGTCGCGATGAGCTGATCACCGGCATGGCGGTCCGCCGCCGTCGGGATGAACTGCTTCGGGTTCCAGCGCTGCGTGATGAGATCGCGTCCGATGAGCAACGCGCACACGGCCGCCGCCGCCCACGTCGCCGCGACGCGGTGGCGATCGGGCTGGCCGTCGGGCAGCGTGCGATCCGAGTCGAGCAGCGCGGCCAGACACGCGAGCATGGCGGGCACCGCGAGCCCCGCCGCGATCGCGCCGTGCAGCAGCGCCGGCATGTACGCGTTGAAGTGCGCGAACTCGGTGCCCCAGCCGATCGCGCCGACCAGCGTCGACACCGCGTACACGTACGTCCACAGGAGGAAGGCCTTGGCCGGCGTAGGCAACCGCCGTCGCAGCACGTAGCACGCGGCGACCACACACATCGCGACCACGATCACCATCGTCGCGCCGCGGAAGTGGAGGAGGATCAGATCGAACGACTTCCAGAACCGATCCTTGTTCCAGTCGTGCGCCTGGTGGATCTCGTAGATGTACGTCCAGAACCAGCCGCCGGTGGTGCGCTGCATCAGGAACGTGCCGCCGAGCCCGACGAACCCGGCGCCACCGACGAGCGCCGGCAGCCGCCGCCAGTTGTAGGCGAGCATGATCGGCCCCGCGGCGAGCACGTAGAACAGGCCGGTCTGCTTGCAGAAGAACGACAGCCCGAGGATCGCGCCGATCGACGCGATGCGCACCTGCGCCCACGGACCTTCGTCGGCGCGGGCCCACCGCGTGAGCACGTAGAGGCTCGCGGTGACCATCAGCAAGAAGAGCGTGTCGCCGCGGACGATGTCGTACCAGCCCTCGACGAACGGATACCCCGCCGCGAACAGCCCCAGCGCGAGCAGCGCGCCGGTGAGCCCGGCCGGGCGATGATCCGGTGACGCCTTCAGGCCCTGCGCGATGACGGTCCACCCGATGCCGCAGAGCGCGAGCACCGAGATGGCGCGCCCGAGCTGATACGAGAGCCCGAACACGCCACCCAGCACCGCGAGCAAGCCGGGATAGAGCGGCGTGTACAGGAACGGGATGAAGTCGACCGAGGGCGGCGGATAGTGCCCGTCGCCGTCGGCGATGCGGTTGGCGCCGTGCAGCACGCCGCCTTCCATCCACTCGAGGTCGTACGGATATGCGAAGCGCCCGCCGACCGCCCAGAGCAGGAGAAAGATCTGGTAGAGGCCCGGCGCCGCCAGCACGAGCCAGAACGCGGCGCGCAGGAAGCGGTTCATTGTTGCACCTTCGCGCCGGCTCGGGCGCAGACGCCCTCGGCCGCGTCGTCGTGGGCGCTACCCCGGTCCTCGCTTCGCTCGTGGCCCCACTCCTCGCGGCTGGCGCTCATGGTCGCACCACCTCGATCTGTGCCGCGCGCACGCGGTTCTCGACGATCTGTACGCCCTGCGGCGCCTTCACCGGACGGCGCGCGTTCTTGCGCCACAGGCCGGTCCACAACCCGTACGTGCCGGCGGCCGCGCCCGGCGGCACCGTCGCCGGCGTGGTGTACCGGATGTACTGGCCGCGCCGCCACCACTCGAACGGCCGCGCAGGCGCGTGATCCCCGGTGAAGCGGCTGTTGCGACCGTCCTCGAAGTGAACGAACACGCGCCAGCCCGCGTCGAGCCGGCCGCGCGCCTCGAAGGTCCACGTGATGTCGAACGTCTCGCCGGCCTTCACCTGCGCCGGCATCTCGACGGAGAGCAGCCGGATCTCGGGGCCGAGATCGATGTCGAGCGGCTTCGTGATCGTCGGCCGCGTCGCGAGCAGCGCCTCGGCGGCGCCGCGCGGGATCTGCGCGACGTCGTACCAGCGCTCGAACGCCGCGCGCGTCGACGCGCACGGTCCAGGTGCGCCCGAGAGGTCACGCGTCTCGCCGGGATCGCGGCTCACGTCGTAGAGCTCCCAGCTGGTGTGCGGGCTGATGTTGTAGAGGACGTGACAGCGCGCCGTCGCCGCGCCGCGCTTCTCGTGATTCCCCTCGTACGACAGCTGCTGGAACACAGGCCGTTCCAGATCGTCAGGGCCACCGGCCAGCCAAGGCAAGAGCGAGCGGCCCATCATCTCGGTGGAGGCGGGAGCGCCTGCCAGATTGGCAAGGGTGGGCATGACGTCGACATGGCCGGCTGCGGTCTTCACCCGGCGCGGCGCCAGCCCCGGCACGCGCACCACGAGCGGCACCTTGGTCTGCGCGGCGTAGAGGTCGTAGCCGTGGAGCAGGATGCCGTGCTCGCCGAAGCCTTCGCCGTGATCGCCGGTCACGACCACGACCGTCTTCTGCCACAGGCCGCGGACGCGCAGATCGTCGACGAGCCGCCCGAGCTGCTGGTCCGTGAAGCGGATCTCCTGATCGTAGAGGTCGACGGGCGCGGTGCCGAAGGACTGCACGCCCGGGTGCGCCTCGTACTCGTGGTGCGGATCGTAGTAGTGCACCCAGAGGAAGAAGCGCTGCGCGGCGTGGCTGGCGACGAAGGCCAGCGCCTTGTCGGTCTGCTGCGCCGACGACGTGCCCTTGGTGTGCGCCGGATCGGAGCCCTGGTGGAGCCGCGCGTTCTCGTTGTCGTAGCTGTCGAAGCCCTGGTTCATGCGGCGGCTGCGCTCGAAGTACCAGTAGTTGGTGATCGCGCCGGTCACGAAGCCACGCGGCTTCAGCACCTCGGCGAGCGTGGTCGCCTTCTCGAGGAGCCCGGGCCAGCTGGGATGGCTCGTGTCGTAGAAGACGTCGAGCGGCAGGCGCCCGGTGAGGAGAGCCGGCATCGAGTAGCGCGTCGACGGCGCATGGGCCCACGCCGCCTCGAAGACGGCGCCCTCGGCGGCGATGGCGTCGAGCACGGGCGTGGTCGGGCGCTTGTAGCCGTAGGCACCGACGTGATCGGCGCGGAGCGTGTCGATGGTGACGAGGATGACGTTCCAGTCGGGCGGGACGGCGGGCGGCACCGCGACGAAGCCGACGTCGTCGACGGTGCGGGCCAGGCGCGCGTCGCCGGCGACGCAGTTCTGGTCGATGCCGTCGTCGGGGATGTCCGAGGCGCCGGGGTGAATCTCGCGATCGAAGTCGTCGCAGTCGTCGCCGCCGAAGAGCGCGGCGTGCCCGTCGCGATCGAAGTCGAAGGTGCGCTTGAGCGCGGTCGTGACGCCGTCCCCGCCGCCCGAGTAGGCGACGGCGGCCTTGATCACCGACGGGTTCGCGCCGCCGAGCGCGGCGACGAAGAACGCGACGACGGGCGCGGCGAAGGCGGCGCCGATGCGGGCCTTGCGGGGCAGGGCGCGCCAGCGCGCGGCGGCGCGGCGCGCGACGAGCACGTGCGCGGGCGCCGCGAGCGCGACGGCGACGAGCACCACGAGGTACGGGCGCAGCTTGAGGAGGCGCAGCGTCTTCCACGACAGCGCGACGATCACGGCGCCGCCGATCGCGACCATCACGGCCGCAGCGATGGGCGGCGCGAGGGGCGACGACAGCGGCGGCGCCAGCGAGCCGACCGCCATGGCGCGCAGCGCGCTCTCGACGAGCCGCGCCAGCGCGATGGCGATCATGACGCCGAGCCCGGCGAGCCCGAGGGTCGCGATCATGGTGACGGCGAGCACGAGCCCGGGGTGCTTGCGCGTGCCGAGCTGCTTCAGCAGCACGGCGTGGCCGAAGTAGAGCAGCAGCGCGATCACCGGGATGAACGCGATGACGAGCGACAGCCCGACGAGCGCGTCGCGCGGCTCGCGTGCGCGCGTGCGCGCGTGCTCCGCGCCGGCATGGCGCACCAGGTTGCCGAGCCGCGTGACCCGCAGATAGAACCCTCCCACCGCCGCGACCAGCGTGCCGGCGAGGAGCCCGATCAGCGCGTGGCTCGCCGCGAGGTACACGAGCAGCCGCAGCTTGCTGCCGAGCCCCGGCAGGAACTGCGAGAGCCGGCCCCAGGTCCACAGGCCGTCGAGCACGCCGGCGACCGCCGCGGCCGTCGCGCCGGTGATCGCGCCGATCGCGAGCAGCTGACCGAACGGAATCGGTCGCGGATCGGTCTCCGGATCGGTCTCCCGGTCGGTCATTCGACGTGGAAACCTACCAGATATCGAGGGCTTTGATATGGTCCGGGCCGTTGTCGACGCCGGCCGAGCCTGCACTCTCGCGACAGCGCCAGATGGTGCGCTGGGCGCCCCTCGCCATCGCCGCGGTGATCCTGGTCTGGCACGCGCTGCAGTACAACTTCGTCACGGACGACGCCTTCATCTCGTTCGTGTTCTCGCGCAACCTCGCCGAGCACGGCGAGCTCAACTTCAACCCGGGGCTGGCGCCGGTCGAGGGCTACACCAACTTCCTGTGGACGTTCCTCATCGGCGTCCTGATCCTCGTCGGCATCCCCGCGGCGCCGGCGTCGATCGCGCTCGGCATCGGGTTCGGGCTCGGCGGCATGTGGATGAGCTTCCGCATCTGCGAGCGCATCCTCGGCCGTGGCCATCCGCTCGCAGCCGTGCCCGCGCTCCTGCTCGCGTGCTCGTCGGGCTACGCGTGCTGGTCGTCGGGCGGTCTCGAGACGCAGCTCTACACCTTCCTCGTCATCGCCGCGCTCGACGCGTACCTCGCCGCCGACGAGCACCCGCGCGCGTTTCGCCGCGTCGGCATCTTCTTCGCGCTCGCGTCGATGACGCGCCCCGAGGGTCCGCTCCTCGTCGCGTTGCTCGGCGCGCATCGCCTCGCGCGCAACCTCGCCGTCGAGAAGCGCTGGAAGCCGTCGAAGGACGAGCTCCTCGCCGCCGCGTACTTCCTCGCGATCTGGGCGCCCTGGTTCGCGTGGCGCTGGTGGTACTACGGCTATCCGTTCCCGAACACGTACTACGTGAAGGCGACGGATCCGCCGAGCTGGCGCGGCAGCGCGGCGTACGACGCCAAGATGAAGCACCACGGCTGGCACTACGTCGGCCGCTGGTTCCAGCAGACCGCGCTGGTGTGGGTCTCGCCGCTGGCGCTGCTCGGGCTCGTCGCGCCGCCGAAGAGCGTGCGCTTCGCGTTCACGACGCTCGCGGCGCTCGTGACTGGCGTCTACCTCTACTACGTCGTCGGCGTGGGCGGCGACTTCATGGGGCTACACCGCTTCATCATGCCGCTCTTCGTGCTCGCGGCGATCCTCGTCGTGCTCGGCGCCGACAACCTCGCCCGCGTGCTCGACGTGCGTGGGGCCGGGTTTGCGAAGCACGTGCGCGTCTTCGTCGCGGGCGCGCTGGTCGCCGGCTTCTTCTCGCACCAGTGGGCGCTCACGAAGAAGAGCCTCAGGTTCGGCAACTTCAAGAACGACGACGGCATCGACACGCCGGCGTACCTGCGGGTGTACGCGCACGACCGCGCGCTCATCGGCAAGAAGCTGCGCGCGTGCGTGAAACCCGACGACTTCGCGATCTACGGCGGCGTCGGCGCCATGCCGTGGGAGGCGCGCCTGCGCGGCATCGACGTGTTCGGGCTGGTGTCGTCGCGCATCGCGCACGAGGTGCCGCGCGGCCGCGATCGCGCCGGTCACAACAAGTGGGGACCCGATCCGCTGCTCGCCGACTACAAGCCGACGATCGTCATGCACTGCTACCAGCTCCGGAACGTCCCCGGCGTGGCGCCGCTCAGCCACTGCGCCAGCTACTGGCTCGCGCAGGGGTTCGAACGGGTCGTGCTGCACGTCCCGGGGATGCTCGAGCAGGGCGAGTACTACACGTTTCTCGTCAAGCAGGACCGCGCGATGCAGTGTCCGGGGCTTTCCCGGTGAAGCGCGCGGCGATCGCGCGCGCGGGGGCGCCGTGGGCCGTGGCGCTGGTCGTGATCGCGCTCGCGCTCGGCATGCGCGCGTCGTGCTCGCCGCGGCCGCTCGAGCGACTCGCGCCCGCGCCGTTCGCGGCCGGCGATCCGTCGGGCTCGCGCGCGTACAGCGGCAGCGTGCACCTGCCGCGCGGTGGCCCGTATCAATTCTACGTGCACGCGCCGCGCGGCCAGCTCGCGGTGCTGCAGGTCGGCGCCACGCGCGTCGTCCCCAACGACAAGCGCGTGCCGGCGCGCGTGCTCCTCGATGCGGGCGTCGCGCCCATTCGCGTGGCCGGTCCGCCGGGGACGATCCTCCTCTGGCATCCGCCGGGGCGCCGCGGCGACCTGGAGTTCATCCCGGCCAGCTCGCTCTCGCCCGATCCGCCGGAGCGCGCGCGCTTCGAGCACCCCGGCACGGCGCGCGCTGACGCCGCCGCGGCGTGGGTGGTGGTGCTCGCCCTCGCGGGCGCGCTCCTCTTCACGCTGCGCGCGCGCATCGCGGCCGTGCCCGGCGCCGTGCTGCTCGGCGTGGGCGCGGTCTTCGTGCTCGCGCTCGTCGTGCGGCTCCTCGATCTCGGCGCCGCCGGGCAGACGTGGGATGAGGACACCTACTGGTCGTCGGGCCGCGACTACGTCCAGAACCTCGTGCGCGGCGACCTCTCCGACGGGGCGTGGATCTGGAACTACGAACATCCGCCGGTCTCGAAGTATCTCGCCGGGCTGGGCGGCCTGTGGCACGACGGCTTCGGCGGTGCGCGCGCCATGTCCGCGCTTGTCATGGCCTTCGCGTGCGCGACGCTGGTCGCGATCGGCGCGCGCCTCGATCGGGTCGCGACCGGCGTCGCCGCCGGCGTCGTGGCCGCGCTCACTCCGCACCTCGTCGCGCACGGCCAGATCATCGGGCACGAGGCGCCGACCGCGCTGGTCTGGGCGCTGGGCTGGTGGACCTCGCTGCGCGTGTGGGATTCCGACGAGCGCGGCGAGCCCACGACGTTCCGCGCCGTCGCGCCGCGCCTCGTGGTGTGCGGCGTCGTCCTCGGGGTCGCGCTCATGGTCCGCTACGTCAACGTGCTCATGGCGGCGGCGATGGGCGCGACCATCCTCGTGCGGGCGCCCGTTCGCGCCGGGTACAAGGTGATCGGCTGGGGCCTCGCCGTCATCCCCGCCGTCGCGATCATCACCGCGATCCTCCTCTGGCCGCGCCTGTGGACCAGCCCGTTCGTCCACCTCGCGTCGTCGTGGGACAAGCTCAAGGGCACGCACTCGGGCGAGCCGTTCTTCGGCG
>DATLEB010000191.1:0-21131 GCA_035525615.1 Kofleriaceae bacterium | reverse complement strand
GAAGTGCTCAGCTCATCAGAGCCGCAGCTGCGACCTCGCGCACGTCGAACGCCTGGCTGACGCGACGAGGCAGGCTCGGCTTGCGCGCGACCTCGATCTCGCCACTCACGCGTTGCGCAACGGGCTGCGCCGGCGCGAGCGTGAGCACGGTCTGGGTGCGGGTGCCCGCGGCGAGCTCGAGGCGCGCGAGATCGCGCTTGATCTGCGTGGCGTGCTCGGGCGCCCAGGCGAGCGCGCGGGCATACGCGTCGCGCGCGGCCGCCACCAGGCGCGGCGTCATCGCGGCATCGGCCAGGCGGTTGAGCACGAGCGCCTCGGCGGCGTGCGCCACATCGAGCGCGAGTGTCGCATCGGGGACCGGTGCCGCCGTGAACGCGGCCATGGCCGTGGCGAGGCGCGCCTCGCAGCGCAGCTCGATCTCTTCGAGCGTGAGCGCCGCGTCGAGCACGACGTCGGGCGAACCGTGCTCGACGGTCCAGCGGAGGACGGCGACGGCGTCGGCGTCGGCCGCGCTGGAGAGCGCGACGAGCGCGGCGAGGCGCTCACCGGGATCTCCGCACATCAAGCGATCGACGACCGGCGGCTCCTCGGCCAGACGCGTGGCGTCGGTCGAGCTGAGGCGCTGCCGGGGGACCTCGTAGTCGGGTTCGAGCTCGATGGCGCCACCGCGGGTGCGGCGGACCATCATGGCGAGCACGATGCCGGCGAACGGGACCACGAGCACGAGCGCGCTGGCGAGCACGCGACGGCTGGTGGACACGCCGGGACGCGCGGCGAAGGCGAAGGCGGGGAGGAGGGCGATGGCGAGCCAGTACATGACTGCATTTCTCCTTTCACCGCACCGCCGCATAGGGCTCGATGGTGCTCGACGACGTGAACGTGGTGGTGACCACGGCGTTCATCCCGAGCACGAACTTCGAGAAGCCGAGCTCCTCGCGCATCCCGGCGAGGGCGTCGACCAGCCACGCCGGCGGCGCGTCCGAGCTCTTGCACTCGAGCACGAGCGGCGGCCCGGCCATGAGCACGTCCTCGTCGGAGAACCGCGTGAACGGGCTGCCCACCGGCAGCGGCCGGCACAGCAGCAACATGTCGTCGAGCGTGACGCGTAGCCCGTCGTCACCGACGAGCGCGCGCCGCCGATACCACGTGGTCACGCACGGCGTGAGCGACGAATCGGTGAGCGACGCGAGCTCACGCGCGACCTCATCCGGCTGCAGGCGAAGGCGAACCTTCGACCGCATGCTCGCATTGGATTGCTTGAGCTCGAGGTAGCAGTGCTCGAGGCGACGCGGGGGTCCCTCCGGATCCGATGCAACGGCGTACTCACGAACCCGCACGCGACGGAGGACCGGACCACCGCACGATCGATAGTAAGCAAGGTCCGGCGTGTCGAAGTACGTGGTGCGCGAATACGAGACCGCGCCGGGACCGTGCTCGGGACGAAGGTGCTGCGACGCGATCTTCCAGAAGCTGCGCGCCGCGTCGGTCTCGGGAAGGAATTTGCGCTCTCGCTGTTCGAGCTTGCGATCATCACTGTGCAACAACGAGGGCGTCTGCATGTCACACGGCGGTTGCACGCCGCGTGCCGCGGACGGTTCTCAGCGCAACTCGACGAGCTCATTCGCACTTGGATCCCGCGGGCCCGGAGCCTCCGCATCGATGGTCAGCGCGTCGATGATGACGTTGTCTCCCGTCACGCCGCGCCACACCCCGTCATTTGCGAGCTGGATCGCATAACGCGGATCATCCGCGAGCGACGGTTCGGCGTCGGGCAACCGTAGCGACAGCGTGTGCGGCCCTGCCACGACATCCGCGGGGATGCGCAACCGCACGGTGAGCGTCGTCTTCACACCAGACGCCCAGGTACGTGCATCCGCAGCAAGGCGCGCCACACGGCGCGTCGTGCCGTCGTCGAGCACGAGCTCGACGGGGCGCTCGTTGTACGGCGACGCATAGCCGCGGTTCATCACCTCGAGCTCGAGCTCGAGGATGCCACCGGGCGCGACGCGCTCGGTGTGCCCGACGCGCGTCACGGAGAAGCGATAGCCCAGGCGATCGTCGATCTCCTGCGCACAGCCCTGCGTGTCCCAGACCGCGAGGACGTCCTGGTTGTACTCCTGGTTGAGATACGACCAGTGAAGACGCTCCATCTCGGCCTTGGCGGCGCTGCAGTTGGTGAGCGCGGGATAGACGGCGCACGTCTCGCCGCCGTTGGCGACGTAGCGACCGTCGTCGGCGACGTACTGCTTCCACGTGTCGATCGGGGACGAGTACGTGCCGTAGTCGCTCGAGCTGGCGAGGAAGCAATCGTTGTGGTGGCCGAGGCGGGCTCGGTCGGAGCCGTCCCACGCCTCGCTCGCGTCGAGCGGCCCGCCCGGCACGAACGTGTCCTTGAAGGTCGGGCGACGGAGCTGGAGGTTGCGCGAGGGCGGCAGCGCCGCGAGGATCGCATTGATGATGGCGGCGCGGTCGCTCGGGTTGTCGAGACCGTTGGTCGACGCGTGCCACTCGCCCCAGGCGCCGATGAAGCCGGCCTGCATCACCGCGATCACGTCGGCGTGCTCCCGCAGGAGCGGCTCGAGCTGATCGATGTGGCCGAGGATGACGCTCTTCGACGCGTCGTCGCTGAAGGAGGAGTTGTAGTTGAAGCGCAGGATGATCTTGAAGCCGTTGGCGCGGGCCGCGTTGAAGCCGGCGTCGAGCGACGCCAGGAACGCGGCGTCGATGGGACGCGTGCGATAGGCGTCGAGACCCACCACCGAGATCGCCAGCGTCCGGCCCGAGGCGCGAACGCTCGCTGCGCGCGCCGGCTGCGTCAGATCGTAGCCGACGTAGTAGCCGCGCTCGGGATTGGCAATGACAGCATCGGATTCATCCATGTCGAATGACACCATCGGGGCGTTTCCGCTCGTCGTGTCATCGTTGCTTCCACCACCTGTAACGCTGTCGCCATCCGTGCCCGCGCCGAGCTCATCGTCATCGTCCGTGATCATTCCGTGGCAGGCCGTGAGTGCAAGAGCGAGGCTGATCCCAAGGGAGGTCTTGTGATTCATCGAGGCGTGAAACTAAAGGCTCACCGTCGACGGGTCCACGTATGATTTCAGCGACCTGTGCTCCGGTGTGCTCCAGCGCCTCGCCGAGCGCTTTTGCCACGCGTACGGATCGTAAGCCGAAACGCGCAGCTGGTTCGAGACGTGCAATGCGAGATCGCGATGACCGCTCACCGTCGTCGCTCCAGCTTCGGTCGAACGCGAATGGCGCCCTTTCTGGCCGCATTCGCCTTTCAGATCGTCAGTTCACCCGCGAATGCCGAGGAGGCGATCGGATCGTCGACCGAGGTCACCGTCGACGTCGCCGATCCCGAATACGACGGCTACCAGTCGCTCCTGGACTGGGAGGCGCACGACGCGCTGGCCAAGGGCGACTTCCCTCGCGCCTGGCACTTCTTCTGGCGCCTCCTCCAGATCGACCCGTACGACACCCGCGCCATGCGCGAGTGCGGCCGCATCGCCCATGCGATGGGCCGCTTCACGCACGCCGTCGACATGCTGGGACGCGTCGATGCCCTGTCTCCGGGCCTGCCAGATCCCGAGTTGCACTACCTCCGTGGTGAAGCGCTCATCGTGCTCGGCCGCACCCCCGAGGCCAACGCCGAGCTCGACAAGGCGAAGGCCGAGATCGGAGATGCGCCGAGCGATCGCCGTCACGTGCTGTGGCTTGCACGCATCCACGCGCTGCGCGGCGACGTCGGCGGCGCCATCGCGCTCTACGATGTCGAGCTCGCGAAGAGCCAGACCGTCGACGCGCGCCTCGAGGTGACGCTCCTTCGGATCGAGACGTACGCGCTCAACAAGCGCTGGGGCGACGCCGAGCGTGAGCTTCGCCTCTTCCTCCGCGATCGGCCCGACCACCAGCGCGGCCGCGAGATGCTGGCCTGGGTCCTCGACGCGCGCGGCAAGGTCGACGAGTCCACGGTCGTGCGCTCGGTGCTCGCCCAGGAGTGGACCGATCACCCGCGCCGCACCGAGGAGTACGCGCGCTCGCTCGAGCGCTCGCTGCGCTATCCCGAGGCGCTCGACCAGTACCGCGAGGCGCATCGCCTCGGCGTCGACGACCTTGGCGACGAGATCGGCCGCCTCGAGCGCCGGCTCGCGCCGGAGATCGCCGGCGGCGTCGTCCACCGCGACGATCCATCGGGCGCGATCGACGGCTTCACGCTCGGCGCGAGCATCCCGCTCATGCGCCGCACGCGCGTCGCGCTCTCCGGAACGCGCGAGACCACCACCGGCGGACCGTCGGTGGTGATGACCCAGGGCACGATGACGTCGGCCACCGCCGCCGCGGTCGTCGACGGCAAGCACGGCGGTCTCGTCGGAGCCGGCGTCACTGCCCAGCAGCTCGACGACGGCTCCGAAGGCGCCCTCGGCGGCAGCGCCTTCCTGCGCACCAGCCCGCGCCATCAGCTGCAGCTCCACCTGCGCGCCGACCTCGATCTGCCGTGGCGCGAGTCGGCGAGCACGATCCGGAACGGTGGGCGCTACGACGCCGCCGGGCTCCAGGTCTACGCCGCACCCAAGTCGCACCGCATCCTCCTGAGCGGCGGCGGCCAGGCGCGCCGGCTCTCGCTCACCGCCGAGGGTCTCGACACGATGGACGCCGACCAGCTCTTCGCGTTCGGCGGCCTCGACGTGGTCGCCTGGCGCAAGCCCGACCGCGTGTCGCGCGCCGAGATCTTCGACGAGGAGATGCTCGCGCCGCGCGCGATGTCGTCCTCGGCGGTGCTCTCGCTCCGTCACTACGAGATGTGGTCGGACAATCCGTTCGGCCAGCAGCTGTTCCTCATCGAGCGCAGCTCGATCGACGAGGCGAGCGGAATCCTCCGCCACGTGCTCGATCGCGGCGGTCGCCTCGGCACCGAGCTGCGCGGTGGCCTCGGCTACGACTGGGGCCGTCAGGTGCGCATCTGGCGCGCCGGCGGCTCGGCGCTCCTCTCGGCGACCTCCTCGAGTCGCTTCACCCTCGACTACGACGTTGCAAGCGAGAGCGGCACCGGCCTTTCGGGCCGCCGTCACGCTGGATCGGTGACCCTCCATGTTGATCTCTGATCGCGCCATCCTCGTCGAGGCCGCCGTCGCGGCCCTGATCACCGCCGTCGGCGTCGCCGTCGCCGCCCCGGGCGGCGACGTGTGGCTTCCCACGATCGCCCTCCACCCCGCGTGGCTCCCGGTGATCATCCTCTCTGCGCGCTACGGCACGCGTGGGTTGTTCGTGTCGCTCGCCCTCGTGCTCGGTGCGCTCGCACTCACCGGCCTCGTCAACGGCAGCGGCATCGCCGGCATCACGATGAGGTCGCGGTTCACCGCGGACCTGCTCGCGCTCGGCACGGCCACGCTGGTCGCGTGGATCGCGATGGCGCGCGAGGCGCGCATGCGCCGCGTCATCGACCAGCTCCACGAGGCCACGGGCGCTCACCGCCAGGCCGAGGAGGCGGTCACCGCGCTCCACGAAAGCCTGGCCTACCTGCGCAGCCGCCACGATCGGCTCGACGTGTCGCTCAGCGTCTGGCGTGACCTCGCCGGACGCATGGAGCGCGGCGACCCGATGGAGGCCGCGCGCGCCGCGCTCGAGCTGTGTCAGATCCGCGTCGGTGCGACCGCCGGATCGGTGCAGCTCCGCGACGGCAACCGCCTGCGCCTGGTCGCGTCGCGCGGCTCGCTGCCCGACTCCGAGATGCTCCGCGACATCGGCGGCGATCACACCGTGCGCGACGCCATCGTGGCGCGTGCGGTCGCGCCAGCCGCGTCGGGCGCCGGCGAGACCGACAGCGATGTCGCCGCGCCGATCGTCGACGACGACACCGGCCTCGTGGTGGGCGTCATCGCCCTCCGTGGCGTGCCCGCCACGTCACTCCGCGCCGCCAACCTCATCGATCTGCGTCTCATCGCGCAGTGGCTGGCACCAGCTTTGAATCGTGTGTGGCGTGAGTCGATGAGACCCGCACTTGCACTCGGGAGCCTGCCGTGAAGACTTCACCCACCCAACCCGGCGCCGACGTCGCGCTGATCCTCGAAGGCACGTATCCGTACGTCGCCGGCGGCGTGTCGACCTGGGTCCACCAGATCCTCGCCGCATACCCCGACCGCCGCTTCGCGCTCCTCCACATCGGACCGCACCCCGGCGCCTACGAGAAGCCGCGTTACACGATCCCCTCCAACGTGTCGACGCTGGCCGAGGTGCATTGCCGGGGTGCGGTCCCGACCGGCCCGCAGAAGCCCGGGCGTCGCATCGACGCGCCGCGCGTCGCGCGCAACAAGGCGCCGTCGCGGATGCTGCGGGCGATCCGCCGCATGCACGTCGACGACGTCGTCGACGACGAGATGCTCACCGACCTCGCGTCGGGCGATCTCAGCATGAACGAGTTCCTGCACGGCGACGCGACGTTCGAGCTCCTCCGCAACGAGCTCTACGAGCGTGTCAGCCCGCAGGGTCCGTTCATGGACTTCTTCTGGCACTTCCGCGCGATGCACATCCCGCTCTTGCGCTTGCTCGCCGCGCCGTGCCCCGACGCGGGCATCTATCACGCGGTGTCGACCGGGTACGCCGGCCTCATCGGCGCGGTCCAGAGCGTGCGCACCGGCCGCCCGCTGGTGGTCACCGAGCACGGCCTCTATGCGCGCGAGCGCGAGATGGAGCTGTCGCGCGCGCGCTGGATCAAGGACATCGACAACGAGCATGGCGGCCGCGCCCCGCGTCCGTCGCCGCTGCGCCGCTTCTGGTCGCACTACTTCCGCATGCTGTCGCGCATCGCCTATCACCGCGCCTCGAAGCTGGTGACGCTGTCCGAGGCCAATCGCGCCAAGCAGCTCGCCGACGGCGCGTCGGCGCACAAGATCATGGTCGTCCCCAATGGCGTCGCTCGCGCCGGTGCGCCGGCCGAGCCCCCGCCGGAGCCGCGCGAGTGCGCGCCGGTGCCAGCCACCGGCAAGCCCACGCTGCGGGTCGGCTTCGTGGGCCGCGTCGTCCCCATCAAGGACGTCATCACGCTCATCCGTGCGGTCGGGATCGCGCGCAACCACGTCGACCTCGACGTCCAGATCGTCGGTCCGCAGGACGAGGATCCCAGCTACGCCAAGCGCTGCTTTGCGCTCGTCGACAGCTTGAACCTCGGCGAGACCATCAAGTTCCTCGGCCCGAAGAACGTGTCCGAGATGTACCCGACCTTCGACGTCGTCCTCCTCACCAGCCTGAGCGAAGGCCAGCCGCTGGTGATGCTCGAGGCCTACGCCCACGGCGTGCCCGTCATCGCCACCGATGTCGGCGCATGCCGCGAGCTCGTCGAGGGTGGCGACACCGACCGCGCCCTCGGGCCGTCGGGCATCGTCACCCGCGTCGCGAATCCTCCGGCCACCGCCGCGGCCCTCATCGCGCTCGCGCGCGATCCCGCCCTGCGAGCGAACATGGGGCGCGCGGCGCTGGCTCGGGTGAACGCCCGCTACCAGCTGCACCAGGTGGTCGCGAGCTACGAGAACCTCTACTCCAGCGTGGCGGCCTGACATGGCGGGCATCGGCTGGCGACTCGAGAAGATGATGGATCGGGACTCGCTGAGCGGTTCGCTCGGCGCGTTCATCACCGGCGTCGCGGTGACCTCCGGTCCATGGCTCCTCACGACGTTGGTCCTCGTGCTGGTCCGCATCGGTGCGGCGCAGAGCCTCTCGCTGCAGGTGATGCAGGTCGAGCAGGTGATCACCGTCGTGTACGCGACGGTGATCGTCCTCTCCGCGCCGATCGACATCGTGCTGTCGCGCTTCGCGGCCGACCGTGTCTACGAGAAACGGCGCGACCAGATCGCGGCACCGCTACGCACCGTCGTGAGCGTGTGCCTCCTCGGCTTCATGGTGATCGGCGCGATCGCGATGAAGCTGGCGGGCTTCCCGCGCGAGCTCGCCGTGCCCGGCACCATGCTGGCCGCGATCGTCGCCGCCCAGTGGCTCCTGCTCTCGGCCGCCGGCGGCCTCTCCTCGCCGGGCATCATCGTGCGCGCGTTCGCCGCCGGTGCGCCGCTCAGCGTGGTCGCCGCCTATACCCTGCCGCAGCTCGAGCTCTTCGGGGCGACCGGCTACCTCTACGGCTATGGCGTCGGTCAGCTCGTGACGCTGGGGCTCCTCCTCCACGGCACGATGCGCGCGCTCCCCGACGAGGAAGACGAGGCTGCGAACCTCGGCAACGCGTTCAGCGAGTACTGGATGCTCGCCGCCGCCGCGTTCTGCTTCCACGCCGGCCTCTGGGTCGACAAGGTCATCCTCTACGTCACCGGCGCCGAGGGCGCGCCGATCTACGCCGCGTGCGCCGCCATCGCGTGGCTCACCGTCGTGCCGGCCGCCGCCTTCCTCTTCGTCAACATCGAGACCGTCTTCCACCGCCGCTTCCGCGCGTACTACGCCGCGCTCCACGCCGGCGCCTCGCTCCCCGAGCTCGAGCGCCTGGTGCGCGACCTGCGCACCGAGGTGAACGAGACGCTGCGCGGCACCTCGGCGGTGCAGGCCGGCGTGACGCTCATCGCCATCATGTCGGCGCCGGCGATCGTCGGCGCGCTCCGCCTGCCGGCGAACCACGACATCACCCTGGCCTGGCTGCTCCTCGGTGCCGGCCTTCAGGTGGTGGCGGTCTCGACCACGCTCCTCCTCTACTACTTCGACTTCCGGCGCGAAGCGCTGCTCACGGCGTCGGCGCAGCTCGTCGCCAACGGCCTGCTCACCTTCGCCATCGGCGGTGACTCGCAGGCGCTCGGCCTCGGCTACGCGGCGGCGTGCGCCATCACGTGCGTGGTGTCGCTCGCGCTCCTCCGCCGCCGGATGGCCGGTCTCCTCGAGCGGACCTTCCAGTCGCAGCCCTACCTCTCCGAGGACGTCGGCAACCTGGAGCTGGGGCCGGTATGAACCCCGCCGACGCTGCCGGCCAGGGCCTCGGGATCGACCAGACCCTCCTCCTGGACGGGTTGCGCGACTTCAGCCACGGGTGGCTCTTGCTCGACATGGTGGTCGTGCTCCTCATCGCGCTCGCGCTCGGGGCGGTGATCGCGTACCACCCCGCGACGCGGCGCCGCGTCTCGACGCTCGAGCACTTCGAGCAGCCCAAGGCGATCATCCTCTACGCGATGGTCGCCGCCATGGTGGCGCTCATCGTGAAGGTGCAGCCGGCGATGGCGTTCGTCATCTTCGGCATCGGCGGGCTGCTCCGCTTCCGCACCGACACCGGTCAGGCCAAGGACACCGGGCGCGTCATCCTCGTCACCGTGGTCGGCTTGTGCTGCGGCCTCGGCCTGTTCGTGGTCGCGGTGCCGGCGACGGTGATCGGCTGGATCGTGGTGTTCTCCCTCGATCGCCAGACCGCGGGCATCGTCCGCGTCTCCGGCGTGAGCGAGGACGCGATCTACGACGCCGTCCGCAGCTATCGCACCGTCATCCAGCGCACCGGCTGCTCGATCATCGGCGAGCAGACCAAGTTCATCCGGCGCGAGTTCATGTTCGTCGTCCAGGCGCCGCCGCTCCTCACGCGCGCGACGCTCCAGCACCAGCTCGACCAGCTGCCCGCGCCCGTGCGCGGCGTGGTCGAGCTCGAACAGCTCTAGTTCCACCCCCTTCTTCCTCCTCGAGGACTTCCCCCATGTTCATCGTGTTCGAAGGTATCGACGGCAGCGGCAAGACGACGATCTCGAACAAGGTCGCGAACCGCCTCCGCAAGAGCGGGCTCTCGGTCACGCACGTCCGCGAGGACGGCACGTTCACGTCGTCGTCGGCGCAGGCCATCCGCGAGCTCGGCCGCGACGCGCGCAACCTGATGCTGTCGCCGCTCTCCGAGCTGCTGCTCTACCTGGCCCGCGATGCGCAGTCGCTCGAGGAGGTCGTGCTGCCGGCGCTGCCGCACTCGGACATCGTGATCTCGGATCGCTATCTCTACTCGGCGCAGCTCCTGGCCATCGCCGGCCGCGGCATCGCCCCCGAGATCGTGCGCTCGATCGCGGCGCCGTTCGAGGCGCGTCTGTCGCCCGATCTCGCGATCCTCGTCGACGTTCCGCCCGATGTCGCGCGCGCCCGTCGCCGCGTGTCGAAGCTGATCTCGCCCAGCGACAAGCCCGGATCGCGCAAGAACCTCGCCGGCGGCGGCCTGCAGGTGAAGATGCACCGCGCGCATCGCGAGCTCGCCGATCAGAACCCGGACGTCTGGCTCGTCGTCGAGAACGACGACGCCGATCTCTCCGAGGTGGTCGACGCGCTCACCGCGGCGATCTACACCGCCCACGCGCAAGGCGTCGCCGCCGGCCTGGCCGAGGGACGTCGCCGCTTGCCGCGTCCCGCCGCGCCGCTGCCCGCGCCCAGCACGCCGGCCGAGGCGCGCGAGGCGCTCCTCGCCTGGATCGATCATCGCGCCGTGCGCGAGCCTGCGCTGGCCGCCTACATCCTCGGCGGATGCAGTCACCCCGACATCCATGTCCGCCGCCGCGCGCTCGCGGAGCACGCGCCGGTGGTCGTCGCCCACGGCCTGGTCGGCCTCGACGATCTCGAGGCGTGGCGGCTGCGCCAGGAGCTCGCCGAGCAGGCGCCGCACGCGGTCGCCAAGTCGCTCAACGGCCTCGCCACGCCCGAGGCATATCGCTGGCGCCGCGCCCTCGCCACCGTGGTGCCCGAGGCTGTAGCGTCGTCGCTCAACGGCCTCGACGATCCCGACGCGTGGTTCCTGCGCGACACGCTGCGCGAGCTCTGCGCCGACGCGGTGTGCGCGTCGCTCACCAACGTCCAGTCGGCGCGCGCCGACACGGAGCGCCGGCGCTGGCTCGCCACGTGTCCCGCCGAGGGACCGACGACGTATGGCGCCGCGCGCGCCGGTGCGCGCATGGTGAATGGCTGCACCGACGACGTTGCCTGGCGCATCCGTCAGCTGACGTTCGGCCTCGCGCCCGCCGACACCATCGCGAGCCTGAAGGGCGACGACTCGTCGCGCGCGTGGCGCTGGCGCGAGAAGTATCTCGATCGCGCACCGCGTCCCGTCGCGGATTCGATCGGCGGCATGGACGCGCCCGAAGCGTGGGCGCTGCGCGCCGCGCTCGCGCCGCACTGCCGCGAAGCGTTCCAGTCGATGATCGGCCTCGACGGCGTCCAGGCGTGGGCGCTGCGTACGGCGCACGCCGACGTGTGGCCGTCGACGGTGTGCAAGAGCCTCGGTGCGCTCGCTCACACGTCGCTCGGCACGCAGCTCCTCACCGAGATCTTGCGCAACCACCGTGGGGTTTCCCTCCTGCGGAACGCCGCTCGCCTCGATCAGCTTCCTGCGCAGCCTGTCGTGCTCGCGCGGCCGCCCATGGTGCGGATGCGCGCGGAGCTGGTGTCCTGATCCCCTCGTCGAGCAACGATCGGCGCTGGTACGCCGCGTGCTCATCAACGGCCCAATGCCCGCCATCCGCGCCAAATCTGTTCTGCGCAACCTCGTCGCCGGCAAGTACGCCCTCGGCGAGGAGCTGGGCGCAGGTGGGATGGGCGTGGTCTACCGAGCACAGCAGCTCCAGCCGCCGCGCGCGGTAGCCATCAAGTTCCTCCACCGCGCGCTCGCGCGAGACGCGCGCACCGTCGCGCGTTTTCGCGTCGAGGCCGACGCTGCCGCGCGCCTCGACCATCCGCACACGGTGCACGTGCTCGACCACGGCGAAGACGTGGACGGCACGCCGTTCATCGTCATGGAGTACGTCTCGGGTCGCACCTTGCGCCAGATCGTCGACGAGGGTGCGCTGGCCATCGACCGCGCGATCGCGATCACTCAGCAGATCCTGGGTGCGCTCGCCTGCGCGCACGCGCACGGCATCGTCCACTCCGACGTGAAGACCGAAAACGTCCTGGTCACCGAGAGCGAGGATGGCGAGCACATCAAGCTCGTCGACTTCGGGCTCGCGCGCGTCATCCTGCCATTCGACGACGACGTCGACGAGTCGCGCACGGAAGCGCACATCGCCGGCACGCCCGAGTACATGGCGCCCGAGGTCATCCTCGGGGGAACGCCGGGCCCCGCGTCGGACATCTACGCCGCCGGCGTGATCCTCCACGAGATGCTCACCGGCACGACGCCTTTCGGCGGCGGCAAGCCGATGGACATCTTCGCGCGTCACGTCCTCGATCCGGTGGTGCCGCCGTCGCTGCGCTTCCCGCAGCTCGAGCTCCCGCGCCAGCTCGAGGAGGTGATCGAGCATGCCATGGCCAAGGAGCCCGCCGAACGTTTCGCCAGCGCCTCGGAATTCTCCGAGGTGCTGACGCATGTCGAGGCCACGCATACGCGTGCGCCTCTCCCCGAGGCATCGCGTGCCGTCGGTACGCGCTGTCCGACCCTCCGGGCTCGTCGCCTGACCAGCCCATCCCCCCAACCCCCGAGGAGCGCTCCCACGCGCTGACGTCCATGCCTTCATCGCAGTTGCAATCGATTCTCGTCAACCACCGTCTCGTGACCGCCGATCAGATGAAGTACACGCTCGAGCACGCGGCCACCGATACCGAGTTCACCTGGCTCGAGCTCCTGCTGCTGTGGAACCTCGTCGAGGAGCAGCACGTGATCAGCCACATCGAGGCCGTCGCCAAGGTGCCGCGTTGCGATCTCGATCGCATGACGCACATCCCGCACGACGTCCTCGCGCTCGTCCCCGCGGACGTCGCGATCGAGCACCGCGTGGTGCCGATCGGCGTCGAGGCCGACGGCGATCTTCGCATCGCGATGGTCGACCCGACGGACGAGCTCGCCATCGAGGAGCTCGAGTTCTTCTGCGACCGTCGCCTGCTGCGCGAGGCCGCACCCGCGACCGCGGTCGCGTGGGCCCTGCACAACTACTACGGCGCGAACAGCGCCCTGTGGCCGCCCGGTCAGTACCGGTCGGCCGCGTAGGCCGGGGCCGTCCGCTGGACGCCAGCGCCGGCGAGCCGGGCACCATCACGGTGCCCGGCTTCGAACGCTGCGTCGAAGGCCACGCGCACGAGGCGCCTGGCTCCCGCCGCGAGCGCGAACCGGAAGCCGCTGCGGACGAGGCTGCGGCCGAACAGGCCCGCCGCCACGCCCACCGCGGCGCTGGCGCCGAGCCGGACCCACGGGTTGTCACCGATGAGGTCGTCGACGAGCGACAACACCTCGGCGGCAGTGACCTTGCTGGTCTCGACCTTCACGGCGCCAGGCCTCAGCTACGCGCCATGAGGCGGCCGATGATGTAGCCCACGCCCAGGCCGATCGCGATCGTCGCGATCGGGTGGCGGTGCATGATGTCACCGACCGACTCGACCTTCTCGCCCGCGGTCGTACGCGCGGTCGAGGCGGCCGAGGAGACGCGCGCCTTCGCGCCAGAGAGCTTCTCCGACGCGCCGTCGAGCATCGACTGCACGCGCGAGCTGATCTTCTCCTTCAGCTCGCCGGCGGTGGCCGTCGTGCCGTTGTCCGAAGAGAACGACGTGTCGGGGAATTCGTTGCTGAGAGTACCCATGATTTTTTCCTCTGTTCCTGTCGAAGGGTTGAACAGCTAGTCGTGAACTGAAAACGAGAGAACGCGGCCAGATGGCACAACGCCATCTGGCCGCGACGCGCGATCAATCTCGTCGGGCGAGACGGATCACGTCACCACATCACGGTGTAACCGACGTTCGCGCGGACCGAGCTCGACACCTGGAGGAGCGTGCCGTTGCCGGTGTCCATCGAGTCGTGCGTGTTGTACTGCCACGACAGCGACGGGGTCAGGATGCCCGAGCGACCGATGAGGAAGTTCGCACCGAGGCGCGGCGCCATGGCAAACGCCAGGCCGGGGCCCTTCACGTACGAGCCGCCGACGCCGATGCCGAAGAAGCCGAACATCGTACGGTTGAACGGGAGGTGGTACGACGGCTCGGCGAGGGCGCTGACGAGCGTGCCGTCACCAGCGTCCGTGCTGGCGTGCGCCACGTCGAGGATGCCCGTGAGCTCGAGGTTGTCCGCGACGAACCAGCCGATCGACGGCGCGACATTGACCTGGGTCATGCCGCCGCCCGAGGCGAAGCCGGCCGAACCACCGAGCTCGACGACGCCGGCGCGGCCGTAGCCGACCGTGCCACCGACGCCGGCCTGCTCGACGAAGCCGCCGGCGGGGACGCCGGGGGTGGCCACTTCGGGCTGGGGATCGTTGTCCGACTTGACGGGCGGAAGATCGCCGTCATTCGCGGGTGCAGTCTTGGTGTCATCGGCGGTAGCGGGCGCGCCGTCCTGCTGATCGTCACCGTCATTCGGGACGCTCGGGTCGGGCTGCGCGTACGCGGTCCCGCACAGGGCTGCCGCAAACGTGACGCTGAGGAGGGTGAGGCTTCGCATTGAGTTTCTCCTTTGAGAGGTGACGGGGGATAGAGCAGGCGGCGTACCAACCTCGATCAGCTCGTCAGCTCACGACGTGACGCGATCTTGCGTCGCTCGCACGCGCGATCGCGACACACCGTGCTGGCGCGCAGCGCGCAGACACACGATCAGCACCTTCTGGGCACGCACGCTGCATCGAAACTCCCGCGACGATCGAGATCGACGACGATCGCTCGACATCACACGTGCACCGCGGCCACCCGCTCGTGCGGCGTCGCCCGTACGAGCGCAGCCGCACTCCCCGAGGCCCCGCGCTGCTCGGACGGCGGGAGTGCGCATGGGCACGCTGCTTGCTGCGTGTGGGTCCGGGACCTATGGACCTGAGGATCGAAAAACTACAGCGTCGCGCCGCGAGTCATCCCGGCGTGATCTCGCTCGCCGGATGTCTCCCCGCCGAGGAGCTCTCGCCGCGCGGCGAGCTCGTGCGCGCGATGGAGCACGTCCTCGAGTCCGCGGCCTGGAACGACTGTCTCGATCACATCCGTGCGTGGATCGCTGATCGACTGTCGGCGCGCGGTGCGCTCGTGGATCCGTCGGACGTGATCGTCACGGCAGGCGCACGGCCGGCCCTCGCCATCGCGGCCCGGGCGCTGCGCCCTGCCGGACGCGTCGCCGTCGGCGAGCTCACGTCACCGGCCGCGATCGCCGCGTTCACCGGCGCCGGCCACGAGGTCGTGCCGGTCGACGAGGCCGCGCCGCAGTTCCTCATGGAGGGCGTGGGAACTCCCGACGGTATCGACCGCGTCGCGTCGCGTCGTGCCGAGCTGCTCGCCTCCGGCGTGCCGCTCGTCATCGACGACTCCCTGGTCGACCTTCGCTTCGACGGCGTGGTGCCGCGGGCGCTGCTCGCCGACGCGCCCGATCGCGTGTGGCAGGTCGGCAGCCTCACCAAGGTGATGTGCGCCGGGCTCGGCATCGGCTGGCTGGTGCCACCGCGCCACGCGCTGCGCGACGCCGTCGCGCTCGCGCGCAAGGACGAGCTCTGTGATACCGGACTCGTGCCGGCCGCGGTCGCGCGCATCCTGCACGAGTGTGCGCACCCCGATCGCGTCGCGCGCGCCCGTGCCAACTACGCCGAGCGCGCGCGCGCCGTGGTCGACGCGATCCATCATCATCTACCCGGCTGGCAGGTCCTCGAGCCCGAGGGCGGCCTCGCGGTCTGGGCGGAGAGCGATCTCGAAGGTGACGACGTCGACGTCGTCATGACCGCGATCAATCAAGGCGTCGCGATCGACCCCGGCTGTGTGTTCCGGCCCGACGGGCAGGGCACGCCGCTCGGCTTCCGGATCAGTTTCGCGCACACGCGCACGGTCGATCTCGAGGAAGGCATTCGACGACTCGCCCGTGCCGCTCGCAAGTACCGGCGCTGTGACCCCGACAACTGAAAGAGTGCACGTGGACAAGCTTGCCTATCCGAAGCGCATCCTGGTCGTCGAGGACGACCAGGAGATGAGCGAGACGCTGTGCGAGGCGCTCACCGATCACGGCTACGAGCCCATCGCGGCCGCGAACGGGCAGGAGGCGCTCGACCGGCTGCGCAGCACGGCGCTGCCGTCGATCATCCTGCTCGATCTCGCGATGCCCGTCTTCGACGGACGCGCGTTCCGTCACGCGCAGCTGGCGGACGCCGAGCTCTGCGCGATTCCGGTCATCGTGCTGACGGCGCAGCCGGACGCCGAACAGGTCTGTGCCGAGATGGCGGTCGACACGTTCCTGCGGAAGCCGGTGCGCCTCGATCCCCTGCTGTCGCTGATCCGGCGCAAGGTCGACGCGCCGGTCGCGCTGTAGCCGCCGCGGATCAGCTCGACGGCGCGGCCGAGGTCGGTGGCGGCTCACTCACCGGCGGAGCGCCGCCGGCGGTCGGACCGCTGTTGGTGCCGTTGGTCCCGTTGGTGCCATTGCTGCCATTGCTGCCGCTGGCCTGCCCCTCGATCGCCGGCGTCTCCTCGAGACGGCGATAGAGCGAGCGGCGGTCGATCCCGAGGACCTTGGCGGCGCGGGTCTTGTTGCCGCCGCAGGCCGCGAGCACCCGGTGCACATAGCGGTTCTCGAGCTGAGCCAGGGTCATGAGCTCGTCGGGATCGTTGCCCTCGATGACGATGCGCGAGGTGCGGTGCTCGCGGATCTTCGCCGGCAGATCGGTCGGCGTGATCTCGTTGTGGCGGCTCATCGCCACCGCGTGCTCGAGGCAGTTCTCGAGCTCGCGCACGTTACCGGGCCAGTCGTACTCGAGGAACATGCGCGCCGCATCGACCGACAGGCCGGTGACCTGCTTGCCGCTGCGCGACGCGATGCGCTGGATGAAGTGCATCGCGAGGAGCAGCACGTCGCCGCCGCGCGACCGCAGCGGAGGCGCGTCGATGGTGACCACGTTGATGCGGTAGTACAGGTCGTGGCGGAACCGACCGGCGTCGATCTCCGACTCGAGGTCGCGGTTGGTGGCGCACACGACGCGGCACGAGATCGGCCGCTCCTCGTCGCCGCCCACGGGTCGGATCCGGCGCTCCTGCAGGACGCGCAGGAGCTTGACCTGCATCTCCATGGGCATCTCCCCGATCTCGTCGAGGAAGATGGTGCCGTTGCCAGCCTGCACGAACAGGCCGGAGCGGTCACGGCGGGCGTCGGTGAACGCGCCCTTCACGTGGCCGAAGAGCTCGCTCTCGAGGAGGTGGCTCGGCACGGCGCCGCAGTTCACCGCCACGAACGGCTCGTTGGCGCGCGGCCCCTCGCGGTGGATCGCCAGCGCGATCAGCTCCTTGCCGGTGCCGCTCTCGCCGGTGATGAGCGCGGTCGCGTCGCTGGGCGCGATGCGCAGCACCATGTCGACCACCTCCTTCACCGCGGGGCTGTCACCGATGATGCCCTCGATCGGGCGCGTCGCCGCGAGCGCGGCGCGCAACCGTCGCAGCTCCATCTTCACCTGATGGTGCTCGATGGCGCGGCCGACCGCGACCATCACCATCTGCGACGAGATGGGCTTGATGATGAAGTCCCACGCCCCTGCCCGGAGGGCCGCGACCGCGGTGGCCACCGTGGCCGCGCCGGTCGAGAGGATCACCGGAACATCCGGGTGAACCGCCCGTACCCGCTCACACAGCTGGATGCCGTTGAGCCCGGGCATGTTGACATCGCTGATGACGACATCGAAGTGCCCGTCCTGCAACGTCGCCAGGGCGGACTCCGCGCTGTCGACGTGCGTGGCCTTGTACTTGTGCTCCGCGAGCAAGTCGCACAGGACTTCGCCTTCGTCCTTTTCATCCTCGACGACTAAGATCTGCAACGCCATCTTGACCCTTCCGCGCACAGTGTCGTGCGCAACCGCTCGCTGTGGCGCGAGCGCACACCCTCGAATGCACCCTTGTGAGTCAGCGTCCTGAAGATTCCAGTGATCACAACGGGTCAGGCGAGAGTGGATCGCTGTGCGTGCAGATGACGTGCCCACTGGAAGCTCTGATGAGTTGGCGCGCAACTTGTTAGCGTAGGAGCTGCCGTGCCCCAGCGTGCCGAAGCCATGGAACGCTTCGCGACGACCATCGTCGCGAGCGATCGTCTTGAAGACGTCCTCCCGGACCTCACTCGCCAGCTCGGCGAGGCGGTCCAGGCTGATGTCGTCGTCGTGCGCCTGCGCGACGGCGACCGGCTGAAGACCCGCGCGGCGATCGGTTTTCGCGGGGATCCCGAGGCCGACTACGAGCACGCCGTGGACCTGCTGGCGGACCGGTTCAGCGAATCCGGACCGCACGCGCTCGACCCCGGGCGCAGCGAGGACGCGATCATGGGCGCGGCGCTGGCCCGCCAGGAGATCGCGACCATCTTCGCCCTCCCCATGCGGCAGGGCGACGCCTGCGAGGGTGTCGCCATCTTCGGCTGGCGCTCGATCGTCGACCTGAACGAGGAGCAGCGGTCGCTGCTCAAGGCGCTGGGGTCGCTGGCGGCGCCGGCGTTCGTGCGCTTCCGGGCCATCGCCGAGCGTGACCGGGCCATCAAGGCGGCCGAGCGCGCGCTGGCCCTGCGTGACGAGGTCCTGGGCGTGGTGGCGCACGACCTGCGCAACCCGCTGAACGTGATCACGACGGCGTGCGACCTGCTCGACGGCCAGCTCACCGAGCCGGCGCAGCGGCGGCACCTCGACCGGGTACGGCGCAGCGTGCAGCGCGCCGATCGCCTGGTGCGCGACCTCCTCGAGGTCAACGCCTACGAGGGCAGCGGCCTCACCATCGAGAAGCGGCGCGTCGAGGTCGTCGAGGTGGTGCTGTCGGCGATCGAGTCACAGCAGGTGCTCGCCGCCGACGCGTCGGTCGTGCTCAACACCGACCTGTCGCCGTCGCTGCCGGCCATCCTCGTCGACGAGCTCCGCATCCAGGAGGTCCTCGAGAACCTCATCTCCAACGCGATCAAGTTCAACGTGCCCGGTGGCCAGGTCACGATCGGCGCCGGGACGTACAACGGCACGCTGCGGCTGTGGGTGAAGGACAGCGGCACCGGCATCCCGGCCGAGCACCTGCCCCACGTGTTCGATCGCTTCTGGCAGGGCGTCAAGCGCGACAAGCGCGGCGCCGGCCTCGGCCTCGCCATCTGCCGCGCCATCATCGACTCGCACGGCGGGAAGATCTGGGCGGAGAGTGATCCCGGCGTCGGCACCACGATGTCGTTCACCTTGCCGCTCGCCCCGCCGGGCGTCGCGCGGGTCGAGGCCTCGACGCGCGCCAACCTGCTCCTCGTCGACGATCGGCCCGAGAACCTGATCGCGCTGGGCGCGATCCTGTCCGACCCGCGGTATCGGCTGGTCACGGCGACGTCGGGCGAAGAGGCGCTGCGCGAGGCGCTCCGCGACGATTTCGTCGTGGCGCTCATCGACGTCGCCATGCCCGGCATGGACGGTCTCGAGGTCGCGCGTCACCTGAAGAAGCTCGCGCGCTACCGGGACATCCCGATCCTGTTCGTGACCGCGTTCGGGGACGACCCCGAGGAGATCCACCGCGCCTACGCGGCCGGCGGAGCCGACTACATCGTCAAACCGCTCGACGCCGAGATCGTTCGCAAGAAGGTCGCGGTCTTCGTCGAGCTCGCGCAGAGGCATCGATCGCCGGACCTCGTTGTCAGCTGAGGAGACGCGCATGAACGAGAGCAGCACCGAGTTGCAGGAGCTCCTGCGTGTCCTGAGGTCTGCCCGCGATGGCGATCTCTCCGTCCGGTGCCCCGAGCACTGGGACGGGCTGCTCGGCAAGATCGCGGAGGCGGTCAACGACGTCGTCTCGACGAGCGCGGAGGTGACGCAGCAGGTCCAGAAGGTGGGGCAGGCGGTCGGCGTCGAAGGGCGCACCCGCCAGCGCGTGCGCTTCTCGCGCTCGAAGGGCGCGTGGACCGATCTGGAGTCGTCGGTCAACACGCTCATCGACGACCTCCTGTGGCCGAGCACCGAGATGACGCGCGCGCTCGCCGGCGTCGCGGAGGGCGATCTGACGCAGACCGTACGGCTCGACGTCGACGGGCGGCCGCTGCAGGGCGACTTCCTCCGATCGGCGACGATCGTGAACGGCGTCATCAAGCAGCTCGGCGTGTTCTCCGCCGAGGTGACCCGCGTGGCGCGCGAGGTCGGCACCGAGGGCAAGCTCGGTGGGCAGGCCCAGGTGCCGGCGGTGTCGGGCGTGTGGCGCGATCTCACCGACTCCGTCAACTCGATGGCGTCGAACCTCACGGCGCAGGTGCGCAACATCGCCGAGGTGACCATCGCCGTCGCCAGCGGCGATCTCTCGAAGAAGATCACCGTCGACGTGCGCGGCGAGATCCTGCAGCTGAAGGAAGCCATCAACACCATGGTGGACCAGCTGCGGTCCTTCGCCTCGGAAGTGACCCGCGTGGCCCGCGAGGTCGGCACCGAAGGCAAGCTGGGCGGCCAGGCGATCGTGCCCGGCGTCGCCGGCACCTGGAAGGACCTGACCGACTCGGTCAACGCCATGGCGACCAACCTGACCTCGCAGGTGCGCAACATCGCCGAGGTGACCACCGCCGTGGCGAAGGGCGACCTGAGCCGAAAGATCACCGTGGACGTGCGCGGCGAGATCCTCGAGCTCAAGAACACCATCAACACCATGGTCGACCAGCTCAACGGCTTCGCCGCGGAAGTCACCCGCGTGGCGCGCGAGGTCGGCACCGAGGGAGAGCTCGGCGGCCAGGCCGTCGTGCCCGGCGTCGCCGGTACCTGGAAGGACCTGACCGACTCGGTCAACGCGATGGCGACCAACCTGACCTCGCAGGTGCGCAACATCGCCGAGGTGACCACCGCGGTGGCGCGCGGCGACCTCAGCCGCAAGATCACCGTGGACGTGAAGGGCGAGATCCTCGCGCTCAAGAACACCATCAACACCATGGTCGACCAGCTCAACGGCTTCGCCGCGGAAGTCACGCGCGTGGCGCGCGAGGTCGGCACCGAGGGCAAGCTCGGTGGCCAGGCGGAAGTCTCCGGCGTGTCGGGTGTCTGGGAAGAGCTCACCGACAACGTCAACTCGATGGCCACCAACCTCACGACGCAGGTGCGCAACATCGCCGAGGTCACCACCGCCGTGGCGAAGGGCGACCTCAGCCGCAAGATCGCCGTCGACGTGAAGGGAGAAATCCTGGAGCTGAAGAACACCATCAACACGATGGTCGACCAGCTCAATGGTTTTGCCGCGGAAGTCACCCGCGTGGCGCGCGAGGTCGGCACCGAAGGCAAGCTCGGCGGCCAGGC
>DATLEB010000188.1:0-9243 GCA_035525615.1 Kofleriaceae bacterium | reverse complement strand
AAGCCGAACATCTCGGCGAGCGGCACCTCGGCATCGACGCGGGCGCCACCGTCGTCTTCGGTCGACCCGATGACGATGCCGCGGCGCTGCATGATGAGCGAGAGCATGTTGCCCGAGAACTCGGCCGGGCCTTCCATCGAGACCTTCATGATCGGCTCGAGGATGCGCGGCTTCGCACGCGGGAAGAAGTCGCGGAACGCGCCGCGGGCCGCTTCCTGGAACGCGATGTCGCTCGAGTCGACCGCGTGCGACTGACCGTCGTCGATCGCCACGCGGACGCCGACCACGGGCACGCCGAGGCGCGGGCTCTTGGCGATCATCGACTTGAAGCCCTTCTCGACCGCCGCGATGAACTCGCGGGGGATCGAGCCGCCGCGGATCTCGTCGGCGAACTCGAACTCGCCGTCGAACGGCTCGGCGAAGCCCGCGACGCGGCCGTACTGGCCCGAGCCACCGGTCTGCTTCGTGTGGGTGTAGTTGAACTCGACCTTGCCGCCGATGGTCTCGCGGTACGCGACCTGGGGCGGGCTGGTGACCACCTCGGCCTTGTACTCGCGCTTCATGCGCTCGATGTAGACGTCGAGGTGGAGCTCGCCCATGCCGGCGATGATGGTCTCGCTCGACTCCGGGTCGACCCAGCACTGGAAGGTCGGGTCCTCACGCGTGAAGCGGTTGAGGGCCTTCGACATGTTGATCTCGGAGCCCGAGTCCTTCGACTTGATGGCGACCGAGATGACCGGCTTGGGCACGAACATCGACGTCATCGCCACGTTGACGGTGCCGTCGGTGAAGGTGTCACCGGAGTTGCAGTCCACGCCGAACAGCGCGCAGATGTCGCCGGCGCTGGTGTCGGTGATGTCTTCCTTGTCGTCCGAGTGCATGCGCACCAGACGGCCGACCTTCACCTTCTTGCCGTTGCGCGTGTTGACGATGAAGTCGTCCTTGGCCAGCGAGCCCTGGTAGATGCGCACGTACGTGAGCTGACCGTAGCGGCCGTCCTCGAGCTTGAACGCGAGGAGGACGAGCGGCTTGGTGGGGTCGCTCGTGAGGACGGTCGGCGCCTCTTCCTTGTCGAGATCGAGGGCGATGTTCTCGACCTCGCGCGGATCCGGCAGGTACTGCGTGACGCCGTCGAGGAGGATCTGCACGCCCTTGTTGCCGAGGGCCGAGCCCATCATCACGGGCGTGCACTTGAGGGCGATGGTCGAGTCGCGCAGGGCCTTGCGGATGACCTGCGGGGTGACCTTGTCCTCGAGCATCGCCTCGGTGAGCTCGTCGTTCACCATGCTGAGCTGGTCGAGCATCTCCTCGCGGAGCTTGTCGCACTGCTCCTTCATGTCGTCGGGGATGGCCGAGTACTCGATCTGGTTGCCGTTGTCGCCGTAGAAGCGAATGGCCTGCATCTCGATCAGGTCGACGACGCCCTCGAGCTTGTCCTCGAGGCCGATCGGCGCCTGGATCATCACCGGGTGAAGCTTGAGCTTCTCGCGGAGCTGGTCACGGACGCGGAACGGGTTGGCGCCCGAGCGGTCGAGCTTGTTGACGAACGCGATGCGCGGCACCTTGTAGCGGCGCATCTGGCGATCGACGGTGTAGCTCTGGCTCTGCACGCCGGCGACGCCGCACAGCACCATGATGGCGCCGTCGAGCACGCGCAGCGAACGCTCGACTTCGATCGTGAAGTCGACGTGTCCCGGCGTGTCGATGATGTTGATGTGGTGCGGCTTGATGCCGACCTTGGTCGACGATCCGGACCAGGTGCAGAACGTCGCGGCGCTCTGGATCGTGATGCCGCGCTCGCGCTCCAGCTCCATCGAGTCCATCTTGGCGCCGACGCCGTCCTTGCCCTTCACCTCGTGAATCGCGTGAATTCGCTTGGTGTAGAAGAGGATGCGCTCCGTCAGCGTGGTCTTTCCGCTGTCGATATGAGCCGAGATTCCGATGTTGCGGACTTTGGAGAGGTCGGTCAGCACAGTAACTCCTGGGCGCGTAAGGGCGCGGGATGACTACCGTGCTCCGGCGTCCGGGTCAAGAGTCCTCATCGCGCCCGCACGTACCTGATTTCATTCGGGTCGCGGGGACGCGTTCTGCTAACTTGAGGAGGTGGCGTGTCTCGACGACAACACGGCGGTCGATTTCGCCACCGGCTCGATGGCCCGGGCCATGACCACGAAGGTCGAGGCGCACCTCGCGACCTGCCGCGAATGCCGCACGCTCGTCGCCGCGCTGGCGCCCGTCCCCGGTGACCAGGATTCGGACGTGGTCACGTCGCCGCGCGCCGTTGCCCGCGGCAAGCGACACCACGCCGCCGCGCTCTCTCCGACGGAGCCGCGCGGTAGCGAGCCCAGCCGACCGCTCGAGCCGGTGGTCGCGGTCGGCGACACGATCGATCGCTACGTCGTCCTGCGCCGCGTCGGCGCCGGAGGCATGGGCGTGGTGTACGCCGCCTACGATCCGCAGCTCGATCGCAAGGTCGCCCTCAAGCTCCTGCGCACCGGCATCGGCATCGGCGAGGGCGAGGCCAAGGCGCGCCTGGTGCGCGAGGCGCAGGCCATCGCGCAGCTCAGCCATCCCAACGTCGTCGCCGTCTACGACGTCGGCGCGACGCGCGAGGGCGACGTCTACGTCGCGATGGAGTTTGTCGAGGGCGACACGCTCACGCAGTGGCTGCACCGCTGGGAGCGGCCGTGGCGCGACACGCTCGACATCTTCCGCGAGGCGGGCCGCGGGCTCGCCGCCGCGCACGGCTCGGGCCTCCTGCACCGCGACTTCAAGCCCGACAACGTCCTCGTCGGCAGCGACAGCCGCGTGCGCGTCACCGACTTCGGCCTCGCGCGCTCGCTCGTCACCGGCCACACCGACGAGAGCGCCCCGCATCGCATGGCGACCGGCCCGCTGCGCGTGACGCTCACCGCGACGGGCGCGGTGATGGGCACGCCGCGCTACATGTCGCCGGAGCAGCTGCGCGGGCAGGACGTCTCGGCCGCCGCCGACCAGTTCAGCTTCTGCGTGGCGCTGTACGAGGCGCTCTACGGCCAGCACCCGATCTCCGGCGACACCGCCGTGAAGATGGTCGACGACAACGCGCGCGCGCTGCCGCCGCCCGAGGGCACGGGCGTGCCGACGTGGATCTGGCCGCTGCTCCAGCGCGGCCTCGATCCCCAGCCGCAGAAGCGGTTCCCCTCGATGGCGGCCTTGCTCGTCGAGCTCATGCCGCCGCAACCGCAGCCGCGCCGTCGCACGTACATCGCGATGGCCGCCGCGGCGGCGCTGGTTCTCGGCGGTGCCGCAGCGGCGACGGTGCTCGCGCCCAAGCCCGCCGACGATGGGAAGAAGATCGACCTCCTCACGGCGCAGGTCGGGAACCTGCAGGTCGCGCTCGCCGACGCCGAACGCGACCGCAACATCCTCATCGCGCGTGTCGAGGAGGCGCAGGGCGACCGCGAGAAGATCGGCCGCCTCGTCGACGAGCTGGTAGTGAAGACGCAGCGCATCCAGGAGCTGGAGAGCGAGCTCCAGGAAGTCGCCAAGAAGCTGCCGGGTCCCCTGCCGCGTCCGCCCAAGCCACGACTGCGCGAAGAGGGCGGCGTCACGCTCCGGCAGCTCAACGAAGGCGTGAACCTGCAGCTCGAGCGCTTCGCCGGATGCATGCGCGAGTGGGACGAGCGTTCGCCGGGCACGGCCGCGACGGTCACGATCGGCTTTCGCATCGAGCCCGACGGGCGCGTGCGCGACCCGTCGTCGACCGGCCTCGACGACCGGATCGTTCCGACCTGCCTCTCGACCGCGATCAAGGCGATCCAGTTTCCCCTCACGGAGCGCGTCACCGCCGTCGAGGTCGACGTGACGTACATCGAGGGTCAAACGCGCGTCGCGACTCGGCGTCTCGGCACCGAGGAGGCCTCGCCTCGGATCGACAACTGACTGCCACCCCCGGTCAGTGACGTATCCCATTCACGTCGGGTGGGGATCTGTAGTATTCGGCGGCCATGACTCGTTTTGTCGCCGTCCTGATGTTCGTGCTGGTCGCCGTCCCAGGGCTCGCCTACGCCGGCGAGCCGTGGGAGGACGACCCCGACCTCTACGACGACCCCGCCGGCCCGCCGTCGGGCGGCGATCGCGGCTACATCCGCGCGCCCGACTCGGCGTTCGTGCCGACGCCGCACGGCGGCCTCGTCTCCGACATCATCTACATCAACCGCTGCAACGGCTGTCCGGGCGCGGGTTGCAACTGCACCTTCACCAAGTCGTCGATCAGCGACGCCACGTCGAACCAGACCATCATCGGCAACGTCCAGCAGGGTCAGCAGATGACCGTGTCGGCCTGGGCGCAGCCCGAGGACGTCTGGACCGAGTTCATGGGGTGCATCCGCGCGGTGTACTCGCCGTACGACGTCATGATCACCGACGTCGATCCCGGCCAGACGCCGCACCACGAGGCGATCGTCGCCGGCCGCGGCAGCGACATGATGCTCACCGGCGTCCTCGGCGTCGCGCCGCTCGACTCCGGCACGTGCGAGCCCAAGAACAACGTCATCTCGTTCTCGTTCGCCAACCAGCACGGCGCCGGCGGCGGCCTGTCGGTGGCGCAGAACATCTGCTGGACGGTGGCGCAGGAGAGCGCGCACGCGTTCGGCCTGGACCACGCGCTCGACTGCAGCGATCCGCTCACGTACCTGCTCACGCTCCCCAACGGCGGCAGCTGCGGCCAGAAGTACTTCCGCAACAAGCTCATCGACTGCGGTGAGGACGTCGCGCGCAACTGCGTGTGCGGCGGCACCAAGCAGAACTCGCACGCGAAGCTGCTCGCGGTGCACGGCATGGGCACGGTCCCGCCGCCGCCCACCGTCGACATCACGATGCCGGCCAACAACTCGACGGTGAGCGCGCCGTTCTCGGTCGTCGCCAACGTCGTCGACACGCGCGGCGTGAACCGTGTCGAGGTGCTCGTGAACGGCTACGAGTGGGCACAGGTCGAGGGCGTCGTCGGCCGCACCGCGTACCTCATCTCGGTGCCCAACGAGGTGCCGGGCGGCATCCTCGACATCGACGTGCGCGGCTGCAACGACCTCGACGCGTGCTCGACCGACCGCACGACCGTCACCAAGGGTTCGCCCTGCGCGGACGCGTCGACCTGCGCCGCGGGCCAGCGTTGCGACAACGGCCGCTGCCTGTGGGATCCGCCGGCCGGCCAGATCGGCGACGCGTGCACGTACGCGCAGTTCTGCGTCTCGGGCGTGTGCAACGACATCGGCGGCGGCGAGCTCGCCTGCACCGAGACCTGCTTCGGCGGTCCCAACGATCAGTGTCCGGAGCCGTACGCGTGCAGCGCCGGCACCGGCCAGCAGGGCGTGTGCATCCCGCCCGGTGACGACGGCGGTTGCTGCACCGTCGCCGGCCGTGGCCCGAGCCGGACGTCGCTCGCGATCAACCTCGGCCTGGGTGCGCTGGTCGGCATGATCGCCATCCGTCGTCGCCGCCGGCGGAGCCACTGATGCGCGGCGGAATCGCGCTCTCCGCGGCGGTGCTCGCGGCGATGCTGTGTGGCGCGACGCCGGCGTCGGCGGAGACCACGCCCGTCACCGCGATCCACCAGATGATGATCCTGGAGGCGGGCGACAAGAACTTCCGCCTGTTCCACGGCGCGATCTGGCTCGACGCCGACAAGGCGACGGTGAACTACCGCTGGGGCGGCGCGCAGTGCGCGGGCAAGGATCTGAGCGAGTCGAACGTGCAGATCCTGTTCGCCGCGTTCCGCAACGAGTACGCGGTGTCCTTCGAGTACGCCGTGACCGAGCTCAAGGGCAAGCAATACCGCTGCATCACCGGCTTCACGATCTCGAAGACCTGACCATGACCCGTTCCATCGCCGCTCTGCTCGTCGCGCTCGGATTCGTCGTCATCGGCGTCGTCATCGGCCCGGGACTCGCGTCCGCGGGCCCGGCCGGCAGCACCGGCTACGTCGCCGCGCCGACCTCGGCGTTCGTGCCGACGCCGCACGGCGGCCTCGTCTCCGACATCATCTACATCAACCGCTGCACGGGCTGCCCGGGACCGACCTGCGGCTGCGTGTTCACCAAGTCGTCGATCAGCGACGCGACGTCGAACCAGACCATCATCGGTGGCGTGGAGGCCGGCGTGCAGATGACGGTCACCGAGTTCTCGCACTCGCAAGCGGTGTGGGACGAGCTCATGACGTGCATCCGCTCGGTGTACTCGCCGTACGACGTCGTGATCACCGACGTCGATCCCGGCCAGACACCGCATCACGAGGCGGTGGTGGCCGGGCGTGGGCGCGACATGATGCTGACCGGCGTGGGCGGCATCGCGCCGCTCGACTCGGGGACGTGCGAGCCGCAGAACAACGTCATCTCGTTCTCGTTCGCGAACCAGTACAGCGGTGGCGCCGGGCTCACGACCGCGGAGCAGATCTGCTGGACCGTGGCGCAGGAGAGCGCGCACGCGTTCGGTCTCGACCACGCGCTCGACTGCAGCGATCCCCTCACGTACCTCTACACGCTGCCCAACGGCGGCAGCTGCGGCATCCGTTACTTCCGCAACAAGCTCATCGACTGCGGCGAGAACGTCGCGCGTCCGTGCGTGTGCGGCGGCAACAAGCAGAACTCGCACGCCAAGCTCCTGGCCGTGCATGGCATGGGCACCGTCCCTCCGCCGCCGACCGTCGAGGTCACCATGCCAGCCGACGGCGCGACCGTGGGCGCCTCGTTCTCGGTCGTCGCCAACGTCATCGAACCGCGCGGCGTGAATCGCGTCGAGCTGCTCGTCAACGGCCACGAGTGGACGCAGGTCGAGGGCGCGGTGGGACGCACCGCGTACCTCATCCCCGTTCCGGCCGACGTGCCCGACGGCATCCTCGAGATCGACGTGCGCGGTTGCAACGATCTCGACGCGTGCGCGACCGATCGCACGACGGTCACGAAGGGCGCGCCGTGCACGACCGCCGACACGTGCGCGGCAGGCCAGCGCTGCGACGCCGGCCGCTGCCTCTGGGACCCGCCGGTCGGTGCGATCGGCGACGCGTGCACCTACCCGGAGTTCTGCACGTCGGGCGTGTGCGCCGACATCGGCGCGGGTGAGCTGGCGTGCACGGAGAACTGCTTCGGCGGTCCGAACGATCAGTGCCCGGATGAATACGTGTGCTCGGCCGGCACCGGCCAGATGGGCGTGTGCGCCCCGCCTCCCGTCGTGGATGGCTGCTGCCTGAGCGATGCCGGCCGCTCGAACGGTCGGCGGACGCTCGCCGTCAACCTCGGCCTGGGCGGCCTCGTCGGCCTGCTCGTGATTCGCCGCCGTCGTCGGCGCGCCGCCGCCGCGTAGCACCTGCCAAACCTGACAGTAGGCTGACACGAGGGCCTCGTACGGTGGGAGCATGAAGCTCCCCGTCGCCGTCCGTGCCCCCTTCGAGTTCCAGCAGTCTCTGGCGTTCCTGCGGCGGTTCGAGGCCTGCCGCGACGACTATCTGATCGACGAGCGCAGCGTGACCGCGGCGATCTCGATCGATGGGCGCGCCGTTCCGTTCCGGATCGAGGCGGCGAACGACGGCGTCGCCGTGGATGCGCCGGACGGGTTCGGCCTCGCCCCGGCAGCGCGCACGACGATCGCGCGCACCGCGGCGCACCTGCTCGGCGCCGACGACGACCTGAGCGTCTTCTACGCGAAGAGCGAGGGCGATCATCCCGCGTTCCAGGCCATCGTGCGCGCGCTGTTCGGCCTGCACCACGTGCGGTTCCTGACGCTCGCCGAGATCACGGTCTACTGCGTGCTGATGCAGCGCGCGCCGATCACCCAGGCCGCGCGCGCCAAGCGTCGCTTCCTCGAGCGCTTCGGCCGCGCGGTGACCGTCGACGGGCGCGTCCTCCACGCCATGCCGACGCTCGACGAGCTCACGGCGCTCGACGTCGCCGCGATCAAGGAAGCCATCCGCCACCCGCGCAAGGCGGCCGCGCTTCCCGCCGTCATTCGCGGCGTCGCCGAGCTCGGCGAGGACTTCCTCCGCACCGCGCCGTACGACGACGCGCGCGCCGCGCTGGTCGGCATTCCCGGCATCGGCCCGTTCTCCGCCGCCGCGATCCTCCTGCGCGGCCTCGGCCGCATGGACGACGTCCCGCTCGAGGGCCCCAACTTCGCCGAGCCCGCGCGCGCGGTCTACGGCGACTCCTTCGATCCGCGCGCCATCCGCGCCCGCTACGGCACCGACGTCGGCTACTGGAGCTACTACCTGAAGACCGGCGAGGCCCGCGGCCACCACCGCTCGGCGTATGCTGCGGGCCATGAACGCGTTGCATGACGTTCCGCTGCCGGAGGATCTGGAGCCGTTCGTGCCGGCGGTGATCGAGATCCCGGCCGGATCGAAGCTCAAGTACGAGATCGACAAGAAGTCGGGCCTCTTGATGCTCGACCGCGTCCTCTACTCGTCGGTGCACTACCCCGCGAACTACGGGTTCATCCCGCGCACGCTCGCCGACGACGGCGACGCGCTCGACATCCTCGTGCTGATGCAGGAGCCGGTCGCCCCACTCGCGATCGTGCGCGCCCGCGCCGTCGGCGGCCTGAAGATGCGCGACGACAAGGGCGAGGACGACAAGATCGTCGCCGTGTGCGTCGACGATCCCGCGTTCTCCCACTACACCGACCTCGAGCAGCTACCGCCACACCTGATGCTCGAGCTCGACCGCTTCTTCCGCGACTACAAGATCCTCGAGGGCAAGGAGACGGTCGTCGACCGTCCGTACGACCGCGCCACCGCCCTGACGATCATCCGGGCCGCGCGCGACGCCTACTCCGAGGGCGCCACGTTCTCCTGACCCGAAACCGAAACCGAAACCGAAACCGAAACCGAGGCCGGAGCCCGGCCAGCCGTCGCCGACCCAGCCCCAGGCGACCGCGACCTGCAGGTTGCGGCGCGCCTCGCGGCACTCGCCGAGCGCGATGCCGAGCACGCGCCGGCTGTCGCGACCCGCGCGGCCGTGAGCCTCCGCGATGTCCAGCGCGGTGCCGCTGCCGGCGCGCTCGAGCTGATCGGCACCGCCGCGTGGTACTTCGCGCGAAGGGCGGACGACGCACCGCGGCGCGTGGTCGGGCTTCCGGTTTCGGTTTCGGTTTCGGTTTCGGTTTCGGTTTCGGTTTCGGTTTCGGTTTCGGTTTCGGTTTCGGTTTCGGTTTCGGTTTCGGTTTCGGTTTCAGTTTCGGTTTCGGTTTCGGTTTCGGTCTCGGTCCCTATGC
>DATLEB010000184.1:0-11688 GCA_035525615.1 Kofleriaceae bacterium | reverse complement strand
GCGCGCCGGTGCGCGCGTCGCGGCGATGCACCACGCCCGCGCCGTGACCGGCCGCCGTCGCGGCGGCCCACACCAGCTGCGGGGCGCCGCTGCCGTCGAGATCGACCAGCATCGGCGGCGCCGACACGGAGCCGAGGAGCGCGGGCACACGCGCGCGCCACCGCTCCTGGCCGGTGCCGTCGAACGCGACCAGCACCGGGCCGAACCACGGCGCGTTGTGCAGGTACGGCACCACGATGACGTCGTCGGCCGGAGCGCCGTTCCCGAGCAGCGCGAGCGGGGCGACGTGACTCGCGAAGTGCGCGTGCGACGGCCGCTGCGCCTCCTCCATCATCTCCCACGGCGCGGTCCTGAAGTCGTACGAGCCGACCTCGCCGCCACCGACGCGCGTGCCGCCCGGGCCCCACAGCCCGAGCATCACCGTCGGATGTCCGTCGAAGACGCGCTCGAGCGACGCCACCACGAACCCCGGGACCCGCCGCCGCGCGAGGATCGCCGCCGGCGTGCCGACGTCACCGCGGAAGCGCTGTCGCGCGGCGCCGTGGCACGACAGCCCCGTGAAGCCGAGCGCGTCGACGAGCGCGGCGCCCTGCCCTTGCCACCCGCCCGCAAGCGGCTGCACCTCACGCGTCACGCCGTCGATCGTCACGCTCCCCACCGCGAGCTCGCGCCCGAGCGCGCCCTCGAGCACGATCGGCGCCGGCGAACCGCCGTCCCACGGCTCGCTCCCACGACGCCGCGGAAGCTCGAGACACGCACGCACGCACCCCGCCGCATCGACGACGTGCAGCCGCGATTCGCTCCACGCGTACAGCTCGCCGACGCCGTCGCCGTCGAGATCCGCGACCAGCCCGCCGCGCAGATCGTCCATCACCGGCACCGACAGCTTCTCCTTGCCGTCGCAATCGAAGCCGCGCACGACGGTGCGGACCACGGTCGAGTGCACGTCGGGCCACAGGGCCAGCACCGGCACGTGCGGCCAGCCCACGACCACCCGCTCCGGCTCGGGCAGTGAAACGTTCAGGCGAAACCCGCGCGCGCCCACCGCCGGCACCGGCAGCGCATCGACGTACATCGTCGGTGCCACGGGCCCGTTCGGCGGCGCGGCGAGCACGAGCTTCGTCTGCGGTGCACGGGGCGGTCGTGGCGGCGGCGGCGGCAGCGTCGACACCGGCGGCAACCCGATGGCCGCCGGCACGGCTCCACCCATCTCGCGCGCCAGCGCATGCAGCTCCGCCTCCACATCCGTGACGTACGGCCGCCGCTCGCGGTCCACGCACGTCAGGCGCTCGAACATCGCGGCGACGCGCAGGTCGATCACGTCGAGCACATCCGCCGGCAGCGGCTCGGCGCGCACGAGCCGGTTCATCCACTCGTGGAACCCCGCGTGCGGCAGCGGCAGCCGCCCCACCACGAGCTCGAACAGGCTCACGCCGAGCGCATACGTGTCGAGCCGCGCATCGACGTCGCCACTCACCGCCTCGGGCGCCATGTACGCCAGCGTCCCGGCCGGCGGCGTCCAGCTCCCCGTCGCCGTCGTCGCATCCATCGCCGGCAGCGACACGCCGAAGTCGATCATCTTCACGCCGCTCGCCGTCAGGATCGCGTTCGACGGCTTCACGTCACGATGCAACACGGCCACGCTGTGGATCGCCGCGAGGCCCGTCGCCATCTGCGCCACCATCGCCACCGCCTCGCCCGGCGTCACCTCGCGCGCCTGCCGGTAGTGCATCAGATCGAGCCCGTCGCACAGCTCGCTCACCACCACCGCCACGCCGTGCTCGGTGACGAACCCGTCGAACATGCGCGCGACGTGCGGGCTCTTCACGCGGATCGCGAGCGCGACCTCGTTCCGGAACGCGCGCGGATCGAACTGGTGCACGATCGCCAGCGCCACGTCACGCCCGTTTTCGGGGTCGCGCGCCCGCCAGACCTGCTTCATGCCGCCCTCGCCGAGCAGTCGCACGAGCACGTACGCGCCGATCGACTCCCCCGGGTGCATCCCGCAATAATGCCCTGAGATCGGGTACCTAGCCCGCTGTAATCTCATGTAACGGCGCAGACCGTCCTGACTGACTGTTTCTTGGCGTAGGGTTCGCGGCAGGTGAGGAGATGACGGTCCCGGCGCGCGCCCCACGGACGCAGCAGCAGCGACGCGACGAGACGCGTCGCGCGCTGCTCGACGCCGCCGTCGCGAGCCTCGTCGAGCACGGCTTCGCCGGCACCACCACGCTCGAGGTGCAGAAGCGCGCCAACGTCTCGCGCGGCGCGCTCCTCCATCACTTCCCGTCCAAGGCGGAGCTGCTCGTCGCCACGATCGAGCACCTCGCTCACTTGCGCGGCAAGGATCTCAAGCAGCGCTCCGCCGCGCTCCCCGTCGGCCCGGCGCGCATCGACGCCGTGCTCGATCTCATCTGGGAGTGCTTCAACGGCCCGCTCTTCCAGGTGGGCGTCGAGCTCCGCGCCGCGGCGCGCACCGAGCCCGAGCTGCGCGGCCCGCTCACCACCGCCGAGCTCGAGGTGCACGCGCGCATCCTGCACCAGGCCGCGACACTTTTCGGACCCGAGGTCGCGGCACGCCCGGGCTTCGAGTCGGCGATGGAGCTGACGCTGCACCTGATGATGGGCGCAGCGATGACGACTCTCATGCACAACGAACCGCGGATCCAGACCCGCATCAACCAGTGGAAGACGCTGTTTCCGAGCCTTCTGGAGAGGACACCAAGCCCATGAGTGGATCGACCAACGAGTTGAGGTTTGATGGAAAGGTCGTGATCGTCACCGGCGCCGGCGGCGGTCTGGGACGTTCACACGCGCTCGCGTTCGCCGCGCGTGGTGCGCACGTCGTCGTCAACGACCTCGGCGGCGGCTTCACCGGCGACGGCAAGTCGTCATCGGCCGCCGACAAGGTGGTCGACGAGATCAAGGCGGCCGGCGGCACCGCCGTCGCCAACTACGACTCGGTCGAAAACGGCGACGCGATCGTGAAGACCGCGGTCGATGCGTTCGGCACGGTCGACGTCGTCATCAACAACGCGGGCATCCTCCGCGACGTCTCCTTCCAGAAGATGTCCCAGCAGGACTGGGACCTCATCTACAAGGTGCACGTCCTCGGCGCGTTCAAGGTCACGTACGCGGCGTGGCCGATCATGCGCGACAAGGGCTACGGCCGCATCATCATGACGTCGTCGGCCGCCGGCATCTACGGCAACTTCGGCCAGGCCAACTACTCGATGGCGAAGCTCGGCCTCCACGGCTTCGCGCAGACCCTCGCGCTCGAGGGTCGCAAGCGCAACATCGTCGTCAACACGATCGCGCCCATCGCCGGCTCGCGCATGACCGAGACGGTCATGCCGCCCAACCTGCTCGAGGCCCTCAAGGTCGAGTACGTCACGCCGCTCGTCGTGCGCCTCTGTCACGAGAAGAACGAGGACACCGGCGGCCTCTACGAGGTCGGCGGCGGCTTCATGGGCAAGCTCCGCTGGGAGCGGTCGAGCGGCAAGTCGTTCCGGCTCGGCCGCGGCATCACGGCCGAGGCCGTCGACGCCGCGTGGAAGGACATCACCCAGTTCGACAAGACCGAGCACCCGGGCGGCATCGCCGAGTCGATGTCGCCGATCATGGCGAACATCGAGGCCGGTCCCGCCAAGGGCGGTAACGACCTCATCGATGTCGACGCGGCGCTCGGCTACAAGTTCCCCGACGTGACGTCGGCGTACGACGAGCGCGACCTCGCGCTCTACGCGCTCGGCGTCGGCGCCGCCCAGGATCCGACCAACGAGCAGGATCTGCAGCTCGTGTACGAGCTCCACGGCAAGGGCATGAAGGCGCTGGGCACGTACGCCGTCATCCCGGCGCTCAACACGATGTTCAAGTTCGGCAAGGAGGGCAAAGGCGCCCCCGGCCTGAACTACGGCCTCGATCGCGTGCTGCACGGCGAGCAGTACACCGAGGTGCTGCGCCCGCTGCCGCGCAACGCGAAGCTGACGCACAAGTCGCGCATCAAGGACATCTTCGACAAGGGCAAGAACGCGCTCGTGGTCACCGAGGTCGTCTCGTACGACGAGGACGGCAACGAGCTCATGAAGAACGACATCACGACGTTCGTGCGTGGTGCCGGCGGCTGGGGCGGCGACCGCGGTCCCGCGACGGACGTGAACGTTCCGCCCGATCGCGCCCCCGACAAGGTCGTCGAGGACACGATCCCCAAGAACCAGGCGCTGCTGTATCGCCTGAGTGGTGACTGGAACCCGCTGCACGCGGACCCGGGCTTCGCCAAGGCCTTCGGCTTCGAGCGCCCGATCCTCCACGGCCTGTGCACGTTCGGCTACGCCGGCCGCCAGGTCACGCAGGCGTTCGCGCCGAACCACGACCCCGACTACTTCAAGAGCATCCAGGTGCGCTTCGCGGCGACGGTGCTGCCGGGCGACACCATCATCACCGAGATGTGGAAGGAGAGCGACACCAAGGTCGTCTTCCGCTGCAAGGTGAAGGAGCGCGACCAGGTCGTCGTGTCGAACGCCGCGGTCGAGTTCTTCAAGGAGCTCCCCAAGCCCAAGGCGAAGGCCGCGGCGGGCGCAGGCGCGAGCACCGGCGGTGCGGCCGCCGTGACGCCGAATTCGGCCGACATCTTCAACGCGATCGGCGGCTACGTCGCGGCCAACCCGGCCACGGTCGAGAAGGCCAAGACCGTCTTCCTGTTCAAGCTCAGCGCTCCCGACAGCCAGTGGACGGTGAACTTGAAGGACGGCGCCGGCTCGGTCAGCCAGGGCGCGGGCGCATCCGCGCAATGCACGCTCGAGCTGAGCGACGAGAACTTCATGGCGATGGCGACCGGCAAGGCCGACGCGATGGCGCTGTTCTCGTCGGGCAAGCTCAAGATCTCCGGCGACGTCATGGCGTCGCAGAAGCTCGGCTTCTTGAAGAAGCTGACGCCGGAGATGGTGCTCGCCGAGACCAAGAAGCGCAGCGGTGCAGGTGGGGGCGCGGCGGCACCGGCGGGCCAGGCGTCCGCGGGACAGGCGCCGGCCAGCGCGCAGCCGACGACATGGGACGTCTTCATCGCGATCCGCGATCACGTCGAGCGCAACCCCGAGCTCGTCGCCAAGGTCGCGACGACCTACCTCTTCAAGATCACCAGCCCCGACTCCGCGTGGCTGCTCGATCTGAAGAACGGCAAGGGCGGGGTCACCGAGGGTGACGGCGCCGCCGAGTGCACGCTCGAGATCAGCGAGAGCGACTTCATCGACATGACGACCGGCAAGGCCGACGCGATGAAGCTCTTCACGACCGGCAAGCTGAAGATCAGCGGCAACGTCATGGCGTCGCAGAAGCTGAACTTCCTCCAGAAGATCAACCCGGACCACGCCATGGCGGCCGTCGCCAAGGCGCGCGCCGCGGGTCAGGGCCCGGGCGCGGGTGCGGCCAAGTCGGCTGCTCCCAAGGGCGCACAGGCGGCGACCATCTTCGCCGCGCTCGACCGGCGCTTCGCCGAGAAGCCCGACCTCGCCAAGGAGGTCCAGGCCGTCCTCGTCGTGAAGACGACGGACCCCGACAGCGTCTGGACCATCCACGCCGCCGGCGCGTCGCCGTCGGTGACGCAGGGCGCGACCGCGGGCGCGAGCACCACGCTCACGCTCACCGACGCCGACCTCGCCGCGCTCGCCAAGGGCACGACGACGGCGCGCGACCTCTACCAGCACGGCAAGCTGCGCGTCGACGGAGATGTCTCCGTCGCGCATCGCCTGGGCATCCTCAAGGGCCTGGCCTGACCCCAACCCGACGACTCAAGGAACAATACATATGACCCGCAGGATCAATGTCATCGGCGTCGGGATGGTTCCCTTCGCCAAGCCCGGCAAGAGCGAGGAGTACAACGTGATGGCGGCCAAGGCCGGCCGCGCGGCGCTCGAGGACGCCAAGGTCCCGTTCAACGAGATCGAGCAGGCGTTCGCCGGCTACGTCTTCGGCGACTCGACGTGCGGCCAGCGCGCGGTCTACGAGATCGGCATCACCGGCATCCCGGTGTTCAACGTGAACAACAACTGCTCGACGGGGTCGAGCGCGCTCATGCTCGGCAGCCAGGCCATCGCCGGCGGCATGGCCGAGTGCGTGCTCGTGGTCGGCTTCGAGCAGATGCAGAAGGGCGCGCTCGGTGCGAAGTGGGACGACCGCACCAACCCGATGGACAAACACGCCAACCTCATGAACGAGGTGCAGGGCTTCACGCAGGCTCCGCCCGCGGCGCAGATGTTCGGCGGCGCCGGCCGCGAGTACCGCTGGAAGTACGGCACCAAGCGCGAGACCTTCGCCAAGATCAGCGCGAAGGCGCGCCAGCACGCCTCCAAGAACCCGTACGCCCTCTTCAAGGAGGTGCTGTCGGTCGAGGAGATCATGGCGTCCGAGGAGGTGTTCGATCCGTTGACGCGCTACCAGTGCTGCCCGCCGACGTGCGGCGCGGCCGCGGCGGTGCTGTGCTCGGACGAGTTCGCCAGGAAGCACGGCATCGAGCGCCCGGTCTACATCGCGGCACAGGCCATGACCACCGACTTCCCGTCGACGTTCGAGGAGAAGTCGATGATCAAGATGGTCGGCTACGACATGGCCAAGGCGGCCGCGAAGAAGGTGTACGAGAAGGCCGGCATCGGGCCCGAGGACGTCGACGTCGTCGAGCTGCACGACTGCTTCACCGCCAACGAGCTCCTCACGTACGAGGCGCTCGGCCTGTGCAAGGAAGGCGAGGCGGAGAAGTTCATCTGGGACGGCGACAACACCTACGGCGGCAAGTTCGTGACGAACCCGTCGGGCGGCCTGCTCTCGAAGGGTCACCCGCTGGGGGCGACCGGGCTGGCGCAGTGCACCGAGCTGGTGTGGCACCTGCGCGGCACCGCGGGTGAGCGCCAGGTGGCGGACGCCAAGATCGGGCTCCAGCACAACCTGGGCCTGGGCGGCGCCTGCGTCGTGACGATGTACAAGCGCGACTGAACGTGACCGATCCGTTCGCCCTGATCCCTCGTAGGATCAGGGCGTGCGGTCCCTCCTCGGCCTCTGGTGCCTGCTCGCGCTCGCCGCATGCAACCAGGTCTTCGGCCTCGAGCCGCCGAGCGAGCGCGCCGCGGTCGACGCGCCGGCCTCGAGCGACGCGACGGCGATCGATGCGTCGCCGGCCATCGACGCGCTGCCGCCGAGCGACGCGCGTTCGACCGACGCCGCGACCGACGCCGCGGTCGACGCCGCGATCGACGCGCCGATCTCCAGCTGCGGCGCGCGCGGCACGCCGTGCGGCAGCGGCGGCTACTGCAACGGCGCGGGCGCCTGCGTGGCGTGCACGACCAACAGCCACTGCGGCGCGCCGCAGCCGATGCAGTGCACGATGCCGGTCTGCGCCGGCAACGACACCTGCATCGTCGGCCCGGCGCCGCGCGACACCTTCTGCAACAACTCGGCGGATCAGTGCGACGGCGCCGGCAACTGCGTCGACTGCACGAACAACGGCGGTTGCGGCGAGTGCTGCGCCTGCTCGAACCAGATCTGCATCAACGTCTGACGGCGCGCGCAGCCGTAGTTGCTCGCGTGCCGGCTCGCGTGGGACACTGCTCGAAATGCGTCACGTGGCCATCGTGTGCTGCGTGCTCGGGGTGACCGGTGTGGCGGTGAGCCAGGCCGACGAGCGCCCGAGCGTCGTGGTGCGCACTGCACCGATCAAGTGGACTCCACCGCTGCCGCCCCCCGGAACGAGGCGACCCGTTCCGACGTCGCTGCCGACGCCGACGACGGCGCCCCCGGCGACGGTGCCGCCGACCCCCGCGCCAGCGCCCTCGGGTACGCAGGCGACGTTGTACTTGCGCACCGAACGCGTGAGCTGGTCACCGCCCGCTCCGGCGCCGACGCCTGAACCGACGACGGCGCCGCCGGCGACGACCACGCCACCGCCTGCGACCGCACGACCGACCGGGGTCGCGCCGACGCTCTACATCACCGCCGATCCCATCCTGTGGTCGCCGTGAGGAATCCCATGAAGCTCGCCACCCTCGTCGCCTCCGCGTTCGCGCTCACCCTCGCGGCACGCGACGCCACCGCCCAGTCCTACGCCTCGTGCCACGCCTTCGACAGGTCGGTCGCAGAGAACGCTCGTCAGGGGATGTGCATGGCGGCCTCGGGAACGCGACCGACGACCACCGTCGCCGCCCAGGCGTCCTGCATCGGCGCCATCTCGTGCGAGCACGGCAACGCGACCAACCTCAGCCATTGCCGGGTCGCGCGGGCCGCCTGCGTCGGTTACGCCCAGGCGAGCTTCCTCGAGTTCGGCAAGAAGCCGACCGTCGACAGCATCTGGAGCGCGTGCGAAGGCGCGGCGATGAAGCTCGAGGAGCCGGTGGAGGGCAGCGGCCGCGTGCGCGCCCTGACGTGTTTCCACCGCGCCCGCGCCACGCTCGGCCTCGACGACAGCGTGGAGCCCAAGCCGTGGTCGTGCAAGACGGAGTCGTGGAGCCAGGGACTGTGCCGCATGATCGAGCGGTACGCGCCGCGCGATCACCGCCACGTCGTCACCGACCCGGCGATGGTGCCCGACGCGCTGCGCCTCCCAGCCCTCGTGCTCGAGGTGCCCGTGACGCTCACCTCGGTGCCGCTCGATGCAACCAGCACGCACGTCACGTGCAGGATCGACGATCGCGGCAGCGCGACCCGCGATCGCGCCAAGCTCGACCAGGTCGAGGCCGCGCTGGCCGCGATCGAGACGGCGCTCTCCGGGTTGCTCGCGCGCCGCGACCTGACCGACGCGCAGCGCGTCGTCGAGCGCGAACGCCTGACGCGCGAGAAGGGCGAGCTCACCGCCGAGCGTGATACGCGCGCCGGGCGCCTGGCCCGAGGGACCTACGACACCTTCAAGATCGCCGATGGGCGGAGCGAACGTCTGGTGACACCGGGCGGCACGTTCACGGGTGTGATCCCGGTCCTCGTCGAGATGTCCAGCACGGCGCGAGGCGACAGGTACTACTGCCAGGCGTCGATGGATCGCTCCGACGGCCGGACGGTGACGGGCTATGCGATCGGATCCGCGAACGGCGACATGCCGGAGCCGACGGTCCGTCCCGTCGACGTGAAGGTGCCGAAGCCGGCAACGCCGCCGGCGAACGTCGTGCCTGGATCGTGAGCCTGACCTGACCGAAAATCGGTGGCCGCCCCGCCTGCCAGGGAGCGCACCCGTCGACCGCGGGGAGCGCGGGCCCCGCGGAACAAGACTTCCCGGTCGAGGTTCTGGGAACTTGGCGCGACAGGCGCATGGCGCGAGCCCTGCAATTCGCCTCGCAACCCCATGCGATCCCTCCTCACGGCCTACCTGTTCTCTCTCACCTTGGTTGCCTGCACCGACTCGGGCACCGACGACCTCTCCCAGCGAAACGACGTCACCGAGGAAGAGGACTGTCAGTGCAAGATCGAGGGTGCGGACATCGGGCGCGTCGGCGTCGCCGCCAAGCCGCCCGGCTCGACCACGATCCGCGTCGCAGAATGGATCGAGAAGGAAGGCTCGCCCGGCGAGTACGTCGGCTTCACGCTGTGGGGCTACGCCGGTACGACGTACGTCGTGAAGGCCGGCACCGAGACGTTCCGCGTCACCGGCGAGAGCTGGTCGCATCCCGCCGGTGCCAGCGGCCCGTCGGCGCACGGCATCTCGAACGTCGACTTCTGCCCCGACGATGACGGCGGCGGCGGCGGCGACGACGATCCGCCCACCGACGACGGTCCGCCGATCCTCTAGGCCGCGATCACGACGCGCCGATCAGGTCGCGTACTTGATCATGAGCACGCTCGCGATGCGGTCGGCATCGGCCGGCGCGATGCGCAGCGTCTCGGCCATGGCGCCGAGGACTGCCTCCTCACCGTCGTCGATCTCGCCGCTCGAGAGCGCGATGTCCATCGCGAGCAGGAACGCCTTCTGCTTGAGCGAGTCCGACGTGAGCGCGTTCAGCTCCTTCACGCGCGTCATCGCGCCGTACAGCTTCACCGACTTCTCGGCCTTCTCGTACACCTCGTACGCGTCGGCGTTCTTGAACTCGGGCAGCGTGGCAGCGAACGCGCGCACCAGCTGCGTCTCCTCGTACTGATCGTCGCCGTCGGCGAACGCGACGCACAGCATCGCCTCCAGCAGCAGCTGCTGATCGTCGACCTTGAGCGGCTTCTTCTTCAGACTGTCGAAAAATCCCATTGCGTGACTCCCTTCGAGTTGCGCAACCGTTCAGCAACCGGTGTGCCGCGCGGAACTCCTCGGACTCACACGAGCGCACGCGCCGCGGCGGGTCAGCGTGGACCCGTTGCGTCGCGTACCTGGGTCCAGCGCGGTCGAGATCGGTCTAGATCGGCGCGCCCGGCATCAGCTCGTCGGCCGACGGCTCGGTCGCGCGGAACGCCGCGAGCTCGCCGCACCGCGCGGACAGCCCGCGCAGGTTCGGACACGCGCCCTCGCCGAGCAGCTCGGGTACGCGCGCCGTGAGGTACCAGACCAGGCACGCCGCCATGAGGTCGGGTGTCCGCACGCGATCGCCCAGGTACCAGCCGGCGCCCGTCGTCGCCTCGAGCGCCGCCAGCCCCGACGCGCATTGCGTGCGCAGCCGCTCGAGCCACGGCTCGTGGATCTTCTCGGCCGGGCGCAGCGCCCGCTCGTAGACGATGGCGCCCGCCTTGTCGAGCGTGCCCGACGCCAGCGCCGTCACCTGGAGCGCGCGCCGCCGCTCGGCGCCGCTCGCCGGCAAGAGCGCGCGCGCCGGCCCGACCAGCTCGTCGAGGTGGTCGGCGATCGCGGCGCTGTCGATCAGGACCTCGCCGTCGTCGAGCACGAGCGACGGGATGCGCCCCAGCGGATTGATCCGCCGCATCGCCTCGGCGTCGCTGAACGCCGAGAGCGTGTTGCGGTCGAACGGCATCCCGAAGAGGTGCAGCGAGATCGCGATGCGCCGCACGTACGGCGAATCGTATTGCCCGACCAGGATCATCAGATGCGCTCCAGCTGCTCGACCGTGCGCTCGTTGCGCACGTTACCGGTGTTGAGCGTGGTCGCCGGTTCGATGAGCACGATGTGACACTCCGCGCCCTCGGGCGCCACGGGGCAGTGCTCGGTGCCGTGCGGCACGATCACGAGCTCGCCTGGCTCGAGCCAGAGGTCGCGCTCGTCGGGATCGCGCAGCTTCATGAGCATCCGGCCCTTCACGACCAGGAACAGCTCGTCCTCGCGCTCGTGGTGATGCCACACGAACTCGCCCTGGAACTTCACGACCTTCACCAGCGCGTCGTTGACCTGCCCGACGACGTGCGGCTTCCAGTGATCGTCGAACTGCGCGAGCTTCTCGGCGAGATTCACCTTCTCGATCATGCCGGCAGTGTACGCGGCCCCGTTACCTCGCGCAGAAGGCGCCAGCGTGAACTAGGATAGGTGCGTGCGGTCGACGCTGTTGCTCGTGCCAGCCGTGGTGCTGGCGATCACGTGCGGCCACACGCGTCCGCGCACGACCGAACCCGAGCCCGACGACCAGCGCGACGGCGCTACCTCGCTCGCGATCGAGGACGGCCGCGCCGCGGCGACCGGCACGCTCGCGCCGCCCGAGGCGACACCGTCGACTGGCTCCAGGTCCTTTTGCCGTCCGGCCCGCGCCAGCTCGCGCTCGAGGTCACCGTCGAGGGCCCGCACCTGCC
>DATLEB010000177.1:0-35947 GCA_035525615.1 Kofleriaceae bacterium | reverse complement strand
GCCTGGCGTGCGAGCGTCGACAGCGTCGCGCGCGGACCGACCTCGATCAGGAGCCTGCGCGGATCCGACAGGAGGCGCGCCACCGACGGCGCGAAGCGCACCGGCAAGCGCGCGTGCTGCGCCCAGTACGACGGATCGCGGGCCTGCTCGACCGTCATCCAGTCCGACGTCACCGTCGAGAGGATCGGGATCTTCGGCGCGCGCAGGGTCGCGCGCGTCATGCGCTCGCGCAGCGGCTCGACGACGGGATCCATCATCGCCGAGTGGAAGGCGTGCGACGTGATCAGGCGTCGCGCCTGCACGTCCGACGCGGCGAGGTCGGTCTCGAGCTGCGCGATGAGCTCGGTCGGGCCCGCAACCACGCACAGCCCCGGCGCGTTCTCGGCGGCGAGCTCGATGCCCTCGGGCAGCTGCGGCAGGAGCACGTCGGCGGCGAGGCGCACCGAGAGCATGCTGCCGGAGGGCAACGCCTGCATCCGGCGGCCGCGTTCGCTCACGAAGCCGAGCGCATCGGCGAGCGTCATCACGTCGGCGAGCGCCGCGCACACCAGCTCGCCCACCGAGTGGCCGACGAGCGACGTGGGCGTGACGCCCCAGCTCATCCACATGCGCGCGATCGCGTACTCCAGGCTGAAGATCGCCGGCTGCGTGACGCCGGTCTGCGTCATCGCCGCGGCGTCGTCGCCGAAGAACACGGTGCGCGGATCGACGCCGGTCTCGGCGCGCAGCACCTCCATGCACGCGTCGTATGCGGCGCGGAACGCCGGCTCCGACGCGTACAGCCCGCGACCCATGCCCGCGTACTGCGAGCCCTGACCCGGGCACAGGAAGCCGACGTCGGGCAGCTCGGCGCCGACCTCACGCGCCCCGGCCCGGCTCGGCTCGGGCGCGCGCAGGAGCTTCGCCGCCTCGGCCGGCGTCGACGCCACCACGTAGCGGCGATGTGCGAACGCGCGGCGGCCGACGCGCAGCGTGTACGCCGCGTCGGCGAAGTCCGCGTCGCCGGTGTCGCCGAATTCCGGCGCCGATGCCTCGTCGAACGTGCGTGCCAGGTGCGCGCTCGCGGCCTCGAGGGCGGACTTGCTGCGCGCCGACACCGTGATCAGCTGCGACGGCCGCGACGGTGGCGACGACGGCGCGACGGCCGGCGGCTCCTCGAGGACGACGTGCGCGTTGGTGCCGCCGAAGCCGAACGAGCTCACGCCGGCGCGGCGCGGTCCGCCGTGCTCGGGCGCCGGCCACGCCGTCAGCGTCGCCTGCACGCGGAACGGCGTCGGACCGAAGTCGATGGCCGGGTTCGGCGACTCGAAGCCGATCGACGGCGGTAGCGTCCTCCGCGACAGCGCGAGCGACGTCTTGATGAGGCTCGCCGCGCCGGCCGCGATGACCATGTGCCCGACGTTCGACTTGAGCGAGCCGACGGTGCAGAAGCCCCGGTCGTCGGTGTGGCGGCGGAACGCGCGCGTCAACCCGTCGATCTCGATGGGATCGCCGAGCGGCGTGGCGGTGCCGTGCGCCTCGACGTACGAGATCGAGCGGGCGTCGACGCCGGCCGCGTCCTGCGCCGCCGCGATCACGGTCGCCTGGCCGACCGGGCTCGGCGCCGTGAAGCTGGCGCGCTCGCTGCCGTCGTTGTTCACGGCCGCGCCGAGCAGCACCGCGTAGATCGTGTCACCGGCGGCGATCGCATCCGAGAGCCGGCGCAGCACCACCACCGCGACGCCGTCGGAGAAGACGGTGCCGGCGGCGCGCGCGTCGAACGGGCGCGTGTGCCCGTCCTTCGACGCCATCGAGCCTTCCTGATACAGGTAGCCGCTCCTCGGCGGGCACGTGATCGCCACGCCGCCGGCGAGCGCGAGATCACAGGCGCCGTTGCGCAGGCTGTCCATCGCCATCGCCGTCGCGACCAGCGACGTCGAGCAGGCGGTGTGCACCGCGACCGCCGGCCCGTCGAGGCCGAGGCGGTGCGAGACACGCGTCGTGACGTAGTCCTTCTCGTTGCCGAGCATCACCGCCAGCTCGCCGAGGCGGCTGGTGACGTCGGGGCGCGGCATCAGGTGCCGCTGGAAGTACGTCGCGTTGTACATGCCGCCGAACACGCCGACCGGACCGGGCACGCGCTCGGGCACGTAGCCGGCGTGCTCGAGCGCCTGCCACGAGACCTCGAGGAAGTGGCGGTGCTGCGGATCGATGAGGGACGCCTCGAGCGGCGAGATGCCGAAGAACGCGGCGTCGAACAGCTCGACGTCGTCGAGCACGCCGCGCGCCGGGATGTACGCCGGGTCGCGCTTGAGCGCGGCCGGCACGCTGGGATCGAGCTCGTCGGGCGCGAAGTAGCGGATCGACTCGACGCCGTCGCACAGGTTCTTCCAGAAGGCCTCGACGTCGGCGGCGCCCGGGAAGCGGCCGGCCATGCCGACGATCGCGATGGGCTCGCGCACGTCGTGCCCGTTCCTGGCACCCGGCTCGCGCTTCTTCGCGGGCACCTCGGCAGTCCCGCCCGCGAGCGCGCGCGCCAGGGCCGCCGGCGTCGGCGCGGCGAAGAACGTCGCCGGTGACACCTCGGGCAATCCGGCGTCGCGCAGCTTCACGAGCGTGCGCACCGCCGACAGCGAGTCGCCGCCCAGCTCGAAGAAGCCGTCGAGTGCGCCCACCGAATCGAGGCCGAGCACGTCGGCGAACACGCGGCAGATGAGGAGCTCGCGCTCGCCGGTGGGCGCGCGCATCGGCTGCGCCAGCGCCGGGCGTTCGCGCGTCGGCACCGGCAGCGCCCCGCGATCGAGCTTGCCGTTGGCGGTGAGCGGGAGCGCGGACAGCGTCACGAACACCGCCGGCACCATGAACTCGGGGAGGACGCGCGCCAGCGCCGCACGCAGCGCGGTCGCGCTCGCGTCGCCCGTCGAGCCGGGCTCGGCGCCCGGCCGCGGCACGATGTACGCGACGAGCCGCTTGCCCGCGCCGCCGTCGTCGCGCGCCATCACGGCGCACGCCTGCACCGCGGCCAGCTCGCCCAGCCGCGCCTCGATCTCGCCCAGCTCGATGCGGAAGCCGCGGATCTTCACCTGCTGATCGCTGCGGCCGATGAAGTCGATGACGCCGTCCTCGCGCCGCCGCACCAGATCGCCGGTGCGATAGAGCCGCGCGCCGTCGGGGCCCGTGACGAACCGCTCCTCCGTCAGCTCGGGCCGCTGCAGATACCCGCGGGCCATGCCGCGGCCGCCGACGTACAGCTCGCCGGTCTCGCCCTCGGCCACCGGCTTCCGCTCGGCGTCGAGGATGTAGACCGCGGTCTCGGCGATGGGCCGGCCGATCGGGATCGATCGCGCGTCGGCGGGCGTGTCGCGCGGGATCGCGAACGTGGTCGTGAACGTCGTGCACTCGGTCGGTCCGTAGCCGTTGTGCAGCTCGGTGTCGGGCAACGCCGCGAGCGCGCGCCGCACGTGCGATGGCGACAGCGCCTCGCCACCCGTGTAGAGCTGCTTCAACCCGCGCAGGTGGCGCGGATCGTCGTCGACGACGGTGTTGAACAGCGCCGCCGTGAGCCACGCGCCGGTCACGCCGTGCGCGCCGATGACGCGCGCCAGCCCGCGTCCGGTCGGCACCGGCTCGAGGTAGATCGCGACGCGTCCGCCGTGCAAGAGCGGGCCCCACAGCTCGAGCGTCGACGCGTCGAAGCCGAGCGGCGCCGCGTGCAGGAAACACGTGTCGCCGTCGAGACGCACGTAGTCGACGTCGCCGACCAGCCGGATGATCGAGCGGTGCTCGATCAGGACGCCCTTGGGCATGCCGGTCGAGCCCGACGTGTACATCACGTAGGCGAGGTCGCTTGCCCCGGCGCGCTCGAGCGGCGGGTCACCGCCTCCGCCTCCGCCTCCGACGGGCGCGTCCTCGACGAACAGCGTGTGCGCCGCCAGCGCGGCGAGCTTGCCGGCGTGCGCGCGCCGCGTGATCAGCACCGGCGCCGCGGCGTCGTCGACGACGAACGCGAGCCGCTCGCGCGGATACTCGGGATCGAGCGGCAGGTATGCGCCTCCGGCCTTGAGCACCGCCAGCGCGGCGACGATCGCCTCGGCCGAACGCTCGACCGCGAGCGCGACCGGAACGTCGGCGCCCACGCCGTGCTCGACCAGCCGCACCGCCAGCGCGTCGCTCCGCCGATCGAGCTCGCCGTACGTCATCGTGCCGCCCTCCCAGAGAAGGGCGAGGCGCTCCGGGTGCCGCGCCGCCTGCTCGCGGAAGAGGCCGTGGACGGTCGCTTCGGGACGGTACGGAGGCCTTGGCGCGGCGCTCACGGGCTCAGCTCCTCGACGCGGGCGACGATCGCCTGCACCACATCCATCGGCACCACCGCGGCGTTCAGCGCCGCGTCGGAGTTCCAGGCTTCACTCGACGCGAGATCGATCCAGTGCACGGGCCCCTTGCGCAGTCGCTCGATCGCGCCCTCGCCGCCGGTCGAGATCACGGTCACGTGATCGGTACGCAGCTCCTCGGCGCCCAGATCGATCGCGCGCAGCTCGGCGGCGAACGCCGGCCGGATCGGCGTGCCCAGCGCCTCCGCCGGCACGCCGTCGGCATCGACGACGAGCCGGTCGCGCCACGCCTCGGCGCCCATCTCGAGCTTCATGTAGCGGCGGTGTTGCATCGCCAGCTCGCGCAGGTACGCCCCACCGTCGACGACGGGATCCCACAGCACGAGGTGGCGCAGCCGCAGCCCGCCGCGCGACGTGGCGAGCGCCGCCAGCGTGCCGCCCAGCCGCAGCCCCACCGCGACCAGCTTCCTGGCGCCGCTCGTCGCGAGCAGCTGCTCGGCCGCCGTCCCGATGTCCCCGATCCAGCCGGCGATCGAGACGTCGTCACGCTCGCCCATCGAGTCGCCGGTGCCGCCGTAGTCGAAGCGCAGCACGTGAAACCCCGCGCGCTCGAGCTGCGTCGCGAGCACGCGATAGATGCGATGCGCGCGCGCCGCCTCCTCGCCGAGCGGGTTGCACAGGAGCACCGCCGCGGACCGGGGACGGAGACGCTGCGGCGCGTGCGTCGCTCCGAGCATCCGCCGTTCGGTAGGTCCGAAGTGATGGACTTTCAAGTGAGGTGGCTTTCAGCTTACTGTGAGCGCCGTGGAACGCGCGATGGCGCTCGGTGCCGAAGCTAACCTGATCGGCATCCTCTGCGAGCCATCACTCCCGGCAGGTTCACCGCCACTTAACCCAACTTCGGGCCCAGCTTCCGGACCTGCTTCCGGGCGTCCCATCGTCGTCTTTCTCAATGCCGGGGTGCTGCATCGTGTGGGTCCCCATAGATTGCACGTGACGCTGGCTCGACGGCTGGCCGAGCGCGGCATCACGTCGCTGCGCCTCGATCTCTCGGGCATCGGCGACAGCCGCAGCGTCCCCGGCTCGCTCTCGTTCCGCCAGAGCTCGGTGGCCGACACGCGCGCCGCGATGGACCAGCTCGCCGCCGAGGTCGGCGCCTCGCGCTTCGTGATTTTCGGGCTGTGCTCCGGCGCCGACAACGCGCTCGCGACGGCAGAGGTCGATCCACGCGTGGTCGGGATCGTCGTGCTCGATCCGCCCGCGTACATCACGCCGCGCGCGCAGGCCCGTCGGCTCGCGGGTCGCGTGCGCGCCCTCGGCGGTGCACGCGCGACGCTGACGTGGGGTCTCGAGACGATCGCGCGACGCGTGCGCGCGATCGGACGCGCCGCCGGCGACGCCGGCCAGGACGACAAGCCCGAGGTGACCGGCGGCCGCGAGGTCCCGCCGCCCGCCGTCTTCCGCACGCAGCTCGCGGCCCTCGTCGCGCGCAAGGTCGCCATCCTCGCCGTCTACTCGGGCGCCCTCGGCGCGCGCTACAACCACGCCGATCAGCTGTTCGAGCTGTTCCCGGAGCTGCGCGGCAAGGTTGATCGCGCGTACTTCCCCGCCGCCAACCACATGTTCACGGAGCTCGACGCGCAGGCCGCGCTCGTGCGCACCGTCCTCGACTGGGTCGAGCGCCGCACGTGAGCCCCTCGTGAGCGCCCCGTGAGCGTTGCGAGGGCGGCCGCCCACGGCGTGGCGTGGAACATGCTGTTCGGGATCAGCTCGCGACTGCTCACGCTGATCTCGACGCTGGTCCTCACGCGCTTTGTCGCGCCCGAGGCGTACGGCGCGGTCCTCGCCGCGTCGATCAGCGTCGTCACCTTCGGCGTCCTCACCAGCTTCGCCTTCGGTCAGTACCTCATCGCCAAGAAGGCGACGCCCGACGTCGCGTTCCAGGCCGCGGTCCTCCACACCGGCGTCGGCATCGTCGCGATGACCGTGCTCTTCGTCTTCCGCGAGCCGATCGGCCGGCTGCTCGAGACGCCGGAGATGAGCGACTTCGTCCTCTACTACGCGATCGCGCACATCATCGATCGCGCGCGCTACGTGCCCGAGCGCCTGATCATGCGCGAGCTCCGCTTCCGCACGCTCGCCACCATCAACGGCGCCGGCGAGCTCGCCTACGTGGCGGCCGCGCTGTCGCTCGCGCCGCGCTACGCCGAGGACGCCATCGTCGTCGCCGTCCTGGTGCGCGCCGTCGTCACGTCGGCGCTCTACTTCGGCGCCGTCCCGCGCCGCGAGTGGCTCGTGGTCTCGCCGCTGCGCGCCGAGGTCGTGCGCAGCCTCTTCGGTTACGGGCTGCCCATCATGATCGCCGCCGCCGCCGATCGCGCCGCGACGCGCTGGGACAACTTCATCATGTCGAAGCTCTTCGGCCCGGCCGCGATGGGCCGCTACAACCTGGCCTACAGCCTCGCCGAGACGCCGATCAGCCACGTCGCCGAGCACATCGGCGAGGTGCTCATGCCGTCGTTCTCGAAGATGGAGGAAGCCGAGCGCCGCCCCGCCGTCGTGAAGGCGGCCGCGCTCATGGCGCTCATCGTCTCGCCGCTCGGCGTCGGGCTCGGCGCGGTGTCGCCGACGCTGGTCGACGCGATGTTCAACGAGAAGTGGGCCGGCATCGCGCCGATGCTCGCCGTCCTCTCGATCATGACGCTCTTCCGCCCGATGACGTGGTCGGCGGTCGCCTACCTCCAGGCGGTGCAAAAGACGCGGCTCGTGATGTGGGCGAGCTTCACGCGCGCCATCCTCGTGCTGCCGCTGGTCGCGCTCTTCGGCTGGCAGGGCGGCCCCACGTGGGCCTGCGTCGGCGCCACGATCGGCTACGCGGTCCACTCGATCGGCACGATCGTCGCGACGGGCCGCGTGACACCGCTGCCGGTCGGACCGTATCTCACCGGCGTGCTGCGCCCGCTCCTCGCGTGCCTGCCGATGTTCGGCGTCGTCGCCGGCATCGAGATCGCATTCGACCAGCTCGGCGTGCACCCGGTCGCGTCGCTGCTGGTGCAGGTCGTCGCCGGCGGAGCGGTCTACGTCGCCTCCGCGCTCGTCCTCGTGCGCTCGAGCGCGCTGGAGCTGATTCGCCTCGGCAAGGGCGCGATCCGGCGACGCGCCTCGCGCGCGCCTACCCCGGCGGGACCTGACAGCACCGACGGATCCGTGTAACCAGGGGTATGGCGCCGGTCGCGCGGCAAGTGGCCCGGGATGCGGTGCAGCGCGCGACGCGCGGCCGCATCGTCTGGCGCGGCCCGTCCGACCGGCGGCGCGTGGCCATCACGTTCGACGATGGTCCCAACGCGATGACCGAGCAGTACCTCGCGTGCCTCGCGGCGCTGGGCGCGCCGGCGACGTTCTTCGTGATGGGCTACTACGTCGAGAAGCGTCCGGAGATCGTCGCCGAGTACCTTCGCGGCGGACATCAGGTCGCGGGGCACGGCTACTACCACAAGCGCTTCACGCGCCTGCGCCCCGATCAGCTCCTCGACCAGCTGGCGCGCAGCGAACGCGCGTTCGGCCCGATCCCGCACGGGAAGTGGGTGCGCCCGCCGCACGGTTCGCTCGGTCCCGTCGACGGCGCGACCATGCTGGCGGCCGGCTACACCGTCGCGATGTGGTCGTTCGACAGCAAGGATCACGACGGCGCGTCGGCCGACGTCCTCGTCGAGCGCTGCGCACCGGGCCGCTGCCGTCCCGGCGACGTCATGCTGTTCCACGAGGGCGAGGTCACGACGCTCGCGGCGCTGCCGCGCATCATCGAGGCTCTGAGGGCCGACGGCTACGAGCTGGTCACGATGGCCGACCTGCTCGCACGTTAGCGAGATCGCTCCGGTTTCTCGCGGATGGCGCCCTGTCACTCGATGTACAGGGCGCACCTACGTTTCATCTTGAGTGCGAACCTCCGTTGGCTAGTATGACGCTCGCCGGATGGGAGCCCGGCGAGGAGAAGCCATGGCACGTCCCTGCATGCGCACGTTCTTGCTCGGTCTGCTTCCGATGATCGTCATCGGTTGTGCGGCGGGCTTCGAGGGCCGCGGCGACGACGACGATCAGTCGAGCGTCGACGCGCGCCCGCAGGTCGACGCGCCGATCGGTTCCACCGACGCGCGCATCGTCGATGCACCGGTCAGCACGCAGATCGATGCGCCGGTGAGTCTCCCCGACGCTGGCCTTCCCGGTAGCGACGGCGGGGTCGGCGGATGCACCACGCACGCGCAGTGCGGGTCCGGCATGTGCTGCTTCGGCCAGCTGATGTGCGTCCCGGGCGACCCGCTGCCGCTGCCGCCGCCCTTCGACTGCCTGCCGCAGTAGTCGCGGCCCATCGCGGCCCATCCGGGAGCTGGCCGAGAGCTGCTCGGGATCAGTCGAGGCCGAGCTTCGCGAGGTCGTCGTCGTCGAGGCCGAAGTAGTGCGCGGTCTCGTGCAAGACGGTGATGCGGATCTCCTCGACGAGCGCCTCGCGATCGTCGCCGACGAAGCGCTCGAGGTTGGTCTTGTAGAGGTGGATGGTCGTCACGCTCGGCGCGCCGCCGACCGAGCTCTGCTCGGGGAGGGGCGTGCCCTCGAACAGGCCGAGGAGGCGCGGGTCCCAGCCTTCGTCGACCAGGTGCTCGGCGGGCAGATCGTCGACGAGGATGGGCACGTTGGCGAGGTGCTTGTGGACCTCGGCCGGGAGCTCGTCGAGCGCGGCGGTGACGATGGCCTCGAGCTCGTCGTCGGAGAGCGAGAGGGCAGGCGCCGGTAGCGCGGTGTCGCGGCGCAGCGTCTCGCGCCACGCGTGGATCATCCCCTCGCGATCGCCCTTGGCCTCGCGGCACTGGCCGATCGCGTGCCACGCATCGGCGGCGTGGGTCTCGTCGCCGCCGCCGCTGTCGCCGCCGCCGTCCGCGCCCTCCCCGGAGCCGGCCGTCGTGAGGCGGCGCAGCCACAGCTCCGCGGTGGTCGGGTCCTCGGCCGCGAGATACGCGTGCGCGACGTCGAGGATGGTGGAGGCGTCGTCGATGACGGCGCTGGCCAGCTCCGAGAGCACCTCGCGCGCCTCGGCCGGACGCTCGAGCACCAGGTGCGCCTCGGCCATGATGAGGACGGCGGCGATCAGCTCCTCCTCTTCCTCGACCAGCTCGGCGGCGCGGCGCGCGTAGCCGAGCGCGATCTCGGGATCGGCGAGGAGCGCGAGGTCGGCGGCGTTGATGAGGATACCGACCTCCTCCGGCGCCCGCTCGACCGCCTTGGCGACGAGATCGAGGGCGCGCTCGAGATCGCCGTCGAGCGCCGCGATCGACGCCTGCACGCTCAGCACGTCGGGATGGTGCGGATCGATGCGCGCCGCCTGGGCGATCTTCTGCTCGGCGCCCTCGATGTCCCCTTCGTCGAGGCGAGAGATGGCGGCTTCGACGAGCGAGACGAGGCGATCGGCGCGGGGAGAAGCCATCGCGGCGCACCTTACACCTTGGACGGGCCGGTGACTCGGTCACCTCCCCGCAGATGATCGGTCGGCCCTTCGGCCCGACCTGACCCTGACGCCGAGGCCTCGCTTCGCTCGCCTTGGGCCGGCTCGCGGAAGAGCGAGCGCCGCCCGCGCGTTGTATGGTCCGTCCCATGTGGTTTCGCATCGTCACGCTCCTGTGCTTGATCGCACTCGTGGCGGGGTGCCCGAAGAAGCGCCACACGCTCGTCCCGTCGGTGCCGACCAACGGCGACGCGCAGGCGCGTGATCGCTTCCTCGAGGCGCGCGCGCGCTTCCTCCGCGACGGTGGTCAGGCGGGCGAGTTCAACGCGATCGCCACCGAGTACGCAGGCGATCCCATCGAGCCGTTCGCGCTCCTGTTCGCCGGCGTCGCGTCGCAGCAGGCGGGTGACCCCAACGCGGCCGTCGCCGCGCTCGACAAGCTGCTCGGGATCGAGAACCTCGAGGCCGGGATCCGCACGCGCGGCGAGCTCTACCTCGGGCTGTCGCGCGGAATGCTGGGCGATCACGAGAAGGCGCTGCCGCTGCTCCAGCGCTCGGAGGCGGCGATCGAGAACGACACCGAGCGCGAGGCCTGGTGGGCCGCGCTCGCGCACGCACATGGCGCGAGCGCCACGCCGCTCGCCGCGCTGCCGTGGATCGATCGCTGGTGGGGCAAGGCCACGCCGGCGGAGCGCGCGTTCCTGCGCGGGCGCCTCGAGCAGATCGTCGCCGGCGCGACCCCTGACGATGCCGCCGCCGCCTGGCGTACGATCGAAGGCGAGGGCCCGTCGGTGGGCGTGCTCGGCTGGCGCGTGGCCGCCGATCGCGATGCGGCCGGCGATGCCGACGGGGCGCGCCAGGCGCGCGAGCGGTCGCGGCCGGTGCGGCGTGCGATGGGCCTCGCCGCCGGCGACGACGACAGCGCGGCGCCGGTGAAGGCCGGCGTGATCGGCGCGGTCGTGCCGCAGTCGGCGAAGGCGGCGCGGCTCGGCGAGCAGCTGGTGCGCGGCCTCATGGTCGGCGCGCGTTCGCTCGGCGAGGCGGCGCCGACCGTGTTCATCGAGGACGGCGAGGGCAACGCCGCGGCGGACGCCGTCGGCGCGCTCGGCCAGAAGAACGTGATCGCGATCCTGGGGCCGACCGACGGCGCGTCGGTCGACGCGGCGGCGCGACGCGCGAGCGAGCTGGGCGTGCCGCTGCTCTCGTTCAACCCGCGCGCCGATGAACGTCCGACCGGCGGACCGTACATCTTTCACATGATGCACTCGGCGGAGGCGCGCGCGCGTTCGCTGGCCCGCCGCGCCACGAAGCTCGGCGTCAAGCGCTTCGCCGTGCTGCGCCCCGACAACGGGTACGGGACGGCGGTGACCAAGGCGTTCGCGGGCGAGGTCGCGGCCAGCGGCGGCGAGATCGTCGTCCAGGTCGCGTACCCCCCCGACACCAAGTCGTTCGCCGGCATCGTGAAGAAGCTGGACGGCAGCTGGCAGGCCGTGTTCGTCCCCGATCAGGCCGACCGGCTCGAGCTGGTGGCCCCGGCGCTCGCCGCGAACGGCTTCCTGTCGCGGCCCTTCGGCACCAAGAAGGTGACGGGCGGCCGGCCGATCGTGTTGCTCTCGACGGCCGAGGGCGCGGGCGAGGACTTCGTGCGCGAGGCCGCGCGCTACGCCGAGGGCGGCCTGCTCGCGCCGGGCTGGTTCCCGGGCGCGCTCGACGAGGCGGGCCTCGAGTTCGAGCGCGTGTACTTCGAGACCATCGGCAAGACGCCGACGGCGGTGGACGCGTACGCGTACGACGCCGTGCGGCTGGTCGCGCTGCTCGGGCGCGGCAACCGCGGCGAGCTGGCGCGCAAGCTGGCCACCGCCGAGGAGCGCGGCATCACCGGCTTGCTCCGCTTCGATGGCGCGCACCGGCGCGCCGACGACGGCGTGATCTACACCGTCGAGGTCGAGGACGGCACCGCGTCGGTGAAGCCGCTGCCCTGAGCGGTGAACAACCGACCCGTGCTATCACCCGCGGCGTGAGCAGCTTCGACCCCGGGAATCGCGTCATTGCCGCCCTCGACGTCCCCGACTCCACGGCGGCCATGACGCTGGCGGCGCGCATCGGCGACGCCGCCGGCTGGGTCAAGGTCGGCCTGGAGCTGTTCTGCGCCGACGGTCCGCGCGTCGTGGCCGCGATGCGCTCGATGGGCCGGCGCGTGATGCTCGATCTCAAGCTGCACGACATCCCCGAGACGGTGGGACGCGCGATGAGCCGCATCACCGCGCTCGACGTCGAGCTCGTGACCGTGCACACCGGCGGCGGGCCGGCGATGCTCGAGGCCGCGGTGAAGGCGTGCATCGGGACCAACACGCGCGTGCTCGGCGTGACCGTGCTGACGTCGATGGACGAGCACGACCTCGCCGCGATCGGCGCGGTCGGTCCCGTCGCCGAGCTGGTCGCGCGGCGCGCCGCGCTGGCCGCGAGCGCCGGCTGTCACGGCGTCGTCGCGTCGCCGCAGGAGGCCGCCGCCATCCGCAAGCACGCGCCGCCGGACTTCCTCATCGTCACGCCCGGCGTGCGCCCGGCCGGCGCCGACGCCGGCGACCAGAAGCGCATCGCCACGCCCGCGGCCGCGCGTCGCGACGGCGCCGACCTCGTCGTCGTCGGTCGCCCCATCCGCGACGCCGCCGATCCCTCCGTGGCGGCGCGCGCCATCGCCGACGAGCTCGCGAGCGTCAGGTAGCCATGTCCAGGCGACTGTACGGCGTGGGGCCCGTCGACGAGCTGGTGCGCAACCGGCCGCGCTCGATCCGCGTGCTCTACGCCGCGGCGAATCGCGCGCAGGCCAAGGGCAAGGATCCCGTCGCGTCACTGGTCGCCGCCGCGAGCGCCGCCGGCGTGCAGATCGAGCTGCGCGACGCGCGTGCGCTCGACGACATGTGCGAGCCGGGCGCGCGCCACCAGGGCGTCATCGCCGTCACCGGCGACTTCTCGTACGCGTCGATCGAGGCCATCACAGCCGCCGACAAGCCGCTGGTCGTCGTCCTCGACGGCGTCCAGGATCCGCACAACCTCGGCGCCATCATCCGCTCGTCGTACGTCCTCGGCGCGCACGGCGTCGTCATCCCCGAGCACCGCGCCGCCGCGATCACGCCGGTCGTGACCAAGGCGTCGGCCGGCGCCACCGAGCTCCTCCCCATCGTCCAGGCCAAGAACCTGGTGCGCGCCCTCGAGGAGCTCAAGGAAGCCGGCCTGTGGACCTGCGCCGTCGCGTCGTCACCGACCGCGCGCCCCATCGCCTCGCTCGATCTCACCGGCCCGCTCGCGCTCGTCCTCGGCGCGGAAGGCGAGGGTGTCCGCACCCTCGTCGCCAAGACCTGCGACCTCCACGCCGTCATCCCGATGGGCGCCTCCGGCGTCGGCTCCCTCAACGTCTCGGTCGCCGCCGGCATCGCCCTCTACGAGGTTGCCCGCCAGCGGGCCTGACGAGCGGATCGACGAGCGGATCGACGAGCGGATCTACGAGCGGATCGTCGAGTGGATCGACTAGCGGATCGCGAGGACGCGGCCCTTGTGGGTCGCGATGACGACCATGCCGTCGCCCGTGACGGCCGGTGATGCGAACATCGGTGCGCCGGCGTCGATCGGCTCGAGCGGCGCGCCGTCGTTCAACCGCCACGCGTGCACCTTGCCGTCGTGCGCGCCATGCACGACGTGCTCGCCGACGACGACCGCCGACGACGCCACGTCGCCGCCGACCTCGCCGCGCCAGCGCTCGCTGCCGTCGGCGAGCGAGACCGCGCGCACGACGTCGCCGTCGTCGCCGAAGATGGCCAGCCCGTCGGCGATCGCGGGCGCCGACACGACCCAGTCACCGTCGCCGACGCGCCAGAGGTGCGCGCCGTTGACCTTGGCGAAGGCGTGCAGGTACCCGTTGTTGGAGCCGACGAGCACGAGGTCGCCGGCCACGACCGGCGCGCCGTCGTTGAACGCGAGCGACCGCGTCGGCGCGGTCCATCCTCCGCGTGCGCGCCCGCCCGCGTGTCGCTGATGCGCGTACGCGACGGCGACCACGGTGCCCGCGCGCGTGCCCACGTACGCGGTGTGCCCGTCGATCGCCGGCGCGCCGAAACACCGATCGCCGACGCCGTGGCGACCCATCTCGCGTCCGTCGTACGCGCGGATCGACACCAGCGCATCACCCGCGCACAGGAGCACGCGCTCGCCCTCGGCGGTTCCCGCGCCGAACGATCTCACACGCGGGCCCGCCTCGCGTCGCCACCACACGTGCAGATCGCGCGCGCCGAGCCCTACCAGCTCGGCGCCGCCCTTCGCCACGACTCCCACGACGATCATGCCGTTCGCGGCGGCGGGCGTGGCCCAGATGCTTCCCCCGAGCGAGGCTCGCGCGCGTTCGGCGCCCGTGCCGGGATCGAGCAGCACCACCGTGCCCCCGCGCGTCGCGACCACCACGCCGTTTTCGACGACGATCGGTGACGCGTCGACCCGCTCGCCGAGCTCGACCTGCCACGCGACCTCCCACGCCAGCGCGCGATGATCGCGCGCGTCGCCGCCGTGTCGCGGTTCGCGCCGGAACATCGGCCACGGGTCATCGGCCGGCTCGTGGGGCGGGATCCCGGGCCAACGCGAACACCCGCCGCTCGCAGCGGCGCTCATCCCGGCGACGACGACGGCGACCAACCTGCCGATCACGCCACGAGGCTACCAGCTCCGGCGGCGCGGCTCAGTTGCTCGTCCACTGGAGCGCGTCCACGGCGATCACGCCGTTGGCGATCGCGTTGGGCCGGATCTGGACCTTGCGGAACCCGCTCGCGCGCTGGATGCCGACGCGGTTGAGGCGCCACCCCGAGATGGCGCCCGAGTTGATCGTCGCCGACGTGACGTCGACGTCGCTGGCATCGATGCCGACCAGCGTGAACCCACGCACCGAGCTGTCCGTGGTGTTGATCGCCACGCTGAACGCGCCGATGTCCTGCGGGAACGTGAACTCGAGCGGACGGGTGGAATTCAACCCGGCGTAGACGACGAACTTCATGCCCTCGGGGATGTGCTGACGGCCGGACGCGCAGCCGAAGCCGAACGCGCCGCTGTCGCCGTTGCAGTCGACGAGGAAGACGCCCGACGAGTCGCTCGGGTTGGGCGAGGGCTTGGAGAAGGTCGCGCCGCCTCCGCCCGAGATGTCGAGCGGGATCGTGGGGTTGCCCTGCGCGAGGTTCTCGAAGCCATACGAGCCGCTGGGGAAGCGTCCCGCATCGGCGGGCGGGCCATCGGAGGAGGAGTCGATCGGTGCATCGACGGCGGTGGCGTCGTCACTGGCGCCGTCGATGGCGCTGTCGATGCCGGGGCCAGCAGCGTCCGGGTCGCTCTCGACCTTGCCGCAGGCGACGACCGGGACGGCGACGAGGACACAGGTGAGGATCGACGGGCGCATGGGTCGCGGACCCTAGCATGACCGTCGACGCGCCGACTCGAGCTGTGACTCACGCCATGCGACGCGGCATCGCCCCCGCTACGCGCGGACGATCTTCTCGAGGAACGACGCCTTGAGCAGCTTCTCGCCGTGACCCGGGAAGAAGGCGAGGGCGGAGTCGCCGACGACGCGCACGACCTCGCCATTGCCCCACGTCGCGTGCCGCACCAGATCGCCCTTGCCCAGCGCGCCGATGCGCCCGCGGCCGCGCTCGATCTTGAGCGCACGCCCGCGCTGCGAACGCCGGCGCGCGAGGATCTCGTCGGCCGGCGTCGGCGCCGCCGACGAATCGCCGCCCTGGGCCGCCACGCGCCGCGCCGCGAGGACCGCCGCGACCGCCGCGATGCGCGACGGAGGAGGCTCGGTCGGCGCGTCGGCCTTGGCGCGCTGGCAGTTGTCGCAGACCCCGCACGGGTCGCCGTCGGTGTAACCGAAGTACGTCACCAGCAGGCGCGAGCGGCACAGGTGCGACTGCGAGTAGCGCAGCATCGCCTGCAGCCGCGCCCGGTCCTGCGCGCGCTTCTGCTCGTAGCGCGCCGTCGCGCGCGCGAGCTCCTCGAGGCTCGGCGGCACGGCGGTGAGCGGCACGAACCGCTGGCCCGGCGCCTCCGCCGCGAACCCGATCTCCTTCAAGAACGACAGCACGACGCGCGCCTTCTTGGCCGGCGCCAGCGCCTTCTCGGCGATGTCCTTGAGGGCGACCGCGTGGCTGGGATCGTCGATGTCGCGGCTGTCGATCGGCGTCGCCGGGGGTGGCACGGGCGTGGCCGCCACCGCGTCGAGATCGCCGCCGCCCGCCGCGAACGTCGCGATCAGCGCCTCGGCTACGGCGCGCGTCTGCTCCGGCGTCGGATAGCGTCCGCCGAGAAAGAAGCTCTGGATGCGCTTGTCCTCGGGCTGATAGAGCAGCACGCAGTTCGCCGGCCGGCTGTCTCGCCCCGCGCGTCCCGCCTCCTGGTAGTAGCTCTCGAGCGACCCCGGGAAGTTGTAGTGAATGACGAAGCGGATGTCCTGCTTGTCGACGCCGAGCCCGAACGCATTCGTCGCGACCATGATGCGCGGCTCGCTGCGCTCCATGAACGCGGTCTGCACGCGGTCGCGATCCTTGGCGCGCATCCGTCCGTGGTATCGCCCGCACTCCACGCCGCTCGTGTGCAGGAAGTCGGCGAGCGCGTCGACCGTGCGGACCGTCGCCGCGTAGATGATGCCGCTGCCTTGCTGGCGGGCGAGCAGGCGCAGCAGGATCGCCTGCTTCTTGCGCTCGCTCTGCGCCTTCATCACGTGATAGCGCAGGTTCGGGCGATCGAGCCCGATGTCGATCACCGACGCGGTCTGGATCCCCAGCTGCGCGAGGATGTCGTCCTTCACCTTGGTCGGCGCCGTCGCGGTCAGCGCCAGCACCGGCGGACGGCCGAGCGCGCGCAGCGCATCACCCAGCCCGAGATACGCCGGCCGGAAGTCGTGACCCCACTGCGAGATACAGTGGGCCTCGTCCACCACGAACAGCGCCACGCGCACGGCGCGCAGCCGCTCGCGGAAGCGAGGCTCGCTCAGCCGCTCGGGCGTCACGTACGCGATGCACGGCTTGCCGGTGGCGAGCCGCGCCAGCGCCGCCTGTTCGTCGCGCGGCGAGAGCGTCGAGTCGAGCCGCAGCACATCGATGCCGAGCTCGACCAGCTTGTCGTGCTGATCCTTCATCAGCGCGATGAGCGGCGACACCACGAGCGTCACGCCCGGCAGCTCGAGCGCGGGCAGCTGGTAACAGAGCGACTTGCCCGCGCCGGTCGGCATGATGGCGAGCGTGTCGATGCCCGCCACGACGTTGCGGATCGCGAGCGCCTGCCCGGGCCGGAACGCCGAGATCCCGAACCAGCGTTCACCCACCGCGAGCATGTGCGCGTCGACGGTCGCGCCCGGATCGACGGCGTCGGCGACCTCGAGCTCGGCCTCGCCACCTTCCGTCACGTCGCCCGCGAGCTCGAGATCGACCGTGCCGTCGGCCAGCGACGGCTCCGCCATCAGCGGCGGCAGCGTGCCGGTGGCCAATCGGGCCCGGCGCCCGGCTCGCGACGACGACGCCTCATCCGTATCGTCGTCGTCCCGCACGGCCATCCCGGCGACGTTCGCGCGCGCCCGCGTCCGACGCAAGTGCGATTTCCCATTTCCACTCGTATGAGCAGTAAAGCGGTGTGCGCGCTCACTACCTCCGTGTAAAGAATAGGCATGTCGAAGAAGCTGAAGGCCGGCGTGCTCGGTGCAACCGGCATGGTCGGGCAACGGTTCGTCTCTCTCCTGGCCGGACATCCGTGGTTCGAGATCACCGCCGTCGCGGCCTCGCCGTCGTCGGCGGGCAAAGCGTACAAGGACGCCGTCGCCGGTCGCTGGACGCTCCCGGGTGCCGTGCCGGCGGCCGCCGCGGAGCTCACCGTGATCGACGCGTCGGACATCAACGCGGTCGCGTCGCAGGTGGACTTCGTCTTCTGCGCGGTCGACATGGACAAGGCCGCCACCGCGAAGCTCGAGGAAGACTACGCGCGCGCCGAGACACCGCTCGTGTCGAACAACTCGGCGCATCGCTGGACGCCCGACGTCCCGATGATGGTCCCCGAGATCAACTCCGATCATCAGGCGGTGATCGAGTTCCAGCGCCGCCGCCTCGGCACCAAGCGGGGCTTCATCGCGGTCAAGCCGAACTGCTCGATCCAGAGCTACGTCCCGGCGATCCACCCGCTGCTCGGCTTCGGGCCGCGCCGCATGGCCGTGTGCACGTACCAGGCGATCTCCGGCGCCGGCAAGACGTTCGAGAGCTGGCCCGAGATGGTCGACAACGTCATCCCGTTCATCAAGGGCGAGGAAGAGAAGAGCGAGCAGGAGCCGCTCAAGATCTGGGGCACGATCAACGACGGCAAGATCATGGCGGCGTCGTCACCGGTGATCACCGCGCAGTGCATCCGCGTGCCGGTCTCCGACGGACACATGGCGGCCGTGTTCGTCGCGTTCGACAAGAAGCCCGGCAAGGACGAGATCCTCGCCGCGTGGAAGGCGTACAGCGGCCGCCCGCAGCAGCTGAAGCTGCCGAGCGCGCCCACGCCGTTCCTCAGCTACTTCGAGGAAGACAACCGTCCGCAGACCCGGCTCGATCGCGACGCCGGCAACGGCCAGGGCATCACGATCGGTCGCCTGCGTCCCGACGCGGTGTTCGACTGGCGCTTCGTCGCGCTGTCGCACAACACCGTGCGCGGCGCGGCCGGCGGCGCGGTGCTCACCGCCGAGCTGCTCAAGGCCGACGGCTTCCTCGCCCCGAAATGACACTCCCGGATGGGGGGTTGGGGGACCTGTCCGGGTCCCCCAACGAAGTCAGATCCTGACGGCGAGCGCGGCCCCGAGGCTGAACGTGTTCGTGTCGTCGAGCGCGCTCAGCCCCATCTGGCCGATCACGTCGATCATCTTCTTGGGCGTGAGCTGCACGTTCACGCGCAGGCTGGTCGGCGCGTCCTCGTCGGAGAAGTCGTTGAACGTCGTCCCGAGGCGGCCGGTCACGGCCATGTTCGGCTTCAGCTGATAGACCACGCCGAAGTCGAACTTCAGGTAGCCGTCGGGGTTGAACCCGCTCGTCGTCAGGTTGTCGGCGTAGGCCTCGTTGGTCCGCTCGCTCTCGAGATCGGGGACGAACTTGTCGCTGAGCTTGAAGCCGACCACGTCCTCGAAGCCGACGATGGCGAGCTTGTCGATGATCTTGAACTTCATCTGCGCGCCGAGCGTCATGCCGATCGCGAACGGGTCGACGTACATCGGGATCGTCACGCGCGGCGCGACCCACTCCTGCACCAGGTACTGGAACTCGAGCGCGACCGCCTTGCCGGTGTTGAACGTGGCCTTGTCGTCGCCGGCCGGCTTGCCGTCGTTGTAGAAGCCGCCGATGTTGTAACGCACGCCGACCTGCGCCTGGCGCGTGATGCCGTAGCGCGCGCGCAGCCCGAGCTCCGCGTCGAGTGGGTCGGGGAAGAGCCGCAGATCGAAGCGCACCTCCGACGTGAAGTCGGGCAGGGTGATCGGACGGTCGACCTCGGCGATCGGATACCCGGTCTTCTTCTGCGCCGGCGCCGTCGGACCGGTCTCGACCGGCTCGCTGCCGATGAGCGGCGCGTCGGGATCTTCCTCACTGCCGGTCTCGTCGCCGGTGGCCGGCGCGGGATCTTCGTCGAGCTCCACTTCGCTACCGGTGCCGCCACCAGCGTCTGGCTGAGCGCTGGCAACCGCGGCCGAGAACACGATCAGGGAGGCAGATAGCGTGGCGAGGACCCCGGTACGAACCATGCGCGGACGATACACCGGAGGCGGGAGTATTTCCTGTTTCGGGGTCTTATGACGGCGGGGGGCCGAATGGGCTACCTTCGGCCCGATGCGCAGGATCGCCGTCGCCGGGGCGTTAGTGCTCGCGGTCGCGCTCGCTCCCTCTCCGGTCCACGGCGACAAGATCATCGTCGACCGGATCGAGACGCGTCCCTCGATCCTCCCCGGGCAGATCCGCGTCCGTGCGCTCATCTCGGCGACGCAGACCGGCGGCGAGGTGGCGGAGGCTGCGCTCGACGCCAAGACCAAGACGACCTCGCTCAAGGTGAAGGCCGCGGGCACGTCCCCGCCGTTCCTGCTGGGCGCGTTCGAGCATGCCGAGACCGAGCTGGCCCTCGTCGTCGCCATCCCGACGACGCTCGACTTCGAGAACGACTTCGAGCCGCTGAAGGAGGCGCTCGAGGCCGAGCTGTTCGAGCCGCTCACCGCCCTGGGCCCGCGCGTCCGCGTGCAGGTGATCGGCTACGGCGGCGAGGTCACGGGCTCGAAGGGCCTCCTGCGCGTCGCCGACGCCCGCAAGGCGTTCGCCGAGCTCGCGATCGACAGCTCCTCCGACGAGATTCCGCTGGTCGAGATCGTCGGCCGCAGCGTCAAGCAGGCCGGCGCGGCCGTGAAGAGGCCCAAGAACAAGGACGCGCTCTCGCGCGGCGTCGTCATCCTCGTCTCGAAGGGCATCCCCAACGTCACCGACGAGGTGAAGACCGCGATCACCAAGGCCGGCATCGCCGCCGACAAGGCGACGGTGCGCATCCACACCATCGGCTATAGCCCCAGCCCCGACGGCAAGTACCACGCGGTCCGCCCGCTGCTCGCGCTCGGCGAGCTCTCGCGCCGTTCGAACGGCACGTTCCGCTGGGTGAAGACCGAGGGCGGATGGCGCGCCGCGATCAGCCAGGTGAGGCAGGAGATCGCGCGCGAGCACGTCATCACGTTCTTCGCGCCTGCCGGCGAGCTCGAGGGCAAGAAGCTCACGGTGACGATGCCGCTCGGCACCGCGACGCTGACGTCCGACCCGGTCACGATCCTCGCCGCGAAGTGCGGCACCGACGAGTGCGACGCACGCTCGTACTGCGTGAAGGCGGAGTGCGTGGCGCGCAGCATCGAGCACAAGGGCTCGCTCGGCACGATCCTGCTCTTCGGCGGCATCGGCGTCGGCGCGCTCGTCTTGCTCGTCGGCGTGATGACGCTCGTGAAGCGCCGGAGCACGAACCAGCCGCCGGCCGGCGCACCGCACGCGCCGGTGCCCGTTCCAGGCGGGACCTATCCCGGCGGGACGTTTCCGGCCGGCGCGTATCCCGGGGCCATGCCGGGCGCGTTCGCGGCGCCCCCGCCGGTCGCTGCCGCGGTGCATGCGCCCCCCGGTGGGCCGGTCCTCATCATCCTCACCGGACCCGCCGCCGGGCAGCGGCTCCCCGTGCGCCACGGCCTCTCCGCCGGCAAGGCGCCGGGCAACGACCTCGACCTCTCCCACGACGGCTACGCGTCGGGAAGCCACGCCCAGATCGTGTTCGAAGGCGGCGCGTGGATGGTCTACGATCGCAACTCCACCAACGGCACGTTCTCGAACGGCGTGCGCATCACCCATTCCCGCCTCGACCACGGCATGACGATCCGGTTCGGATCGACCGAGGTCAGGTTCTCGGTCGGCTAGGTAAAGAGCAGGACGACGACATGGGCTTTCTCATGATTGGCGGCGAGCCGGTCCAGGACATGGGCGCGACGTTCAAGAACTGGACGGAGACGGGCTGGGACGCCACGTTCGAGGGCTGCGTCCAGACCGCGAAGTGCGGACCGGGGCAGGGCGCGTACGGCGTCGACGCCAAGAACCGCGGCCTGCGGCGCTACGCGCTGCGTCCGTCGCTGCGCCGCCTCAAGGATCCCAAGCACCCGCCGATGGAGGCGGTGCAGAAGTCGATCAAGAAGTTCGTCCTCCACCACGACGGCCTCGACTCGTCGCGCCTGTGCTGGGAGGTCCTCCACAACGAGCGCGGTCTGTCGTGTCACTTCCTCATCGACAACGACGGCACGATCTTCCAGACCCTCGACCTCGCGTACATGGGCTTCCACGCCGCGAAGTACAACATCGACTCGATCGGCGTCGAGTTCTGCAATCGCGGCGACTACAAGAAGGACACGGCGTTCTACTCGAAGCGCGGCCTCAAGCGCACGACCAAGCTCTGCAAGATCAACAACCACACCATCGAGGCGTGGGACTTCACGCCCGAGCAGTACCTGGCGATGATCGAGCTCGCGGCGGTGCTGGTGCGTCACCTGCCCGAGCTGCCGCTCGAGTATCCGACGGAGCCCGGCTCGTCGAAGCCGTACTGGGGCACGCTCGGTCCCGTCGACGCGCTGGGTGACTCGTTCCCGGCGATGGACTTCCGCGGCTACATCGCCCACTACCACCTGACCACGCGCAAGTGGGATCCGGGGCCGTTCGACTTCAAGGAGTTCATCGACAAGCTGCGCGGCCAGCGCTCCTTCCCGCTGTGGTTGCCGGGCATGGCGAAGGTCGGCGAGCGGCCGCTCATCCCGAGCGATCCCAGCCCCGACGTCGCGTCGAAGAAGATCATCGACGAGAGCGCGAAGTACACACAGCTCAACGAGACGCAGGCGGGCGGCGGCTTCTTCCCGGTGGGACCGTGGGGCGCGACGCGCCTCTGGCACGGCGGCATCCACCTGCCGGCCGACAAGGACGCGGCGGTGCACGCGCCGTTCGCCGGCCGCGTCGTCGCCGCGCGCACGGGCGGAGCGAGCGGCTCGCCGATCGGCTCGACCAACTTCGTCTTGCTCCGTCACGACATCAACGTCGGCAAGCCGCTGCGCTTCTTCTCGCTCTACATGCACCTCGCCGACGAGCAGCCCGGCGACGCCGCGCCCAAGTGGCTCGCGTCGGCGACGCGCAAGGAGCTGGACGCGAGCCGCTCGGTCCTCGGCTTCGATCATCCGGTGGAGGCCGGCGAGCTCATCGGCCACGTCGGCGTCGTCGGTCCCGACGACCTGAGCGCCTCGCAGATCCACTTCGAGATCTTCTCGCGCGACGAGCTGTTCCGCGGCGATCCCGACTGGCAGATGGTCGACGGCGCCGCCGGCTATCGCATGAGCGACGTCCCCGAGATCAACTCGCTCATCGACAACGACAAGGACGGCCGGCTCTCGCGCGAGGAGCTGCTCGAGTTCTACGCGAGCGGCGAGGTCAACGACGACCTGCGCCGCATGGTCACGTATCACGTGTCGGAGTGGACCGACGAGCCGCCGTGGGGCGAGGAGCTCGCGAAGTCACTGCGCGACTTCCGCAAGCGCGGAGGTCCCAAGAGCGCCGCCAACGACGCCGACGATCTCGACTACGACATCGGGGCGCTGGCGCAGGATCAGCTCGAGCCGTTCATCTGGTGGACCGAGCCGGTCGCGACCGCGCTCAACCTGCCCAAGGACGGAACCGTCTACCACTATCACCCCATGCGCTTCATCGAGAAGATCAACCTCCGCCTGCTCGATCGCGGCGGTCAGGTGATCGACGCGTCGCAGGCCAAGGAAGTCGACACGAGCAAGATCACCGACGACGGTGACGCCGACGGCATGTTCGAGGAGGCGAAGGAGTTCGTGCCCGACGACCTGCACCTCACGATCGACGATCTCGAGAAGGGCTGGGAGGGCGACCGTCCCGCGCCCGCGGTCGGCGGCGGAGGAGGGAAGACGCCGTGACGCAGCCGCTCGCGACGCCAGCGCCAGCGACGAAGCACGCGAAGCCGAGCCGGCGAGGCTTCCTCGGCGGCGCGCTCGCCGTCACCCTCGCGGCGGTGCTGCTGCCGACCGACCGCGCCGTCACGCCGAAGAAGAAGTGGGAGACCGGGAAGACGCGCTGGATCGGCCACTGGTAGCCCCGACGGTGCGCACATGTAGGGCACGCGCTGGCCCATTTGATGCTTTGTTGCGTGGCACATGCGGTTCGAGGAGCTCCAGGACGATGGCGACGATGAGGAGTGGGCGGCGGCGTTGATCCAGGCGGCGCGGGACGCCGAGGAGGATGAGTGGGAATGGCGGATCGCGATGGCCCGCGCGAAGGTCGAGCGCGAGGAACCGCGCATCGCCAACCTCCCTGAACCACCCGCCATGTCGCCGATTCCGCCGGCACCGCGCCGCAGGTCCGTGACCACGGAGGCGCCGCCGTCGGTGCCGCGCGCCGTGAGGCCGCCGTCGATGAGCGCGCGGTCGCGCGCTGTGACGCAGCCGCCCGCCGCACGTCCGGTGGTGGTCATTCCGCCGAAGCCCTAGGCTCGAGGCCCCGACGGGTCGCGTCTCACTTCATGCGGAAGCGGTGCGTGACCGGCACCCAGCCGAGCAGATCCATCTCGGCCGTGACCGTCCCGTTCGTCCAGTTGTTGATCACGACCGGCAGGCCGTCCTCACCGATGCGGTCGGAGACGATGCCGATGTGATCGGGCCCCGTCTTCGACGGGAACGTGTCCATGAACACGATGTCGCCGGGGCGGAGCGGATCGTCGGGGTCGTCGAGCTTCGCGCTGCGCTGATCCATGTTGCGCTTGAACCACGGCAGGATCGTCTTCACGCGGCGATGGTCGATGCTCGCCGAGCCCTTGCCCTTCACCATCGGGTACGCGCGCGGCGCGCGCTTGATGTCGTCGTGCACGGCGGCCTGCAGATCGAGGCCGGCGTTGCGGAGCGCGCGCACGATGACGTCGGTGCACACGCCCATCTCGCGGGGCACGTCGCCCATCGGGTACGTCATCGAGACGTAGCCCTCGGTGTACGCGTCGGCGTTGAGGCGCGTCTTGTGCGCGCCCAGGAGGACGTCGAGCGAGTCCGGGATGCCGTCGTTGTCGCGATCGCGCGCGGCCGGCGTCGCGGCGTGCTTCGTGTTGGAGTCGCTGACGAGCCCCGCGAGCTCCGCCTTGTCGCCGTCGCGCAGCGGGTACGGGTACGGCTTGGTCGGCCAGCCGTCGACCGACACGATCATCAGCTTGCGATCGCGATCGATCGTCGCCGACACGCGCGCCGCCGACAGCCCGCGCGGAAGAGCGAGCTGTAGCTGCTCGTCGAGATCGGACCAGATGCCCTGGTCCGACACGCCCAGGCAGGTCTCGGGCGGGTGCGTCGGCCGCGCGGGCTGGGCGTAAGCTGCCGAGATCACGGCGATCGTCAGAATTCCGGAACCGATGACGCGCGCGGGTGTCGGAGGCATGATCACTCTGTCCAACGCGCGGCCCACGCATCTTTGTCTGCCAGCGACCCTGCGTTGACGCAACCCTTACAACCGGCCTACGGTACCGACCCAGAGGGCGAACCATGAGCGAGTACTCCAACTTCACGTCGCTGCCGCCGGAGCAGGAAGCTTCCTTCGTCGTGTTCGAGCGCCACCAGAAGGAGAACCTCGACAAGGGGTTCAAGATCGGTGCGATCGCGGCGGCGATCTTCACGGTCCTCGCCCTGGGCGTCTACTTCGGCGTCACGCCGGAAGAGGACAAGATCGGCAAGGACATGGACCTGAACCAGCTCAAGAAGAAGAGCAAGACCGACTCGCCCGCTCCCACGCCGGAAGCGCCCGCGAAGTGAGTCGGTTTGCGCATCGCCGTCTGTAGCGGTGCGCTCTGCGTCGGGTTGTCATCGGGGGCGGCGGGTTGTCGAGGGAACGTTCCAGCGCCGCCGGCGCGCGATCTCGACGCGCCGGCGCGCATGGTGGTCACCGAGCGCTGGCGCGCCGGTGGTCGCCTGATCATCGTCGACGAGACCGGTGATCGGCTCGCGCCGCTGCTCGTTCCGGGCGCGGCCGCCGACGGCACGCCGGCGGTCGACGAGCACCCGGCGTTCTCGCCCGACGGCCGCTGGGTCGTGTTCGCGTCGACGCGCACGCGCGACGATCGCCGCACCAGCCTGTGGATCGCCGAGGCGCATCCCGACGCGATGCCGCGCCGGCTGACCACGGGCGCCGCCGACGTCGATCCGACGTGGACGCCGGACGGCGACGCCGTGGTCTTCGCCAGCGATCGCGGCGGCGTCTCCATCGACCTCTACCGGCTGCCGATGAACGACGGCGTCGCCACCGGCGCGCCCACGCCGCTCACCGACGCGCCCACGCACGAGCTGGCGCCCTCGCTGGTGGGCGCGCGGCTGGTCATGCAGGTGGTCGAGCCGACCGGCGGCGGCAGTCGCATCGTCGAGCGTGCCACCGACGGCGCGCTGGTCACGCTCACCGACGGGCCGAGCGACGGCGCGCCCGCGCTCGCGCCCGACGGCACCGCGCTGGCCTACGCCGCGGCGCGCCTGCGCCCCGACGGCGAGCGCGATCTCGACGTGGTCGTCATCGACCTCGACGCGGAGGGCCGCGAGCGACCGGGCGTGGCGCTCGAGGGCACCGACGAGGGCGCGCCGGCTTGGTCGTCGGATGGTCGCTGGCTGTTCGTGACGTCGATCCTGCGCGACGTCGAGGGCGCGCCGCTCCTGTCGTCGGTGCTGCACCTCGACACGTGGGGCACGCCGCCGAAGCTGCGCATGCTGCGCGACGCCGCCGGCGCCGCGCCTCGCCTCGGCGCCGCGCTCGCGCCCGGTGATCTCGATCAGACGTCGCTCCTGCGCAACCCCGACTACGCGATCGCGCTGCGCAACGCGCTCGTCGAGCTCGAGGAAGCCGAGGCCGCCGAGCGCGAGCGAGACAAGGCGCGCGACCGGGACAGCCCGTCGCGCGCACCGAGTACACTCACGCCGTGAATCGCGCCACGCACGGTGTCGCCCTCGCGCTCGCGCTCGCGGCGTGCGACGGCCAGGGATTACGTCTCGCCAGGCCCCAGCCGCCGCCGCCGATCGTCGACGGTCCCGGCCGCGACGTGAAGTGGTCGGGCGAGTCCGCGCCCATGTCGGCGGCCGCGGACGCGACCATGGTCCTCGTCCCGGCCGGCCGCTCGATCGCCGGCTCGACGCCCGAGGAGCGCACCGCCGCGTACGACGCGCACGCCGCCACGTCGGGGGACACCTCCGCCAAGGACGCGGGGTGGTTCGACAAGGAAGAGGACCGCCACGTCGTCGAGCTGCCGGCGTTCCGCATCGATCTCATGCCGGTCACCAACGCGGCCTACGCCGAGTTCGTCGCCGACGGCGGCGCGCCCGCACCGACCATGGACGAGGCGACGTGGAAGGCGCAGGGCTTCGTGCAGACCTGGCCCGACGAGATCGTGAAGCACGTCTGGGTCGACGGGCGTCCGCCCGCCGAGCGCGAGGATCATCCGGTCGTGCTCGTCAGCTGGGACGACGCCGCGGCGTACTGCGAGTGGCGCGGGCAGGTGGTCGGGCAGACGCGGCGCCTGCCGTCGGCGCACGAGTTCGAGAAGGCCGCGCGCGGCACCGAGGGCCAGTTCTATCCCTGGGGCATCGAATTCGACTCGCAGAAGCTCAACTCCGGCATGAGCCACCTGCGCGACACCGTGCCCGTCGGATCGAACGCCGACGGTGTGAGCCCCTTCGGCGTCCTCGACCTCGCGGGCAACGTCTTCCAGTGGACGGCGACCCCCTGGCCGCCGGGCGGCACGCGCCGCGACGCCAAGATGACGGTGCGTGGCTCGGCGTGGGACGACTTCGCGGGCCTCGGCCGCGGCGCCGCGTGGCACGGCCGCCAGCACTCGATCCGTCACGTCATCGTCGGCTTCCGCTGCGCCGGGCCGGCATGACCGCGATCGTCGTGCACGGCGGGGCCGGGACGCTGCCGCCCGAGCGACGACCGGCCGCGGTCGCCGCGTGTCGCGCCGCCGCGGAGGCCGGCCACGCCGTGCTCGCGGCCGGTGGACGCGCGCTCGACGCGGTGCAGGCCGCGGTGCGCGTGCTCGAGGACGCGCCCGAGCTCAACGCCGGCACCGGCGCCGTGCTCACGCGCGACGGCACCGTCGAGCTCGACGCCGCGATCATGGACGGCGTCACGCTCGCCATCGGCGCGATCGCCGCGGTGCCCGACCTGCGCGCGCCGATCGATCTCGCGCGCGCCGTGATGGACGACGGCGAGCACGTGCTCCTCGCCGGGCCCGCCGCGCTGCGCTTCGCCGCCGAGCGCGGCATCACCACCGTCCCGACCGAGTCGCTCGTCACCGAACGCTCGCGTGCGCGCTGGCAGGAGGAGACCGCGCGCCGCGCCGGTCTCGTCACCACGTCACCGACCGAGAAACCCGGCGGCACCGTGGGCGCCGTCGCCGTCGATCGCGACGGGCACGTCGCCGCTGCGACCTCGACCGGCGGCATCAACTGGAAGCGCAGCGGCCGCGTCGGTGACACGCCGCTGCCCGGCTGCGGCACGTGGGCCGACGATCGCGGCGGCGCCGCCTCGGCCACCGGCGACGGCGAGGCCATCATCCGCGTCACGCTCTGCCGCTCGCTCGTCGACCGCTTCGAGCGCGGCGAGGATCCCGATCTGGCCGCCGCCGCCGTGCTCGACGAGCTCGTGACGCGGGGCCGCGGCACCGGCGGCGTCATCGCGGTCACGCCGTCAGGACGCATGATCGCTGCGCACGCGTCAGAGACGATGTCCTACGCGGCGATCGCCGAAAACGAACTCGGCCGCCACGAGGCGGCCGGTGTGAAACCCCAGGAAGACGGCTTCGCTCGTCTCTTCCCGAGGTCCGAGGCCTGATGCCTCGTTCTTCCTCTGACCTGCGGTCAGAGGAAGAACGTGAAGCGCTTGCTCTCGTTCGCCTTGGGCGCGAGCTTGCGCTCGAGGACGTTGGCGTTCTCGATCAGCTCGTCGATCTTCTCGACGATCTGACCCACGCGCTTCTTGTAGAGCGTGTCGGCCGCGCTGCCGCCGACGTACTTCTGGCAGTTCGCGCCGCCGCCGGCGCAGTCGGAGACCAGGCCGAGGAACGTGTCGGTCGGCGACATGATCAGCACCTTCTTGTGCGGCGCCGCGTCACCCGCGTTGATGTTCTGGCCGGGGATGGCGAAGTCCGCCTTCTGCCACGGCTGCCCGGGGCCGGTGCGGAACGCCAGCGACTCGACCGGGTTCTGCTCGGTGCACGAGCCGGTGTCGGCGCGCTTGCCATCGGCGCAGTAGGGCGGGCCCAGCTCGACCAGGCGCGCGCCGAACGGCACGGGCTCGGCGGTCTTCATCTCTTCCTCGCTCGGGTTCCACACCAGGACACCGAAGCGGTAACGCACCGCCTTCTGGATGGACTCGTTCTGCGGCAGGAAGCCCTTCTCGGAGTTCGCGCGCGCGGCGTTGAGAGCGGCGTCGTCGGCCTTCGCGCCCTTCACGTGATCCTTGATCATCGCCTGCAGCGACGCGACGTCGCCGTAGAAGCTCATCACCGAGCCGGCGAGCTCGGCGCCGATGTTCTGCTTGTGCTTGAGCGCGTCGTAGGACTTCACGTCCCACTTGTCGGGCGAGAGCGCGGTGATCGCGGCGGTCACTTCCTTGCCGCTGCGATCGTTCTTCTTGATCTCGTCGCTGTCGAGCTTCGCCTTGGTCGCGGCGAGCTGCTTCTTGACGTTCTTGATGTCGTTCACCAGCACCTTGGCGCCGGTGATGCCCTCGTTGTACGCGCTCGCGTCCTTCGAGATGCCGCGGATCGCGATGCCGAGGATGAACGGGACCAGCGCGATCGCGATGTACTTGCCGATGGTCGCAGCCTGCGTTCCGGCCGACACGCTCTCGACGGGCTTGCCGTCGTGAACGATCACGATCTCCGGAGCGCGCTGCGCAGCGCCTTGCGCCGCCATCGCGTTCATCGCGCCGAACGGATCGTCGGCCGCGTTGGGAACGACCGGACCCGGGGCGACGGCGCCCGGTGGCGGCGGAACCGCGAGACCGGGCGGCGGGACGACGCCTCCGGACGGCGACCCATTGGGCTTGCCTGTGGGCGCAGGCGCGGCGCCCTTCTTGAGGCCGAGACGAGCCTTCAGCTCGTTGATGTCTCGGCTACCCGACTTCTTGGGGGGCTGCTGGCTCAATGGTGCCTCCGGTGCGTTCGCGACTCTATGGAGCCAGCGAACCCACGTCAAGCATAGCAAAGGAATTCGGGATACTTCCGACTCGAACGTGAAGCCGGACACAGCGACGCGAGTGGCGTTGCAGCCATGGCGGCTCCGACGAGGAACGGAAATGTAGCAGCGACGGCACGCCGATCGTGAAGCGGCATTCACAGCTTTCCCTGGCGCCCCCCGGACCCGCGTGTAACTTCTTACGAGCCGCCCGGGTCGGAGGGATCGACGGAGCGGTGTAAGCGCGCGACTCGTGGCGCGATGGATGCAGAGAAGGTCCTGCAAACCGCGGTAAACCGATCCTTCGCTTCGATCGTCTTGTCTCGTAATGCCGCCAAGGAGCCATCCCGTGAAAAACCTGTCGCTCGGTCTCAGTTCGCTGGCAGCCGCCGCCACCCTCTTCACGGCGGGGTCTGCCCTCACGGCGAACGAGGCCTCGGCTGACGTTCGCGTGCGCATCGGCGGCAGCGCTCACGTCCGCATCGGCGGCCCGCGCGTCCGCGTCGTCCGCCCCTACTATCGCTATCGCCCCGTTCACCGCCCGACCGTCTACGTGGGCGGCCACATCTGGCTCGGCGGCGGCTACTACTACGATCGTCCCTTCGCGCAGCCGCCTCCGCCCCCGCCGCCGGCCGACTGCAACTGTGACGGTCAGTACTACGGTCCCATCGCGCCCGCGCCCGCGACCTACGTGTCCGCGCCGGTCGTGATCGAGCAGCCGCTTCCGCGCTGGGGCATCGGCGCGTTCATGGGCGGCGTCTCCGTCGATGGCGAGCACGAGGGCGAGGACGTCGGCCTGATCGGCCAGTTCCGCCTGACCCGCGGTCTCCTCCTCGAGGGCGAGATCGCCAAGAACACGCTCGAGGACGGCGGTCGCGTCGATCGCCGCATGATGGCGGGCCTCAAGTACGAGCTCGGCGCGGAGCGTCGCTGGGCGCCGTATCTCGCCGCCGGCATCGGCACCACGCAGGTCGAGGTCGAGGGCGGCTGGCAGGACAGCCAGGCCGTCGCCGAGGTCGGCGCGGGTCTGCGCTGGCGCCTGTCCCCGTCGATCTCGCTGTTCGGCGACATGCGCTTCGGCTCGCGCGAGTCGATCGAGGAGACCCCGACGCGCGGGGACGGAGCTCCACCGACGGACGACACCAGCCTGCGCTCGCTCGTGCCCGAGTCCGAGGAGTCGTTCAGCCGCGTCCGCCTCGGCGGCATGGTGACCTTCTGATCAGGTCTGCCTGAGGTCCGAGGCCGGAGGCCTGAGGTCCGAGCCGAGGCCTGTTACTCTTCCCTCGTGGTACCCGGGCTCGTCCAGCGTCATCTAGTCGTTCGCGACGGCACTCGTATCGGATACCAGGAACGCCCGGGCGCCTCACCAGAGGCGCCCGTTGTCGTTCTGGCCAACGGGCTCGGCGGCACCTTCGAGGCGTTCCGGCACATCTACGCCGCGCTGCCCGGCTACCGCGTCCTGTGCTGGGACTACCGCGGCCTCTACACGTCGTCGCCGCCGCAGGACCCGCTGGCCAACACGGTCACGCACCAGGTCGACGACCTGCTCGAGATCCTCGCCCGCGAGAACGTCGACCGCGCCGTGTTCGTGGGCTGGTCGATGGGCGTGCAGGTGGTGTTCGAGCTGTGCCGCCGCCACGCCGCGCGCGTCGCCGGCATCGTCGCCATCAACGGCGTGTCGGGCCGCCCGTTCCGCACCATCCTCTCGCTGCAGTTCGTCGAGCGCGTGATCCCGGTGCTCCTGCGCATGGTGAAAGCGCAGGCCGATCTCGTCGGGCGCGCCGCCGGCATGGTCGCCGGCTCGGACGCGCTCATCAGCATGATGAAGCGGTTCGGCATGGTGTCGCGCACGCTCGACGAGGACGCGTTCCGCGACGTCGCGGTCGGCTTCCGCACCATCGACTGGCGCATCTACTCCGATCTGCTCGATCGCTTGAACCAGCACGACGCGGAGGACGTGCTGGCGTCGATCACCGCGCCCACGGCGATCATCACCGGCGACAAGGACATCCTCACGCCGCCCGCCACCGCCGAGCGCATCCACCGCGCCATCCCCGGCTCGCGCCTCCACGTCATCAAGGGCGGCACGCACTACACGCCGGTCGAGTACCCCGCGGTCGTGCGCGACGAGATCCACCGTCTGCTCGCGCGAGTCCCGGGATGGCAGATGGCGCCGGCCCGCGCCGCGGGCTGATCGGGCACGGGCACGGGCACGGGCACGGGCACGGGCACGGGGCCTGATACAATCGCCGCGCCGATGCCCGCATGCCCTAGCTGCAACGCCGACGTCCTCGACATCGACGTCAAGTGCAAGGCGTGCGGTGCGCACCTCGGCTCGACCGGCGCGCAGCGGCTCATCGGCACGACCGTCCTCGCTCAGTACGAGATCATCGAGGTGCTGGGGCAGGGCGGCATGAGCGTGGTCTTCCGCGCGCGCCACACGATGACCGACCAGGAGGTCGCGCTCAAGGTGCTGCCGCCCGACCTCGCGGCGTACAGCCAGGTGAAGTCGCGCTTCCTCGAGGAAGCCAAGGCGCTGGCCGCCCTCGATCACCCGAACATCGTCCACCTCTACAACTTCGGCCAGGAGAACGGCTCGTTCGTCCTCGCCATGCAGTACGTCCGCGGCAACACCTGGGAGCGGATGATCCTCGAGAGCGGGAAGCAGCCGTGGCCGACGGCGCTGCGGATCTGCATCGACGTCCTGCGCGCGCTCGAGTACGCGCACGGGCGCGGCGTCGTGCACCGCGACATGAAGCCGTCGAACGTGCTGGTGCGCGAGGACGACGGCACCGCGACCGTCATGGACTTCGGCATCGCCAAGATGACGACGTCGACCCGGCTCACGGCCACCGGCCAGACCATGGGCACGGTCCGTTACATGTCGCCCGAGCAGGTGCGCGGCCAGGAGGTCGACCTGCGCAGCGACATCTACTCGCTGGGCGCGACGCTGTACGAGGCGCTCACCGGCGACACGCCGTTCGACGGCAACACGCACTTCGAGATCATGAGCAAGCACCTCTCGGAGCCGGCGCCGCGCCCGAGCGCGACCGGGATCGAGATCCCCGCGGCGCTCGAGGCCGCGCTCCTGCGCTCGCTGGCCAAGAAGGCCGACGATCGCTTCGACAACGCGCGCGACTTCCGCAAGGAGCTCGAGGGCGTGCTGAAGGAGGGCGACGTCGGGCACGCCGAGACGCTGCGGATGTCGCGCGACGCGATGGCCGACGCGCGCAGCCGCATCGCGGCCGTCGCCGCCAACGCGCCGGTCGCGACACCCGCGAGCGCCTCATCGTCGGACGCGGCGACCCGCAACCTGCGCGAGAACAACCCGACCGGGCTCGCCGATCGGCTCGAGCCCGGCGATACGGGCGCCGAACGGTCGACCTCGGGCACCGGGCGCTCGCGCACGGGGTTGTGGCTCGGGCTCGGCGTGGTCGTCCTGCTCGCCGGCGCGGGCGTGGGCTTCCTCGTCCTCCGGGGCAACGGCGCGGGCGCGTCAGGCCCCACCGACGCGCCCGTGACGGCCGCGCCGAAGGAGTTCCAGCCCGCGGGCGTGACGTGGAAGGCCTCGTCGGACTTCCGCAGCGACGGCATCACCGTACGTGTGGCAGATCCGCTCGACTGGACGCCCGCCGACGTGGCCGCCTCCTACCGCCGGGTGATGAACGCGCTGCCGAAGGTGCTCGAGAAGAAGGCGCCGGCGGCCACGAAGTTCCCGGAGCACTTCACGGTCCAGGTCGTCCCCAAGGAGGTGCTGTGCGATCCGCGCATCCTCGACGGCGCCGACACCGTCGACTGCAAGACCTTCTCCACCTACTACCGTGTCACGGATCGCACGCTGCTGGTCGTGGCTGATCGCGCGCAGCTGCGCCCGAACCTCGCGGCGAGCGTGGCCGAGATCGTCTGCATCTACAACGAGCTCCCAGGTTGTTTCGGAGCCGAGCTGGTCGAGGCCGTGAACGTCGGCCCCCCGGATTGACACCATGATCACGCGGCTTCGATAATCCCCGCAGGCTGGAGGCCACATGTCTCGGACGATCATCGGGGCGATCGTAGGAATCGCGATCGCGGTGCTGACCGCGGTCTGCTACGTCGTCGTAAGCGGCGGGCTGGCGGAGCGCGTCAAGGCCGACGCCAGGACGCAGATGAGCCCTGCGCGCATCCCGTCGCAGGCGCAGAACAACGCTCGCCTCGACCTGCTCAACACGCAGGCGCAGGCCGAGACCATGGCCAAGGACGAGGGCGCGGTCACCGCGCTACGCGTGACGGTGCCGCTCGATCGCGTGCGTGCCGCCGACCTCGCGTTCGGCCGCTTCCACTCGAACAACGCCGGCCAGACCAAGCCCGACGTGCTCGCGCTCGTCGACGGCAGCGGCAACATCGTCGCGATGGACGGCGTGAACAACCCGGTCGCCAGCGAGCTGAAGGACAAGGACGGCAAGCTCATCTGGCGCGGCCTGGCCATCACGCTCGAGAGCGGTACGACGCGCCCCGCGATCGCCCAGATCTGGAACTACCCGGGCCGCGGCCTCATGCGCGCCGGCATCGCGCCCGTGGTCGATCGCCAGACCGCGGACGGCAGCCCCAAGATCATCGGCGCCGTCGTCATCGCGTACTCGCAGTCGTCCAAGCTCGCGCGCGAGGAGCAGAGCGTGCTCGGCGTCGAGGTCGCGTACTTCGAGGGCGAGAAGGTGTACGCGTCGAGCTTCCGCAAGGGCGACGGGACCGAGGACGCGCACATGCAGGAGCTGATCGCGCCGCTGCTCAAGCGCGACGATCTGATGAAGCAGGCGTTCTCGTCGGACAGCGGCATCTTCTCGCCGGTGACCGCGTCGGTCGGCGGCAAGACCTACCTGGTCGGTGCCGTGCGGATGCCGCGCTATCCCAACAACAAGGCGCTGCCCGCCGACTACCCGGCGGTGAACGCGGGCGCGCTCGTGCTCGCACCGGCCGGCCGCAACGTGGGCGAGCACGCGACCGCGGGTCGCATGGTGCTCGTGCTCGGCGGCATCGCGCTCGTGCTCGCGCTGGGCGCGATGTGGCTGTCGAGCCGCCGCATCCTCGACCAGGTCGACGAGATCGAGGTCGGTGTCTCCGAGATCATCAACGGCAACCTCGAGCGCACGTTCCGCCCGGTGGGCGCGGACCTCGACGGTCTCGCCAACGGCTTGAACGTCATGCTCGCTCGCCTGCTCGGTCGCCCCGAGCCCGGCGAGGAAGAGATGGATGACGACGGCAACCCGATCGTCCCCGGCCGCGTCGAGTTCGAGGACGACGAGGGTGCGGGGCCGCCACCGGACAGCTCGAGCGCCGAGCTGGCCAACCTCGCGCGCGAGCCCGAGCCCGACTACTACAAGCGCGTCTACACCGAGTATCTCGACGCGCGGCGCGCCACCGGCCACCCCGATGAGGTCAGCTTCGAGGGCTTCATCGCCAAGCTGCGCGTGAACGAGGGCAAGCTCAAGGCGCAGCACCAGTGCAAGGCGGTGCGCTTCCGCGTCGTCACGAAGGACGGCAAGGTGACGCTCAAGCCGGTGCCGATCTTCTGATGCGCGTCAGGTCGGGGCTGGAGCAGCTCCTCGGCGACGATGCCGTGCTGCGCGGACGCCGCGTCGGGCTCATCGCCAACCCGACCGCGGTGGACCCGGAGCTGCGCCACGCCGCCGACCTGCTCGCCGCGAAGAGCGGCGTGAAGCTGGTGTCGCTGTTCGGCCCCGAGCACGGCGTGCGCGGCGACGCGCAGGACATGATCGGCGTGGGGACGGTGGTCGATGCGCGGACGCGGCTGCCGGTGCACAGCCTCTACGGCCACGACGCGGCGTCGCTCGCGCCGACCGCGGCGATGCTCGACGACGTCGACGTGCTCGTCTACGACGTGCAGGACGTCGGCAGCCGCTACTACACGTTCGTGTGGACGATGGTGCTGGCGATGCGCGCGTGCGCCGCCGCCGGCAAGGCGTTCATCGTGCTCGACCGGCCCAACCCGATCGGCGGCGCGCTGGTCGAGGGCGGCGACATCAAACCCGGCTTCGAGTCGTTCGTCGGCCTGGTTTCGTGCCCCAACCGCCACGGCCTCACCGCCGGCGAGATCGCGACCTGGCGGGCGCAGGTGGAGCGGCTCGACCTCGACCTCCACATCATCACGATGGAGGGCTGGCGCCGCGAGATGAGCTACGGCGACACCGGCTTGCCGTGGGTGATGCCGTCGCCCAACATGCCGACGCCCGACACCGCGCTGGTCTATCCGGGGCAATGTCTCATCGAAGGCACGAATCTGAGCGAAGGCCGCGGTACGACGCGACCGTTCGAGATCGTGGGTGCGCCGTGGCTGGACGCTGCCGG
>DATLEB010000176.1:0-90293 GCA_035525615.1 Kofleriaceae bacterium | reverse complement strand
TACCGAGTTCGGTGTTGCGCCGACGCGTATCAGCTTCGTGGCGTCCCTCCGCCACTGCGTCGAGCAGTGGCACTTTTCGACAATCGCCTCGCCGGGAACCATTCCGAGCCGGCTTGCCACCGCGACTGATCGCATGCCGACGTTCGTGCTGCCTCCTCGACGAGGCGAACGAAGCTTCCCGCGAGCGGTGAAGATCAAAATGAGCAACTACGCCCGCAAAGTCCCAACCAAGTCCTCGTCGAGGACCCGCGCTAAGTGAGCGGCATTGACGCTAGCGCGCTCTCACTGGCGCCTGCGACGAAGCCACGCTTCCCACGCCGTGTGGTCGCGTTCGCCATACGCCTCGCCGCTCACCGCCTTCAGGATGGTGTACGCGAGGTCGTGGTTGTTGGGCTGCTGCAGTCGCAGCATGGCGAGAAGCGTAGGCCCGGCATGGTCGATCACCGAGCGTCGCGTTTCCGCGGAAACGCCGCGCTTCTCCAGCGTCCAGGCGACGACCGCAGCCGCCTTGTTACGATCGGTCGTGGTCGGGAAGTCGAGCGCGGCGAGGACCGGATTGAGCGGAATCTCGATCTCCGGATGATGAAGCGCGATGTCGGCCAGCACTCGCATCACGCTGTTGCGCACGAACGAGCTCTCGTCGCGGATCGAGGGCTGGAGCACGCGCACCAGCTCGTTGCCGTCGTGCGTGTACGCGAGCAGGTACGCCGCTGCGCCACGAAAATCCTCGCGTCGATCCTCGCGCAGGATCGCCACCAGCTCGTCGCGGTGGCGCGGCACGCGCTCCGCAAACTTCGCCGCCCACGCGCATAGCGCCTCGTGCGCCGGGTCACCGAAGCAATGGAACGCCGGGCAATCGACGCGCTTCGGCGACAGCGTGCCGGCGTTCATGAGCTCGAAGACCTTCGCCTCGAACGCCTGCCAGTCGGCGATCAACCCTTCGGGGTCGGCGTGCTCTCCGGCCGGCGCCGGCGCGAAGGTCATGCGGCGCGATGCGTCCTTTTGCTCGACGACGTCGAGCGTCAGGTAGAACTTCATCCCGCCATCCTCGAAGTACCCGACGAGCGCCGAGTCGACGTACGCGAAGTCACCCGCCGCCTGGAGTGTGCCGGTGATCGCGTCGCGATCGACCGACTCGTCGTGCGACATCATGGCCTCACCAAACCGTCGGAGCTCTTTGCCGTGCTGCGCGAGCAGCCTCTCGGCGACGGGCGCGGGGACACCAAAGATGTCCACGGCGACGAGTTGCGGCGCAGCGGCCTCGTCCGTCGCTGCCTGCGCCACCGGCGTGGCTGTCGACCGCACGGACGTGGCCGCACCACCTCCGCATCCGATGAGCAACGTGAACGCGATGGACTGGAACGCACGCATTCGCATCGGTCTCTCTCGCTCACTCAGGCCGCGCGGGCCGTGTGCTCGGGGTTGCCCCAGTGCCAGGTGATCTGTGCCGACGCCCGACGTTCCGCCAGCCATTCGTCGAACAGGATCTGCTCGATGGTCTCGCGGGTCGGCGCATCGAGGCTATCGACGTCGAACGCGTCCCGGTGTGCCTCGAAGTAGCCTTCCACGCGAGCTGCTGCCACACGGCGGCGAAGCTTGGCGCACTGGAGCATCCCCATGACCTGATGTTCGAGTTGCTCGTGCGTCAACCCGCGCAGCCGCATCCAGCGCTCGGTGGCGTCGGCCGTGAAGAGCTTGTGAGCCCGTCGCAGCGCGTCGAGCCCGCGCTGCAGCTCCTCGTCGGCCAGCTCCATGGGCTCGCGCGCGAGCTCGTCGCGCACGAGGCAGGCATTCACCATCCGCTCCATGAGAGGGGCTTCATTCCACAGAATATCGAGGAAGACCACCGCCTCTTCCATCGTCAACATGCGCCCGTTGACCTGGACGAGGTTGGCGTCAGTCGAGCGCTTGACGCCTCGCAGAGGCCACGCCAACCCACGGTCGTCGGCGAAGCTGATCGAAACCGTTCCGCCTCTTGCGCCGCGAAGGAGGACGTCATAGTGGAGGGAGCCGTCGTACGACTCCTCCTCCCAGACGAGCTCGAGCGCGACCTCGGAGTGACGGGCCTGGATGGACCGGAGGCGCGCCTGCGCATCGGGGGGGCGAACGTGCTCACACGTCACGGAGGTCAAGAACGCCACCACGTCGGCAATGGCCACGGTTAGATCTTGGTTCATGCCACGGCTCTCTCTCGAGTCTCGTCGAGCAGGAGGTCACAGATCGCTTCACTGATCGGCAAACCCGTCTGATACTCGATCCACAGATATTGACCGTTCGGGTTGATCTCCACGAACACGTAGCGCCCATCCGGCGTCACGATCATGTCGATCGCGCCGTACTGGAGTCCCAGCGCCTCGACAAGACCCACGCACCGTCGTTCGACGTCGCGGGGAAGCTCGTGCGGAAGATGCGGCGTGCGCGCCAGATGGTACCGGCGCCAGTCGTGACGCGTCCGGTTGTTCGCCTGCGAATGGATCTCGGCAGCGAACACGCGACGCCCCACCACCGTGATTCGCAGCTCCATCCGCTTGGGCACGTAGGCTTGCAAGATCATCGGGCAGTACGAGAGCGTCTGCGCGTGGGCGACGTCCCGTGTGGTCACGAGCTCCGTGAATCGGACCATGCCGAAGCCCACTGTGGACGGGAAGGCAGTGGCGGCCTGCTTGCTCACGACGAGGCCGTCGTGTTTCCGATAGAGCTCGAGCAGCTCGTCGGGTCGGTTCGTGATGACCGTGGGGGGCAGCTCGAATCCGAGGCTCGCGGCGGTCTTCAGCTGGAACGCCTTCTGTTCGGCGCGACGGACCGCCAGCGGTCGTCCTGGCAGCCACGTGTCGCAGAGCAGGCTCCACAGATCCTGCATGACCATGCTGCATTCGAGCTCGATGTAGGCTCGTGCGGCCGAGTCACGGATCTCGGCGTGCGCGACGGGCGCTCCGGGCCGCCGGTACCAGACCGCCGATACTTCGGCGAGATCCATTCGCGAACCGTCTGCGTAGAGGACTGCTTCGTTGCGGCCCGAAGGCGAGTACGCGAGCGAAATCTGGGCGCGGCTCGGGAATGATGCCGGGTCGAAGCGAACGACGGGGGCCGACCGACACCGAAGCATCTCGGCGACGTGGTCAGCGTGCAAATCGTCGGCGCCACTGAGGATGAGGATCATCGGTGCGGTCCTAGCCGGAGGCCCGCCGGCGCGAGCCGGCGGGCGCTCTTGTCGCGTTGTGGCTACTTGGTGCAGTCGGTCGCCGTGTCCGCGCCGCCGTTCGAGTTCAGCGTGGCGGTCGAAACTTCCTTCCAACCCTCGCCGCAGCGCATGCCGCCGACGGCAGCGCCGAGTTGCTCGACGTCGAGCATCAGGCCGTTGGTGGAAATATCGCCGAGCGACGTACGCGTTCCCTTGTTCTTCTTCATCTGAGATCTCCGTTGCGAGAGTCGTGCGAAGCTCACGAGCCCTTCGGTTTGCGGTTGTTTTGACTTCGCCGCGCACCGGGCAATTGCACGGGCCGCGCCACCGATCGCTCGCGGATTGGGCGCGGTCGGGAGGTGTTTACCCGGTTCTCGAGGCGTGTCGTCACGACGTTGCCGGCGGATGCCGGTACCGCCGGCGGTACCGCCGCTGTTCCGCTGTTCCGCCGCGCTATTGCGTTGGCGCCACGCGCACGCCGGTAGGCGTCGGCGTGGTGGGCGTCGAATTGGCGACGAGACCGACGATGTCAAACGAGGCGCGAGGCCTGATGAGAACCAGCCGGTTCTTCCACACCATCGCCCCGCCGTTCTCGGAGGCTCGATGCGGAACGCTCAACCAAGTCTTCAGCGCGGTCAGGTCGTCGAGCCGAACGAATCCATCGGGTGTCGCGAGGTGCGGCGCGAGGGCGGCCTCGATCGTCGCCGCCGCGGGCTCCGAGATCGTGTGCTCGATCACTCCGACCTTCGACTCGTAGTCCCAGGCGCGGAACGTGCCACGGGCCATCAAAAGGCCGACCGCGAGGTATCCGTCGCCGAGGCGCTTCCGGAGGTGACTGCCGAGTGGCTGGACTTCACTCAGGGGATCGGTCGCGATGTGATTGTTGTGGGCCCAGATCACGATGCGTCCCTGGTCGCGCCGCGCCAGGAGCGCCTCGGTGATCGCGGCCATTCCGAGATCTCGCTGCTTCTGCGCGGTTCGTCCTCGTGCCGCGTGCATCCGTAGCCGCCACTGGACCTGCCGCAGGGCGAGCATCGTGCGCAGCGGCAGAGCCTCGGCTTCCGTCGACTGCACGAGCGCGTCGATCTCTCGGGCGAATGCCGCGGCATCAGGAGATCCTGAGGCCAGAGAGGTCCAGGTGGCGGCGCCTTCCAGCGCGGTGCGCTGACTGTCCGTGAGTTTCACGCTCGACGCGAGAACATACGTCGCGGCGCGATCGGAGCTTTGCACATCGACGCCGACCAGAGTCACCCGTGCGTCCGGCCGCGCCTTCTTGTTGTAGGCACGAATCTCCGCGAGCACGGCGAGCATGTCCTTCGTGTCCCACATCCAGTAGCCGAGCTTGGATACCGCCGTCGTCGCGTCGGGCAGGCGACCCTGAACGTAGTCGTCGAGTGGGAAGACCTCGGCGGGTCCGGCTTCGAGCGCGATGGTCCGCACACCGGCGAGGCGAGCGAGACGCAGACTTTCTCGCGCACGGATGGCGAGGAACGAGTGACTGCCGTGATTCGCCTCCCCGAGTCCAATAACCCGAACCGAGGGCTCGAGTAGCGCGTCGATGGACCGTGCGAAAGGAACCGAGTCGATCGCGGGTGCCGGCGCATCGGTGCGCGCGGGCTCGTACGCCTCGAACAAGACATCATCCCCGCTGTCGAAGTTGAATGCGGGTGCCACCTCGTCGTCATGCGCTTCGACCGCGTACGAGCCGACAGGCACGCACGCGGCGAACGTCGCGTCCGGCTGGACCACGGCGCCGTAGAAGCGGACGGTGGAGCCGACCTCGGCCATGTTCCCGAGGAACCAGACGTACTCCCCCGGCTCGATGTCACCTGCGGCCGTTCCGCTCGTTCGTTTACACGTCTCGTCGAGCGTCACGGAGACGCTCGATCCCTCACGGACGCGCAGCAACTGCTTGCGCGCGAAGCCATTCGGCGCAGTCACGTGCGCGTCGTAGTCGCCGGGCGGCAACGTCAGCGCGACATGTCCGGAGGCGTCCCCGCGAAGGAACGCCTGTCCTTCCTGCGTACCCGCGCGATACACCTCGAAGACAGCCCACGGGGCCGGCTCGCCGCTGGCCGTCCGGACCACCAGGGTTGCTGGCGTCGGGGGAGCCACGGTCTTCGGAACCGTCACTACTACTCGCTTGGGCGGCATCTGCGCCGTCGACGCGCACGCCCCGATGGCGAAGGCCGTCGATGTAGCTGCCGCCGTCGCCGCGCGCATCTGGATGCTTCTTGTCATGCGGGAGCAGCTCCGCGCCTCAGAGCGCCTTGGCCTTGCGTACGCCCCTGCGAGTGGCGTCACGCTGGCCTATTGCGGCGCGGTGGTCGGCGCCCGCGCCGTCCACCGCATCCTTGATATCAGCGAGCGCCTGGATTCGCGCGTCGAGCGACGGTGCGAAGCAGTCGACCGCAAGCTCGTCGGCGCCGTATCCTTCCGCAATCGTCGCGAGTTGTTCGGCGACCTGCTCCGGTGTGCCGATGAAGCTGGGCCTCGGTGCGTTGGTGCCGAAGAAGGTCTTCCATTCGACGAGCGCCGCTTCCTCGGTCGGGGCGCAGTGTCCGTAGGCCGCGACCACGATGCGTGGTGGATGACCATCGCAGTCGACATAGGCCGTCCGATAGGCCTCGCCGATGCCGGGGACGACGGATTGCGAAGAGCTCGCCAGATAGTGGTGGAATGCGAACGAGACTCCCAGCGCCCCGGCCAGCTTTGCCGCTCGGACGCCGGTACCGCACAACCAGAGCTCCGGGAGGGACACTCGCTGCGGTCCAACGGTTGTCGTCCCGTCGGGCAAGATACCGCCCCGCGAAAGCTCCACGAGGCGTCGGACGCGTTCCTCGTACGCCTCGCCGAAGGCGATGCGTATGTCGCGAGCCAGCTCGTCGAGCATGGGGCTCGCTGGAGTGGCTCCGGCAACTCCCAGGTCGATGCGACCTGGGAAGAACAACTCAAGCGTGGCGAAATCCTCCGCGACGCGCAGTGCTGAGGAAGCGCGCAGAAGCACTCCTGCCGTGCCGATCCTCATCCGCTCGGTGATCCCTGCCGCGAGGCCGGCGATGATCGTCGGGCTAGCACTCTGAGTCGGAGAATGGTGCTCGGTCGCCCAGTATCGGTGATATCCGAGCTGCTCGAGCGCCGGCACGAGTACAGGCAGGTGCGCCGGTGGTTGCGTGTCGAGCACCGAGAGAATCATCGGCTCACTGCGCCTTGGCCTTGCGGATGCCCGTCGGAGTGGGCGTGCTGCTCGAGGTCCTTCGAAAGACTACGACTCCATCGAATGCATGGCCGACGTCATACAGTGTGAAGCCACCGTCCGGGTCATAGACGCCGCCGATCGAACGCAAGTACCGGAGCTTCGATAGCCACGCCTGCATCTCATGGGAGAGCTGCGCGAACATCACGTACGACGGCTCTGTGCTCTCCACCGCGAGCGCACGTTCGAGCGCGTACGGTGGAGCATCGGTGAGAGTGTGCGGAATGACCCCGATCTTGAAGTCGGCGTCCCACGCTCTCGCGGAGCCGCTCACACTCAGCATGGCGAGGACGACGTATCGCGGGCCGAGTCGAGATCCGAGGATCGTTCCCATCGTGTCCTGTCCAAACATGTATCGCCGTGCCACGTGGCCCATGTGCGCCCAGACCACGGACAGCTGGTTTCCACCATCCGAGATACGCACTGCCATGTCGGCCATGAGCTGATCTCGGACCCTCATCTGGTTCAGACCTGTACCCGTGCCGACGAGCTTGAGGCGCGACTGAATCGATGCCGCAGCAAGTGCCCTCGTGTCGTTGATCCGGCGAGGTTTGGCGAGGCGCGCGAGAGCGTCGTCAACTAGTCGCTTGTCCACTTCCGAAACCGTTGACCAATCGGAATCGTCGATGTCGGGTACTTTGGAGAGTGCGGTTCGTTCCGCATCGCTCAGGCTCGTCGAGCGATCGTCGAGAAGGTACGAAACCGCGCCAGCGGTCGTCTGTACGTCCGTTCCTACGAACCCAATTCGCTCTCGCGCCGGTCGCTTCTTGTTGTACTGGCGAAGCAGCTCGACGCCCTTCACGAACTCCTCGGTGTCCCACATCCAGAACTGGAGCGCGGCAACGGCCTTGTGGACGTCGCCGGTGCCGGTACGGACGTAGCGGTCCAACGCGAGGGTGTCTCCGAGTCCGGCTTCGAGGAGCACGAACCTAACGCGCTTCGACTTCGCGAGCTCAAGCGTGAAGCGGGCGCGCTCGACCGCGTATTCCGCGGTGCCGTGCGTCGACTCGCCGAGGGCGACAATACCAACGTTGGCGGGCAGCGAGCGCGCAACGTCGCTTGCCGTGGCTGGCGGGCTGCCGACGTTTGGTGCGTCCGCTTGCGATGCGGATTGGCGCGTACCAACGTAGGCGATCGCGCTCGGCGACGGTACGTCGAACAGGATGCCCCCTCCGACTTCGTCCAGCTCGGTGTCGGCGAAGTAGCGCCCGTTGGGCAGGCAACCCTGGAAGCGATTCGCATCGTCGATCCGGGCCGAAAACGCCGCTGGAGCGGAGGTTCCATACGGGAAGAAGTGCACTGTCTCGATCGAGGCTCGTCCCGCAGGAGCGCTCTGATCTTCGATCGTTCCTTCGAACTGCGTGCAATGTCCGTCGAGCACGATCAAGACAGGCAACGCGCTGCCGGGAATCACCTTCGCCCTGCCGAATCCGGTAGCGTTGACCGCTGTGACCTCCGTCTCGGAGGAAGAGCGGATCGTTGCTTGGCCACGAGCATCCGCGGTCACGGTCGAAGGCAGCGTGTCCTCGGCGTTGCGCATGAACGCGATGACAGCGCCCGAAACTGGAGCGCCGCTCTCGCTGCGAACCTGAACTGTGATGGCGTCGGGTGGTGCGTTGGCACCGACCGGTGACGAGCCATTGGTTGCGTCGACGCGTGTTGTGACTTGGACAGGTTCAGGCGTCGACGCGCCCTTGCCGGCGCAGCCGAGAAGCGGCACGAGAACTGAAAGGTAGCGAGGCAGCACGTAGGCTCCAAGTTGCCGCCGAACGCACCGAGCGGCGCGTTCGGCGGCAGAGCAGATGAGTGTTACCTGCAGACTCCGGCGGCCGAGAGAATATTGCATCCCAACTCTCGGACGGATTTGCCCTCATTGCCGCCGGCTGCGACTTCGGCGAGGTCGCTCGTCTGCAAAGGGCGTAGCGACAACTTGTTCAGCTTGAGAGTCAGGGCAGGGGTGTTCGTGTCCTTCTTCATGTCCATTCTCCAGTTGTGTAGGGGGAATCCCGTGAGGGATCAGATCGAGATGCCGAGAGAAACGCGAAAGAATGTGCCATCGACGCTGATCGCAACGAGCGACGTACCTCGTATGAGCATCGTGTGAATCTTGCTGCCGACACGAAACGCGTCAATGCTTCGCGCCGTAGCGGGATCGATCACATAGATCTCTCCGGCACTGGTTGCGACTGCCAAACGTAGCCCGTCGTTCGAGAACGTAAGGCCCGTGATCGAGGCGTGAAGGTCCAGTTCGACCTCGACTCCGGAGATCTGGTTTCTGATCCAAAGGATGGAGGCTGAATGAGCGACCGCGATATGTGCGCGCGAGATCGCGAGCCGTGGTGAGGCGCCTCGGAATCGATGGGACTCCTTCAACACGAGATTGCGATCCCATCGACATACGTTCCCGTCGAGGCCGGCGGTCCAGAACGTATCCTCATCCCATTGCAGCGTCGGAACGCCAACCGAATGCGCGAGGGGACGCTCGGCGATCCGCGTTCCGCTCCGCGCGTCATAGCTGATGAGCGTTCCAGCGAGGTCGATCGACGCGAGTGTTTGTTGGTCCGCCGACAAGGCGAGTCGCGCAAGTTCGCTTTTGTGAACGTAAAGCGGCGCGATGCTATCGGTCGCAAAAACTCCGCCTGTGGCGGTGCCGAAGTAGCACCTGCTTGTACCGCTCGCGATCCAACGAACCGGTCCCGTTGTCTTGATGATCGTGTGCTCGCCCGATCCGGGGTCTGAACATCGCACCGTCGCGTCCCATCCTCCGGTACACGCGACTGCGCCGCACCACGCGCTGCTGAACGAGTAGCCCTCGTGTTCGTGCAGAGGGGTCAACGAGGTTGCGCTTTCCTCGAGGGACACCATGACCGCCTTGCCTGTGCTCGCATCGAGGACGACGCGTTCCTGGCTGGCATCGAGCGCGGCGTTGAAGACGTACGGCGACGCCTTCGCGATGACCGTCGCGCCGTGCTCGGGTCCGGACCAGACGCGAACCGTGTCGTACGAGAACGAGAAGATTGTCTTGGATTCGGTGACGAGGAGGCCATCCACTCCTCCCTGGTGGACCTGATAGACCCACAGCTGCTTCGACGCGACATCAAAGCCGAGCATGGTTCCGTCCGAGAACCCCCACACCGCGATCGATCCGCCTGCTGCCGCTGCTGTCGGCCTGGATTCGAAGGTTGCAACCGTCTCTGTTCCCGACGCGCCCGCACGAGCGAATACGCCCTGGTGTCCGGGATCGACGAGGGCAGCGAGCCCAGAACGCGCCACGCCGAAGTCGATGTCCGGTACGGGCGAGGCCGCGGATCCGGTCACGAGTTGCACGTGGTTCTCGGGACCGACGATCCCGAACGAGTTCGCGCTGGCAGGAAAGATCAGGTACTCGCCGTTCGAGACGAACTGAATGCTGGGCTCACAGCGCGCGATCCTTCGCGATTGACTGGCGTTGCCTGCGTGAAGCTCGCCCTGGTTGGTGCACCAGACGACGTCCGGTCCGCGCCTGGCAAGCACTGCGACATCGTGGGCCACGATAGTGATTCCCGAGCTCGCGACCGACTTCTCGAAGAGGCGACCGTCGGCGGTGACCCAGAAGAGATTCGTCTCTGTGTAGGCGACCTCGATCGGCATAGCGTCGAGCCGCGCCACGACGGTGGGCGGGCCGTCGATGCTCCGTTCGACAAGTTGGTAGGAATCCGAGGTCACAGAGAAGAACAAGCGGTCGCCGTTCACCGCCAAGCGAGCCGGCAGGGTCATCTGTTCGGCCAGAACCTCGACGCGTTTCGTCTTTGCGTCGATCAGTTGCATCCTTCGGTCCGTCGTCAGCACCAGTGCCCGCTCGCCGACGGGCAACAGGGTCACGTTGTAGATGTCACTGGCGAAGCGAAACGTCTGGTTCGCGATTCCTGCCGCCGCTGCTCGCCGTCGGAGTAGGTCGGTAGCGGGTAGATCTGGGAGCTCGTTCGCGAGTCGTGCCGCTTCCGTCGGATCCTTTACAAGGGTCAGCTCGGCGAGCGCCTGGACGGCCTTGACCCGCTCCTCGGCGCTGCGGCGAGACTCGGTTTCCGCGAGTGCCTGGTTCCTTCTGGCACGGTCACGCGAGGCGAGCACCGAGGACAGCGAAAGGAGTCCAGTGATCGCGGTGGCGGCGAGGGCGGCGGCTATCGCGATGGCGCGCGTGCGGTGTCGGCGAACCCACATCCAGAGCAGGCGAGCTGTCGAATAGCGCTGCGCATGAACCCGGGCTCCGTTCACGAACCGTCGGAGATCGACAGCGATCTCTCGCGCGGACGCATAGCGAGTGGCGGGCGATGCTTCCAAACACTTGTGCGCGATCGCGGCGAGGTCACGCGGGCTCCGCGTACCTGTCAGCTCGCGCAGGATCGCGCCGATGGCATAGACGTCCGTACGTTCGTCGACGAGGTCGCCGCGCGCTTGCTCGGGGGACATGTATGCGGGCGTGCCGACGACGGAGCCCGCGACGGTGACGCCGTCGCCCGCGGGTCCGGGGGCGGCGGTGCGGAAGGGGCCGTCTTCGACGGGGTCGTCGGCGGGGGCCTGGTCGGAGATGTCCTTGGCAAGGCCCCAGTCGATGACGACGGTCTCGCCGAAGTCGCCCACGATGATGTTGGAGGGCTTGAGGTCGCGGTGGATGATCTTGCGGTCGTGGGCGTAGGCGATCGCGTCGGCGACGGCGATGACGTGCGGGAGGAGGGCGAGGCGATCTTCGAGGGTCTTGCAGTCGTCGATGAGGGCCTTGAGCGGGCGGCCCGCGACGAGCTTCATCGCGTAGAAGGGCGTGCCGTCGGGCCAGCGGCCGGCTTCGTGGACGGGGACGATGCCGGGATGTTCGAGGCGCGCGGTGATCAACGCTTCGCGGAAGAAGCGGAGCTCGGTGGTGGAGCCGCGCGAGAGCAGTTCTTTCAGCGCGACGTCGCGGCCGAGCTCCTTGTCGCGCGCGCGGAAGACGCGACCGAGGCCGCCGCGGCCGTGCTCGGCGACGATGTCGTAGCGCGCGGGATCGCGGTACTGCAGCGGCGCGGGAAGGCGCTCGCTGCCGGATGGCGTCGCAGACGGGTGGCGCGGCGCGGGGACGGCGTCGCCGGCGTCGGAGTCGTCGCTGCCCGTGCTCGTGCGCGTCCGCGTCTCGTCGCTACCATCACCGCACTGCACGACGCGCGGGAAGATAGACAACGGACGAGGCGATGCAACAGGCTTCGCGGCGTTTGTCGGCGCCGTGTTGTCTCGCGATCGCACGCGCCGGACACAAGCACGCATCGTGCCCATCGCCGTGGTGCGATGAACGGCCGAAACGGCGCGTTCGCTCGTCGCTGGCGCGTGCCAACCAGGTGTTTCGGTGTTCCGGAACGGCTGGTCGAATGTTCCGCCGATCGAAGGCGGTGGAATCGTTGGGGGCAACCGGAACGTCGCAGGTGTTCCGCCCGATGTTCCGCCTGTTCCGATCGGTCGACGTGAACGGGCGTCGTCCGTTCACGCTGTACGGAGGACCACGCAAGGCGTGAGGTTCGCGTCAACGGCTGCCGCTTGTTGCCAGAGTCCTCGTGAAGAGCTGGTGCGGCGTGTGCTAATTGCGGCGGTTGATGTACTGGCGTTGTCTCCTCGATGGTGATGTGCGGGCGCAGGCGCTGGGTGCGATCGGAGACATCGTCGGGGCCGTGGCGAGCAAAGGCGAGGCGCGGGGCGGGATGGAAGGCGGCGTCGGGCGCGCGTGTCTACTCGCCTACGCGGGGCAGGCGCACGGCGACGAGGGGATGATCGAGCGAGGCACCGAGCTGCTCGATGCGGCGGTGGCGTCCCTCAATGATGAGCGCGGTGTCCCGGGGTTGTGGGGTGGCCTCGCCGATACGCGGTTCATGCTCGCGCACGTCGCCGCCGGCGACGAGGCGGATCATGGCCTCGGGGTGATCGATGACGCGCTCCTCGACACGCTCGGCGGAACGTTGCGGCGCCGGATCGATCTGATCGGTGGGCTGGCCGGGATCGGCTTGGCCGCGCTCGAAGATCCGGCGCGTGGGCGAGGGACGGCGATCGCGACGCGCGTGCTCGACATGCTGGAGGCGGCGGCGGAGCCCGACGAGCACGGCGTGAGCTGGTTCACGCCGGCGGCGCTCCTGCCGGAGTGGCAGCGCGAGCGATGCCCGGACGGGTACTGGAACCTCGGGCTCGCGCACGGCATCCCGGGCGTGATCGGATGCCTCGCCGCGATGGTGACGGCGGGTGTCGAGGCGGCGCGCGCGCACGCGCTGCTCGAGCGCGCAGTGCCGTCGCTGCTCGCGATGGCGCCGCCGCGTGCGCCGGCGCGATTCCCGAGCTGGCGCGGGCGTGGCGCGTCCGACGAGCCGTCGCGGCTCGCGTGGTGTTACGGCGACGCCGGCGTCGCGGTCGCGTTGCTCGCGGCGGCGCGCGCGCTGTCGCGGCCGGCGTGGGAGACGGAGGTCGTCGCGATCGCGCGCGGCATGGCGACGCGCTCGTTCGCGGATTCGGGCGTGGTCGACATGGCCATCTGTCACGGCGCGGCCGGCGTCGCGCACATCTTCAACCGGCTCTATCAGGCGACGGGAGATGAGGTCGTCGGCGACGCGGCGCGCGGCTGGTACCGGCAGCTGCTCGCGATGCGACGACCCGGCGAGGCGGTCGCTGGGTTCCCGGCGCGCAACCACGTGGACGGCGGAGACGTGTGGGTCGCCGACGACGGCGTGTTGATGGGCGCGACCGGGGTCGGCCTTGTGCTGCTGGCGGCGGTCACCGAGCTCGAGCCGTCGTGGGATCGCGCGCTGCTCTGCGGGGTCGAGCCGGGATGAGCGCGCGCCGGTTCGAGAGCGGCGGTGTCTGCGCGGTGCGCGTTCCGCTGCTGCCCGTGGATGCCGTGACGTGCGCGGGCGCGACCGGCGACGCGCGCGCCGAGACCATCGCCGCGCAACGTGCGTGGCTGGCGGCGCTGCTCGCGCGCGCCGACGTACGCGAGGCGCTGCTCGTCGCATCGCCGGCGCTGCATCGTGAGCTCGACGTCTGGCGCACACAGCCGGACTCGGCGCATGGTCGGAAGATCGAGCACGCGCTCGTGAAGTACGTGACGCGCATGGCGACGCGGGCGACGCCCTACGGGTTGTGTGCGGGGATCGCGGCGGGGCGCATCCACGGGCGCGGCGTCGAACTGCGCGTGACCGGCGGCGCGGGGAGACGGCGCCGAACACGCGTCGACAACGAGGTGCTGTTCCGGCTGGCCGGCGTACTCTCACAGACGACGGAAGCCCGCGAGCGGCTGACGTGGTCGCCGAACACGAGCCTGGTGCGCGTCGCCGGGCGATGGCGGTACGCCGAGGCGCGCGCGGGCGAGAAGGACGCGCTTCGCTATCACCTCGTCGCGATCGAGCCGACCCCATACCTGGACGCGACGATCGAACGTGCACGCGGCGGGACGAGGCTCGCGTCCCTGGCCGGGGCGCTCGTCGCGACGGAGGTCGTCGAGCTCGACGAGGCGCGTGCCTACGTCGACGAGCTGGCCGCGACGCAGGTGCTGGTGCCGGCGCTCGGCGTGACGGTCACCGGCGCCGAGCCGATCGACGGGATGATCGCGCAGCTGACGCACGCCGGCCTCGCGGCAGAGGCCCGCGCGCTCGCGGAGATTCGCAAGCAGCTCGCGATCCTCGACGTGGATGGCGGCGGCGCGGCGGCGTACGACGCGATCGCGACGGCGATCGAAGCGATGTTCACGGCTGCGGGCGCGTCGGGCAAGATCGAGCGCGCGCGGCTGTTCCAGGTCGACGCCAGTGCGCCGGTCGCCGCACGAATCGGGCGCGACGTCACCGCCGAGATCGAACGTGCCGTCGAGGCGCTGCGCCGCATGATCGCGCGTCGCGAAGATCCGCGCCTCGTAGCGCTGCGCCGCGCCTTCCGCGAGCGCTGGGAGGACCGCGAGGTCCCGCTGGCCGAGGTGCTCGACGAGGAGGCAGGTGTCGGGTTCGCGGCTGCCTCCGGGCCCGGCAGCGAAGGCTCACCGCTGCTCGCAGGTCTGCCGTTTGCCGCGACGCCCGCTGAAGCGACAACCTCGTGGGGAGCGCGCGAGCAGTGGTTGCTCGGGCGGCTCACCTCGGTGTGGTCGTCGGGCCGCGACGAGCTCGTGCTCGACGAGCGCGATCTGAAGGAGCTCGCCGCTCCGCAAGCCGTCGAGATCCCGCCTGCGTGGTCCGTGCTCGTGCGTCTCGGCGGCGACCCGGACGCGCCGAGCGTGCTCGTCGACGGTGCGAGCGGGCCGTCCGGCGCGCGCCTGCTCGGACGGTTCTGCCACCTCGATCCGGCGATCGAGGACCTGGTGCGAGCGCACGTGGCGCGCGAGGCGGACGCGTACCCGGGCGCCGTGCTCGCCGAGGTCGCGCACCTCGCCGACGGTCGCACCGGCAACATCCTGTGCCGCCCCGTGCTACGCGCGCACGAGATCGTGTACCTGGGCCGCAGCGGAGCCCCCGACGACGCGCTGCTCGCGATCGATGACCTGCTCGTCTCCGTACGTGGCGATCGCATCGTCCTGCGCTCGCGCCGGCTCGGATGCGAGGTCGTGCCGCGGCTGACCAGCGCGCACAACGTCGCGGCGCACGGCCTTGGCGTGTACCGGTTCCTGGCTGCGCTCCAGGCGCAGGATGGAGGCGGCGTCGGCTGGTCGTGGGGCGCGTTCGCCGACGCGCCGCGACTGCCGCGCGTGCGCATCGGTCGCGCGGTCGTCGCGCGTGCCTGCTGGCGATTCGACGGCGACGAGCTCGATACGCTCGCGACGGCCGCGAGGAGCGGCGTGGCCGCGACGTTCGCCGCGATGCAGCTGCTGCGCTGGCGCCGGTGCCTCCCGCGATACGTCGCCGTCGCCGACGGTGACAACGAGCTCTGGGTCGATCTCGACCACGCGCTGCAGGTCGACGCCATGGTCGCGATGATCGCCGGGCGGAAGCGGGCCACGCTCACCGAGGTCTGGCCGGCGCCCGCCGACACCGTGGCGCGTGGCACCGACGGCGCGTACGCGAGCGAGGTCGTGGTCGCGTTCAACGCGCGCGTGACCGAGACGTCGCGCGTCGCGGGTCGCGCGCCCGCGGCGTTCGACTCCACGACCGTCGAGCGTCGCTTCGCGCCGGGCTCGCGATGGCTCTACGCCAAGCTGTACGGCGGCGTGTCGTCGGCCGACCGCGTCCTCCGCGACGTCATCGGGCCGGTCGCGCGCGAGGCCCTCACGTCGGGTGCCGCGCGGCGCTGGTTCTTCCTCCGCTACGCCGATCCGCATTCGCACGTGCGCGTGCGCTTCGACGGTGATCCGGCGCGCCTGCTGTCGGAGACGCTGCCCGCGCTCCATGTCGCCGCCGCGCCGCTCCTTGCCGACGGCGCGCTCTGGCGCATCCAGCTCGATACGTACGAGCGCGAGGTCGAGCGCTACGGCGGCGCGGCCGGGATCGAGGGCTGCGAGGACATCTTCTGGCACGACGCCGAGGCTTCGCTCGCGATCGTCGAGCAGCTCGACGGCGACGCGGGCGCCGAGGCACGCTGGCAGCTCGCGCTGGTCAGCTGCGAGCGACTGCTGACCGCGCTCGGTCTCGATGCCGCGGCGCGCGAGCGCGTGTTCGCGGCTGGAAAGGCGTCGCTCGCCGACGAGCATCGCGCCACCGCACCGCTGCTCAAGGCGGTCGGCGAGCGGTGGCGCACCCACGAGGCACGTCTGGCCGAGCTGCTCGCTCCCGGCGCGAGCGACCCGGTCCTCGCGCCGCTCGACCGCCGCGACCAGGCGCTGCGGGCCTTGCGTGGCACCCAGCGGGCCCCGATCATCGACACGATGACCGGGGGCGTGGCCCGGAGCCTCGTGCACATGAGCTGCAACCGGCTCCTGCACGCCTCGCCACGCGCGCAGGAGCTGGTCATCTACGAGATGCTGCGCCGCTGGCATGGCCGGCAACGCGCGCGCGCCGCCACGACCGCAGCCGTGCCCGAGGTTGCGGCGTGAGCGTGCCGATCATCCTGGCCAGCCGCGATGGCGCGGATGCCGTGTGGATCCGGCGCTGTCTCGGTGGCGCGGCCCCGGTGACGCAGGCGCCGACCATCGCCGAGGTGCTCGCGCGCTCGACGGAGGCCAAGCTCATCGTGATCGCCGAAGGGGTCGGTGATGGCGACGCGGCCGACGTGCTGGACGCGCTCACGGCGAACGAGATCAGCGTGCGGGTCGTCCGTCTCGGATCCCCGGCGCGGATCGCCTGCGATCCGCGCGTGGCGTTCGTGGTCGGGCGCTCGACGCCCGATCCGGTCGTGGCCGCACTTCTCATCAGCCTCGCCTGGGGACGTCCGGCCGCGGCACTGGCGGGTTCCTCCTCGCGGGAGCTCGACGCCGGCGAGGCCGAGCGACGGTCCCGCGCGTACACCGCCACGCGTCCGCTCGCCGTCGCCGAGGATCCGGCCGTCGCGGCACGCGCGGCCGCGGCCGCGCTGCGCGAGCTGGTCGAGGCCGAGCGGGTGCGCTGCGTGTTCGTCGACGCCACCGCTGGTGATCTGTGGTCGGCCGACAACGAGTGGCGCGCGGATCGCGGTGTCGTCGGCTGGGTCGCCCGCACCGGCGCGCCCGTCGCGCTGGACGCCGCCGCCGCCGATGCGCGCTGGTCGACGTCCGATGATCCCGACGCTCGCCCCGACGATCGCGTGCTGGTGCAGCCGCTCCTCGGCGAGGATCGCGAGGTTCACGCCGTTCTCGTCGCCGCCCGCGCCGCGCGCCGCCCGCCGTTCGGCGACCGGGAGAGCGCCGCCGCGCGCACGTTCGCCGAGCTCGCCGGTCCGCTGGTGCAACAGCTCGCGCGGCACGTCGAGGCCCGCGCCGTCCTCGATCGCACGCGCGATGACGAGCTCTTCCGCCGCGAGGCCGCGCTCGCGCACGCCGGCGATCGCTGGGGCGACGTCCTGCGCGTCACGCCCGGCTGGGTACGCTGGGCCTATGCCGGCCTCGTTGTCGCGCTCCTCGGCGGGATCGCGTTTCTCGTGCTGGGGCGCGTCGCGACGTACGCGCGCGGCGCTGCGGTCGTGCGCCTCCGCGACCGCGCCGAGGTCACGGCCGGCGCCGCCGGCAACGTCGGTGCCATTGCCGTTTCCGTCGGGCAGAAGGTCGCGGCCGGCGACGTCATCGCGCGCCTCGACGACACCACGCAGCTCGCCGAGGTCACGCGCCTCGAGCGCACGTTTCGCGATCGCTTGCGACAGCGACTGCTTTCGCCGGCCGATGCCGCGGCGGGCGAAGCCGTCGCCGCGGCGCGTGTGGAGCTCGAGCGTGCGCGCGGCGATCTCGACGAGCGCCGGCTGCTCGCGCCGCGCGCCGGCGTGGTCGGCGACCTGCGCGTGCGCGCCGGCCAGCGCATCGAGCCCGGCGACGTCATCGGCTCGATCGTCGATCCGGACGCCGGCGCCGAGCTGCTCGCCATCATCCCGGGCGGGGATCGCCCGCGCCTCGCCGCCGGTCAGCACCTCCGCCTCGAGCTCGACGGCTTCCACCACGCGTACCAGGACCTCGTCGTCGAATCGTTCGCCAGCGAGGCGATGGGCTCCGAGGAGGCGCTCCGCTACCTGGGTCGTGTCGCCGCCGACGTCGGCCTGCGCGGCCCGGTCGTGCTCGTGCGCGCGCGGCTGCCGGGCACGCTCGTCGCCGACGGAGAGGCGTATCCGTGGATCGACGGCATGGGCGGCACCATCCACATCGAGCTCGAGAATGAACGCGTGATCGACGCGCTCGTCCCCGGCCTGGGGAGGTGGTGATGCGCGAGGTACCCCACGTCGCGCAGGTCGAGGCCGCCGACTGCGGCGCGGCGTGCCTGGCGATGGTCGTCGCGTATCACGGCGGCGACGCGCGGCTCGAGCCGGTGCGGTCCGCGATCGGTAGCACGCGCGACGGTGTCGATGCGCTCTCGCTCGTGCGCGGCGCCGAGTCGCTCGGGTTGCGCGGGCGCGGCGTGCGCTGCGAGCTCGAGGAGCTCGGTCGCTTGCCGCCCGCGACGATCCTCCACTGGGAGTTCAATCACTTCGTCGTGTTCGAGCGCGTCACCCGCCGCGGCGTCGTCATCGTCGATCCAGCGGCGGGGCGGCGCGTCGTGCCGATGGCGCGCGTCTCGCGCTCGTTCACCGGCGTCGCGCTCACGTTCGAGCCGGCGGTGAAGCTCACGCCGGGCGCCGCCAGGGGGCGGCCGCTCTCGCGCTACGCGGCGGCGATCATCTCGCAGCGCGGGCTCCTCGCGCGCGCGGTGAGCATGTCGGTGGCGCTGCGCCTCCTCGGGCTCGCGCTGCCCGTGCTCACGGGCCTGGTCGTCGATCGCGTGGTCCCGCGTGGTGATCGCGAGCTCCTGCCCGTGCTCGGCGTCGGCCTGGCCGTCATCCTCGTCGTGCACCTGTTCTCGCACCTCGTGCGCTCGCTCTATCTGCTCGAGCTGCGCGCGCGGCTCGACACGCGCATGACCGTCGGCTTCCTCGACCACCTGGTCGGGCTGCCGTTCTCGTACTTCCAGCACCGCTCGGCGGGTGATCTGATGATGCGCGTCGCCGGCAACACCGCGATCCGCGAACGCATGACCGCCGCGCTCCTGTCGTCGTTGCTCGACGGCGTCCTGGTCGCGCTCTACCTCGCGCTCGCGTTCGCGCTGTCACCGGTCATCGCGCTGGTCGCGTTCGGGCTTGGCCTGCTGCAGGTCGGCGTGTATCTCCTCGCCAGCAAGCGCGTGCGCGAGCTGATGGCCGCCGATCTCGAGTCGCAGGCGCGCGCGCAGAGCTACCTGGCGCAGATGCTCGCCGGCATCGAGACCCTCAAGGCGGCCGGCGCCGAGCGACACGCTGTCGATCGCTGGGCCAACCTGTACGTCGACGAGCTCAACGTCGCGATGGCGCGCGGCCGCCTCGACGCCGTCACGAGCGCCGTTCGCAGCGCGCTCGCCGTCGGTGGGCCGCTCGTCCTGCTCGGGCTCGGCGCCGCGCTCGTGCTCGATGGTCGCTTGAGCCTGGGCGAGATGCTCGCCGTCAACGGCATCGCGATCGGCTTTCTCGTGCCGCTCGACGCGCTGGTGGATGCCGGCCTCTCGCTGGCCAGCGCCAGCGGCCACGCCGCGCGTCTCGACGATGTGCTGGCCAGCGAGGCTGAGCAACGAGGAGCCGGCAACGTGCCCGCGCGCCTGCGCGGCGCCATCGAGCTTCGCGGCGTGTCGTTCCGCTACGGGCCGTACGCGCCGCTCGTGGTGCGCGACGTCGACCTCGAGGTGCCGGCGGGCTCCATGATCGCGATCGTCGGGCGCTCGGGATCGGGCAAGTCCACCCTCGCGCGGCTGCTCCTCGGGCTGCATCGCCCCACGGATGGGCAGGTGCTCTACGACGGCCAGGATGTCGGCGGTCTCGAGCTGCGCGCGTTGCGCCAGCAGCTCGGCGTCGTGCCGCAGGCGCCGCACGTGTTCGCGGGCTCGGTGCGCGACAACATCGCGCTCGGTGCGCCGGGCGTCTCGCTCGAGCGCATCACCACCGCGGCGCGGCGCGCGTGCGTCGACGCCGACATCCGTGCGCTCACGATGGGCTTCGACACCCCGATGGCCGACGGTGGCGCGACACTGTCGGGCGGTCAGCGCCAGCGCATCGCGCTCGCGCGCGCGCTCGTGCACCAGCCGGCCGTGCTGCTGCTCGACGAGGCGACCAGCTCGCTCGACGCGGTCACCGAGCGTCAGGTGATGGACAACCTGGCGGAGCTCGAGTGTACGCGCGTCGTCATCGCGCACCGGCTCAGCACGGTCGTGCAGGCCGACGTGATCGTCGTGATGGAAGACGGCGCGCTGGTCGAGATGGGTACGCACGCCGAGCTCCTCGCGCGGGGCGGGATCTATCACGCGCTGGTGAGCCACCAGACCAGCGTGGGACGCGAGGGGCTGTCATGAGGCGCGGCGTCGTCGTCGCCATGATCCTGCTCGCCGCTGCGGCCTGCGGCGACGATCGCAAGGTGCGTCCGCCGGCGCCGATCGTGACCGTCTCGTCCGACGCGGGCCCCGCACCCGTTGCGGCGGCGCCCGCGTGGGTCGGCGTGATCACGTCGGCGGAGGCGGTCGACGTGGCGCCGCGCTTCGACGGCGTGATCTTGACGGTCGAGGTCCGCCCCGGCGACGCGGTCGCCGTCGACGACGTGCTCGCGACGCTCGATCCGCGCCCTGCTCGCGAAGAGCAGACGGCCGCCGCCGCTGCGGCGCGCGAAGCACACGCGCGTACCCGCCGCGCGCGCATCGAGATCGATCGTGCGCGCCACAAGCTGCAGATCGAGGAGAACGGGCTTGCGACGGGCACCACCGCCGCGGTCACCGTCGAGGATGCGCGCCTCGCGGTCAAGGCCGCCGAGGCCGCAGCCTCCGAGGTCGCCGCCGCCGCCAGGGAGGCCGATACGCGCGTGGACCGCGCGGCGGCTCGCCTCGCCGAGACGACCCTGCGTGCCCCGTTCGCCGGGTTGGTCGGCGCGCGGTACCACGATCCCGGCGCAAGCGTCGGCCCGTCGATCCCCGTGGTGCGCGTGATCGGAGGCGGCGAGAAGCGCCTCCGTTTCGCCGTCTCGCCCGACGAGGCTGCAAGCCTGCGCGTCGGCGGACACGTGACCGCGTCGCTCCAGGGCGGCGGTATCCTCGACGCCGTGATCCAGCATGTCTCGCCGGCGATCGATCAGCCGTCGCAGCAGGTGTTCGTGGAGGCCGCGCTCGACGCCGCGAGCAAGCTCACGCCAGGGCAGGCCGTGGAAGTGCGCCCGAAGGCAGGCGCATGAACATCACCGACGCACTCACACAGACCGTCAGTCGTAGCGACGAGCTCGATGGTGACGGGAGCGGTGACGGCGAGTCGCCTCGACTTCTCGTGGTGCTCGGCGGCCGCTCGCTTCTCACGCCCGGCTTTCGCGTCACGCTCGCCGGCCTGCGGGCGTGCGTGATCGCGCGCGGCTCCATGCGCATGGTGTCGCGCACGCAGACTGGCTCGGCCGAGCTGGCGCTCGCGGACCAGGAGCTGTCGCGGCAGCACGCGCGGCTGGTCTTCGGCGTCGGTGGCTGGGAGGTCCACGACCTCGGTTCGAAGAACGGGACGCTCGTGAACGGCGAGCGCGTCGCCAGCGCCGCCCTCACGGACGGCGACGTGATCGAGGTCGGCACGACCTTGCTCGTCTATCGCGAAGACGGTAGCGAAATGCCGCCGCGCGACCGCGATCTCTCGGCCGAGCTCGACACGCACATCGCGTTTCGGTCGGTCGTGCCCGCCGTCGAGAAGTGCGCTGCCGACCTGGCCAAGATCGCGCCGTCGCCGGTGCCGGTGCTCATCTGGGGCGAGACCGGTACCGGCAAGGAGCTCGTCGCGCGCGCCGTACACGAACGCTCCGGCCGCACGGGCGCGTTCGTACCCGTGAACTGCGGGGCGCTCCCGCGCAACCTGATCGAGAGCGAGCTCTTCGGCCATCGGCGGGGCGCATTCTCCGGTGCGCGCGACGATCACGAAGGTCTCGTCCGCCGCGCCGATCGCGGCACGTTGTTTCTCGACGAGATCGCCGAGCTACCCGAGGACTCGCAGGTCGCGCTCCTGCGCGTGCTGCAGGAAGGCGAAGTTCGTCCGGTCGGTGCGGCGGACGTGGTGCGCGTCGATGTCCGCATCGTCGCGGCCACGCATCAGGACCTGAAGGCCCGCATCTCCGACGGCCGCTTCCGTCACGACCTCTACGGCCGCCTGGCCGGGTTCGAGGCCGCGCTGGTTCCGCTGCGTGAACGTCGCGAGGACCTCGGCACGATCATGGCGGCGCTCCTGCCGCGCCTCGCGGGTGTCATCGAGGATCCGCAGCGCGTGACTCTGCATCGTCACGCCGCCCGCGCCTTGCTCTCCTATCCCTATCCGCTGAACGTACGCGAGCTCGAGCAGGCGTTGCGCACCGCGGCGGTCCTGGCCGATGGCCGCGAGATCCGGGTCGAGCACTTGCCCGAGGCGATCCGCACGCATGTCCCCACCGGTGCGCCGGCCTTGCGCGCAGAGGACCGGGCGCTGCGCGAGAAGCTGGTCGAGGTGCTGCGCGACACCAACGGCAACGTGATGGCGGCGGGGCGTGCGATGAACCGCGCACCGATCCAGATCCGCCGGTGGTGCCGCCGACTGGGGATCGAGCTGACCGGCTTTCGCAAGTGACTGCTACGCGCGCAGCGTGAAGACGCCGGCGCAGAACGAGACCGGCTCGTAGTCGGTGCGCAGGCCGAGCTTGGCGAGCGCGACGCGCTCCTCGTCCGCGACGAGGTAGAGCTCGCGGTCGTCCCAGCGGCGGCCGAGGTCGCTGCGCACCCGATCGCGGTCGGCGGCGGTGGCGAAGGAGATGTCGCCGATGATGACGACGCCGTCGCGCACGAGGTGGCGCTCGAAGAGGTCCGTCACGAGCCGGAGCCGCTCCGTCGGGCGGAGCTCGTGGAAGGCGTAGGCCGAGACGATGCGCTCGAAGCGGCGGCCGAGATCGGGCAGCGCGCCGGTCAGGGCCGCCTGCGCGACGCCGACGACGTCGCCGCCGGCCGCGTGGAGGCGCGCCGTGAGCGCGCCCGTGCTCGTGCCGAGATCGAGGACGCGCGTGCCCGGGGTCAGCGCGGCCTGCGCCACGATGCGATCGAGCACGAGCTCGTAGCCCGCGAAAGGAAACTCCACGTTCGTCGCCACTGTCACGGCAGCGAGCGTAAAGCGATCGTCGGTCGCGATGAATTGCACATTCTGGCATTCTCCGGGAGATGCTGAATTTCCCGAGTCGTGGGCTCGTGATCGCTGTGCTGTGCGCCACGTCCTGTGCAGCGTATGTCAGCGAACCGCGGTTCGGCGGGTTGCCGCTCGAGGGCCGGCAGTTCAGGTTCGCGCACAACATCGAGCTGCTCGAGGTGTCGAACGGCCTGCGCGTCGCGCTGGTCCGCGACGATCGCACCAACCTCGCCACAGTCGACATGCGCTACGAGGTCGGGTCCACCGAGGATCCGCTCGGGAAGACGGGGCTCGCGCACCTGGTCGAGCATCTGGTGTTCATGGTGCGCGCCGAGGCGGGCGGCCCGTCCTTGTTCGAGGAGCTCGGCGACATCGCGCTCTCGTACAACGCGACCACCAGCGCCGACGAGACGCACTACACCGCCACCGTGCCCATCGAGAAGCTCGAGCAGGCGATCGCGATCGAAGGGCGGCGCATGCGCGCGTCGTGCGATCAGATCGACGAAGCCACCTTTCAGCGCGAGCGCGACGTCGTCCTCGCCGAGGACGCGGAGCGCGCCAGCCCGCTCAACGACGTCTGGCTCGAGATCCTCGGCGCCGTCTACGGCAAGCGCCACGCGTACGCGCGGCCGGTCGGGTCGAAGGACGTGGCCACCGTGACGCGCGCCGACGCGTGCGGCTTCATCGCGCAGTACTACGCGCCCAACCGCGCGCTCCTCGTCATCACCGGGCCGTTCGACGCGGCCAAGGTGCGCGCGCTGGTGGGCAGCACGTTCGGTCCGATCAAGCGGCAGGCCAAGCAGCGGCTGGTCGCCGATCCGCTCGTGCTCGAGGGCAGCCGGAGCAAGCACAAGGCGCCGATCACACATCCCTCCGTGATGGTCGTCTTCCCGCGGCCGTCGTGGGGCGGCGACGTGATGTACACGGTCGCGCAGGCGCGCCTCGCGGCCGTGATGTCGGACGCCGACGACGATCATCCCTGGATCCTCGGCACCAGCGTGTTCCAGGCCGGCGGTCCGCGCGCGCCCGCGATCATGGTCGAGGTCACCGTCGCGTCGGAGGACAAGGTCGCGGCCGCGACGCTCGAGGTCTTCGCGCGCGCGGAGAAGCTCTTCGACGGGCTCACGCCGCGGCAGTTCTCCCGGATCATCGGCGCCTTCGAGCTCGGCATCGTCGCGAAGTGGGACGACCTCGACACGCGCGGCAGCTGGATCGCGGACTTCATGCAGTACACCGATCACAACTGGTTCATGCTCGCCGAGATGCGGGCGTTGACGGCGACCAACTGGGATCAGGCCGCCAAGGATCTGGCCGGCATCCTCAGCGAGGAGAACGCGCACGTCGCGGTGATCCTGCCCAGCGGTGACTCGGGCGCCGGGACGCTGGCCAAGGCGGTGCCGACCGGGACGCACACACAGGTCCCGTGGCACGCGCCGGTGGACGCGAGCGAGGCCGATCGGCCGCTCGAGATCACGCTGGGCAAGCCGCGCTGGCGCCTCGACTACACGCTGCCCAACGGTCTGCGCGTCGAGCTGTCGCCCGACGATCGCAGCCCGATCGTCGACGTGCGCCTGGTCTTCCCGGGCGGCAGCGCGCACGAGCCCGCCGAACGCTACGGCCTGTCGACCGCCGCCGCCGGCCTGGTCGACGTCGATGGCGACCGCACGTACGAGCCGCGCATCGTCGAGAAGCTGAACTTCGGGACCTCGCGCGGCACCGAGATCGGGTGGCTCGTGACCGAGACGGCCACGATCTTCTCGGCCAGCGGCATGGCCCAGTGGGGCGACTGGCACCTCTGGTACCTGTCGTGGTGGCTCGATCAAGGCGGATACCAGGAGGTTGCGATCGATCGGATGCGCGAGGCCGCGAAGGAGATCGCCAGCGAGGCCGCGACGACCGACGACGAGGTCGACCGGGCCGAGCTCGCGTTCGGCACGCGCCTCTACGGGAAGGGCCATCCGTACGCCACGCCGTCGCCCGAGGTCGGCGCCGCGCTGCTCAAGGTCGGCATGAAGGATCTGGTCGGCTGGAAGAAGGCGCGGTACCGCGCCAACGGCGCGACGCTCGTCGTGAGCGGCGACTTCGATCCCGCGATCATGCGGCAGGCGATCGAGCAGCTGTTCGGGCCGTGGCCGGCCGACGCTCCGCCCGCGCTGCCGTCCGTCCCCGCGCCGCAGCCCATGAAGGGCCCGAGCTGGATCGCCGCCGTCGACGACGACGTGACGCAGGCGCAGGTCCGCATCGGCTTCGCGACGCGCTCGGACGCCCACGTCGACGACGCCGCGCGGATGGTGCTGCAGGAGATGATCCAGGACGGGATCCGCGTGGTGCGTGAGGGTATGGGCGCGAGCTACGGTGTGTACGCGAGCTACGAGTACGGGGCGCGCGGTGGCGCGCTGGTGATCCGCGGCGACATCGACGAGGCCAAGGCCGGCGAGGCGCTGGCTCGCATCCTCGCGGTGGTCGCCGGGCTGCGCGAGGGTGCCGCTGCCGAGCGCGAGAGCTTCGTGAGAGCGCGGCGCAAGGCGCTGGCCCTCGCGCTGGCGCGCAGCGGCGGCGCGTCGTCGGTCGCGTCGCAGCTGCAGTCGCTCGCCGCGAAGGGCCTCCCGCCCGACTACGCCGACCAGCTCGCGGCCAAGATCGCCGCGCTCACGCCGCAGCACCTGGCCGAGGTCGCGGCGGCCGACCTCGCGGACGCGCGCATGGTGGTGATGGTGCGTGGCACGCAGCCCGTGCTCGACGCGGCGTTCGCGGCGGTGAAGGTCACGCCCGAGAAGATCAAATGACCATCACGTGACGGCGAGCAGGTCCGCGGCGGCGATCGGCGCCGTGACGCGCTCGCGGAAGAGCGCGTAGGCGACGCTCTCCGCCGGAAGGTCGACGTCACCGCGCAGGAGCGCGGCGAGCACGGGCCCGCCGGCGAGGGCGTCGTCGAGGCGCGCCGGTTCGCCCGCGTCGTCACGGCGCAGGCGCGCGAGGAACGCCGACGCGTCCTCGCCGGCGCCGCGGCGTACCAGCCGCACGCCACCGCTCGCATCGCGCAACCACACGCGCTGACCGCGCGCGGCCGCGTGCAGGAGCGCGAGGTCGTACATCGACGAGCGCACGCCGCTGCCGAAATACTCGATCATCTCGGGGCAGATGCGCGAGAGGTCCTTCTTCGAGGTCGCGACGTTGTTCATCTCGAGCTCGCCCCTGGCGTACACGTCGAGCCAGTGCATCGTGCCGTCGGCGAGGTCGAGGGCGAGCGGCGCGAACACGCCGTTGTCGCCGGCGAGCTCGAACGACAGCTCGACGGTGCGCGGGTCGAAGTGCAGCCCGCCGAGGTCGTCGCGCAGCATGATGCCGGCGAACCCGCGCGCCAGCTGGCTGAAGCTCAGGCCGGAGTAGGCGTTCACGACCATGACGGCGTAGCGGGCGCCGGCGGCGCGCGCGCGATCGCGGTGCACGTCGACGAACTCGCTGGCGCCGTCGGGCCACGGCGCGTCGGTGCGATCGCCGGAGCTCTTGGCGACGGTGCCGGCCCCCGGCGCGTCCCACGTGAGCGCGTAGTACGAGCACACGCCGACCTGGTTCCACTCCGCGTCGGCGAAGAAGACGGAGAGGTCGATGTCGGTCCGCTGGCCGCCTTCGGGCTGACACCAGTGGAGGAACAGGCGGACGACCTTGCTGTCGGGGACACGGACGCGCGAGCCGCGCGGCAGGGCGACCGCCGACTTCGCCGCTGTGCGCTCGTTGAACGGCACGATGATGTCGCGCAGGGCGCGGTCGACGATCACGTCGGCGAACGCGGGCCTCTCCGCGAAGCGGCGCAGCAGCTCGCCGGTGGCCGCGCGCTCGACGGGCGCGACCGCGTCGGCCGGGAGCGACGGGCGCGTGTCGCGCTGCGAGACGCCCTTGGCGACCTGGCCCTTGGGCCAGAACATGCGGACGGGACCCTTGCCGAGGCGCGTCGGCATGAGCGCGCGCAGCGTGAGCAGCACCGGCGTCGACATCTTCTCGATGGCGCCCGTGAACGCGTCGGTGACCGCGGCGATGGCGCGCGGATCGTCGCCCGCGACGCGCAGCGCGTGATCGAGGCGGCGCGCCAGCTCGCCGGGACGTGCGCGCAGATGTCCGACCATCGTCGCCGCGTCGCGCGCGGCGGCCGCGGCCTCGATGCGGCCGTGGTACGTCTGGAACGGCGGCGCCGGCGTGCCGTCGGACGACTGACCGCGCACGATCGCGAAGGCGCGCGCGACGCTGGGGAACCGCGTCGCGTACTCGCCGGGGTGGAGGAACTCGCCGAGCCACACCCAGTACGAGCGGTGGCGGAGCATGTCCTCGGCCAGCGCGTCGGGCGCGAGGCCGTCGAGGTGCGCGAGCAGCGCGCGGCGCAGCGGCCGGCGCAGCTTGGCCACCTTGAAGCGCTTGACGACGATCGGAACGTTGACGGTGCGCGTGCGCGACTGCGCCCCGCGCTTGGCGCCGAGGTAGCGCAGGACGCGCGCCCACGCCGGGACGTGATCGTCGACGATCTGCACCTTCCGCCACATCGTCTCGCCCTGGAGCGCCACGCTCGCGCCCGAGTAAGCCGCAAGGACGCGGAGCACGTCGGTGGCGGTGCGGAGGTGCGAACGCACCGCGGGGAGCACGGCGTCGGGAGCCAGCGCCTTGAAGAGCGCGACCACGACGAGCGCCATGTTCTCCTTCACCGGGATGCGTTCCGGCATCCAGCGCAGCACGCGCTCGCCTCGCGCCTGGACGAGGCTGATCAGATCGCTCGTGTCGGTGGGCGACATCGCCTGTGTGCGCGCACAGAAGCTCTCGAACAGCGCGCGGGCGGCGACGTCCAGGTCGTCACCGAGATCGAGGAGCTTGAAGCGCACGTGCTCGTTGCCGCGCGCGCGCGCCGGGACGTCGCGAAAGAACGGCGAACGACGGTCGACGGCCTGTCCGCAGATCGGACACGCGCTGTAGTTCTCGCCGTCGAAGCACACGTCGCACACCACGTGCCGGCACGGCGTGAGCACGTGCGTCGTCCCGCGCTTCGCGCAGAACAGGCACGGCTGATCCTCGGCCTGGACGAAGTGCACGAGCACGCGCGTCCACCACAGCGTCTCGGTGTCGTGCGGCACGCCGTCGGGGAACTTCCGGAACAGCGGCTCGTGCTTGACGTGCGCGCCGGTCGCGGCAGCGAGCACGCGCTGCAGGTCGCTCGAGAGCGCGGTGAGCTCGGCGGTACCGAGCTGCGCGAGGCGGGCGGAGAGCCGCGTCGTCGGGACGTAGCCGAGGTGCGCCAGCTCGAGCTCGACGGCGCGCACCTGATCCGCGGGCGCGGGCTTGCCCTGCGGCTCGACGAAGACCAGGCCGCTGCGGCGCAGCAGCATGTCGCGGACAGACGTGCTCATCTCCACCCTCCAGACAAAAGACTGGGCGAGACGGTCAGTCACCGTCGCCCACCCCCGGACCGTCAGGTCCAGCAAATGAAGGAAATCGCCCGAGCTAGTTCTAAGGTTGGTAGAGAAGGAAGCCCGAACTCAGCCTTCGGACGCGAGCGTGGCATGGAGTCGGCGAAGACGCCAGTGTCATCGCGGGAGCGGCGCGACGGCCGAGGCTGCACCGACCGCACGCAGCCCGCGCGCCGCGCTGTCGCGGACGCGCGCTGATGGATCGCGGGTCGCCGCCGTGAAGAGGGCGGACGCGCGGTCGAGATCGGCAGTGGTCGGGGGAGTCGCACGGTCGAGCAGCAGCCATCCGAGCATCGTGGAGGCCTCGCCGGCCCGGACCGAGCGAGGATGGCGATCGAGGAACGATGTGAACGCCGCGATCGCGTCGTGGGGCCGGTTGGCGCGCGCGAGCGCGGCGGCACGCCAGAAGCGCGCGTCCTCGGCCAGCGGGCCGGTGTCGTCGACGAGGGCGGCGCGATCGAACGCGGTCGCAGCGGCGCGGAAGTCGTTCATGCGCATCGCGCGCCAGGCGTCGTCGAAGGCGAGCATGGCGGGCGTCGGGACCGCCGTGGTCGCAGCGGCATCGGGCGTGGTCGCGTCGAGAGCGACCGCGTCCTCTGCCGGCGTGCTGGTGGACGCAACCCTCCCGCCCGGCGAGGGACGACGCGTGATGGGTGACGGGACTCGCGTGACAGGCGCGGGGATGGCAGCGTGCGCGGCCGCGTCCGCAGATGCCGCAGCGGTCTGCACCGGCGCAAGCTCCCACGTCTCGCCGGCGCGCACCGTCCGCGTCTCGCCGCTTGCCCGGACGACGACCGCACCGCTCATCGCGCGAACAGAGACCAGGGCATCGGCGCGTGCGGTCGCGTCGAACGCACCGCTCCGCGTCTCGAGCTCGGCGTCGCCTGCGATGACACGAAATCGCTCTCCCGGCACGAGCGCGTCGACGCGTACCGAGATGGTCCCTTCCACGAGTCGCACGATCTCGTCGGGCTGGACCGACGCGACGAGGTATCGCGCGCCGGCGTGCTCGAGCACGGCGCTACGCCGCTCGACGGCTACGAGGGCGCCGTCGGTCGCCGACGCCATCGACGGCGTCTTCGCGGGCCACAGCCACCAGGCCGCGGCTGCTGCGACGGCCGCCGCGATCAGGGGTGCCGCGAACCACGTTTGGCGCCACGCGCGAGCGGGCGGCTCCACCTTCGACAGGATCGTGGCCCGAAGCTCCTCGCGGCGGTCGACGGACAGCGGCGGCGGCCCGAGCGCTTGACCCATGGCGGTCAGCGTCGCGATCTCGCTCCATGCGCGTTCGCAGCGGGCGCATCCGCGGACGTGATCGCCCGTGGCCTCGTCGCCGGACCAGTAGGCCCGTTCGAGCTGGTAGGGCGGGGGACATGCGGACGTCATGTCAGGGCTCCCTCGAGCGCGTCGCGCAACCGTGCGCGAGCCTCGTGCAGCCGTTTCCAGATCGCACCCTCGCGACAGTCGAGGATCGCCGCCGCCTCCTTACCCGACACACCCTCGAGATAGACGAGCACGAACGTCTCGCGCAGCTTCACGGGCAACGCCGCGATCGCGTCGGCGAGGCGCACCGCGCGCTCTCGCGCCACCACGTCCGCTGTGGTGTCGCCGTCCCGCCGTGGCAGCTCGGCCGCCGCCGCCACGACCCGCTTGCGCCGGATCTCGGAGCGCACGTGGTGACGGGCGACATTCGCCGCCGTGCCAAAGAGCCACGTGCGCACCGGCGCGCGTCCGTCGAAGCGGCGCGCCGCGCGGGGCAAGATCTCGAACGTCGCCTGCACCAGATCATCGAGGTCGCGATCGTCGGTGCCTGAAAGTCGGCCGAGGAAACGGCGTACGCCGTCGTGGTGGCGATCGAAGAGCGCACCCAGCGCGGCGCCGTCACCCGTCGCGCAGGCCGCGAGCAACGCCTCGTCGGACATCTCCGCCGGGGCGCCCGTCGTACGCTGGAACGACACGACGGTGCGGCTCATCTAGAGACCCTCGTACGACAGGCCGAGGCCGAGCCAGCCGCGAGCCTTCGGCAGCGCGGCGAGCTGCCGGTCCACGCCGTCGCTCTCACCGAGACGCGCCGCCGCCGTCGGCGACAAGGCGACCCCGGCGTCGAGACGCACGCGCCACGCTGCGCCGACCCGCGCGCCTGCGCCTATCCCGGCGAACAGGTGCCAGGTCGACGCTTGCTCGGTCTCCTCTTCGTCGACGAGATCGCGCACTGCCGTGAGGGACGACTGGCCGGCGCCGGCCACCGGCGCCACCGACCAGCGATCACGCTCGAGCGGCAGCTCGACGGTGACGGTCAGGTCGAGTGCGCTGCGGCTGTTGTCGAGCGCCGCCGAGTCGCCCGCGACCTCGAGGTCGCGGCCATAGCGGATCTGTACGCCGACGCAGGCATCGCCGACCCTCGCGCACGCACGGCCACGTACCCCGCCCCAGAGCGCACCATCATTGCTGAGGCCGCTGTCGAGCGCCGCGCCTACCTCGAGGCGACGGGCGGGCGCCGCCGGTGAGATGACCGGACGATCGACCGCGTGAGGCCCCCGGGACGGGAGGATCACCCCATGGCCGGCGAGCAGAGGATCGGTCATGTCGCGTCGAGCCCACGACTCGATCGCCGTTGCCGCCGTACCCGCGTCGGCGGTCACCCGCTCGACGGTGCGACCATCGCCGTCGGTGACGGTGACGCGGATGCGGTGGTCGACCTCCGGCGCCACCTCGGCGTGCACGGCGCAAGCGCCGTCGACCGGCGCGCCGGCGTCGCCGGCGACCTCGATCCCACGCGCGCGCAGCTCGAGCTCGATCGCGCGGACGAGGCCATCGTCGCCGATCACGACGGCCGCGGGAGCGCATGCGTCGGCGCTCGCCTCGTGCGCGAGCACGGTGACGATCGCGGCGACCACAGCCCCGACGACGACCCTCATCACAAGCCAGCGTACTCGATCAGCTCGACGCGGACGCCACCTTCCAGCACGAGCACGTTGCCGACGCCGGGGCAGTAGAACTTTCTCTCGTCGAGCTCCGGGTCGATCGCCGAGCGGTCGCGGGTCTCGAGACAGCCGCTCCACGAGCCTGCGGGAACGGTCACCGATGCGTCGAGTCGCTCGACGTTGGCGACGTCCTCTGCCTCGCCCGCGTAATACTCCTGCCGGTACACCATGCCGACCTGCGGCGCGCCCAGCATCACCACGCCGGGCAGCGCCCCATCGACACCGGCTTCCCAGGCGCCCGCGGTTCCGGCCGGTTGTCCGTTCACGTACTCGGTCGTGTCCTCGCCCAGGTACCAGACGTTGCCGTCGGGATCCTGCGCGTACCAGTCGTACGTGTCTTCGATCATGACGTCGTTCAAGTACGCCGTGTCCCGAACGACGCGCGCCATCGCGCCCCACGTCGTCCGCGCTTCGGACAGAACGCGCACCTCGATCGTCTCCACGCCCTCATCGGTCTGCGCGCGATAGCTCCAGCTCGCGCCGACGGGCGCCGGGAACAGCGCGTTCGTGATCGCGGGCGCGAGCTGGCCCGGCACCGCCTGCGGGCTGTACGTCCCGCCGGGGTCGAAGGGCGCGGGGCCCACGCCATCGGAGTGCGGGATCCCGCCGCCATCGCCGCCACATGCCCCCGCCATCACAGCCGCAACGACCAGACCAGGCCAGTTCTTCGCTCTCATGCCCCCTGGGTGCCCACCACGCGTCCACTCCTTACCCCGGTCGACACGAACCTCGTCTTGGCCTCGCTCCACTCCCACACGTCGGGCCCGTCGCCGAAACCCAGATCGAGGATCGGCTTCTTGAGCGGACGGAAGCCGTCGCTCATCGGGATCCCTTCGACGCGCCGGATGCGGCGCGGCCGCGCGTGCTCCGGAAGCGCCGCCACCGCGGTCGCCAGCGCGGCGAGATCCAGCGTCGCTCCGGGCGCGAGCGCGAACGCCGCCATCGGCACCTCGCCGCGATCGAGGGGCACGCCCACCGCCACGCAGCTGAACACCGACGGCACGGTGTGGAGCGCGTCCTCGATCCTGCGGCTCATCACGGGCCCGTGCGCGGTCTTGATGCTGTCGCCCCAGCGATCGACGAACCAGTAGTCGCCGCCGCTGTCGATGGTGAGGATGTCGCCGGTGAAGAACCAGGTGTCCCCGGGCGAGAAGGCGTCGCGCAGGAGCCGCGCCGGCGGCAGGTGCGCCACGTCGGCGATGCCGCGAGGCGAATCGAGGCGCGCGACCAGCATGCCCGGCTCGTCGATGCGCGCGCGCACCAGGCGTCCGCTGGTGTCGCGCACCAGCTCGTCGGCGTCGAAGTCGTACGCCGCGATCGCCATCTCCGGGCTGCCGGGCAGCGGACGTCCGACCGCGCCGAGCTTCTCGCCCGACGCGTTGGCCAGCACCGCCGACGCCTCGGTCGACGCGTAGAACTCGAGCACGCCGACCGAGCCGAAGCGCGCGAGCAGCTTCTGCCACAGATCGGGGCGCATGCCGCTGCCCGCGAACAGGCGCACGGGATGGTTCTGCTCGCCCACGGCGAACGGCGCGTGGATCAGCGACCGGCACATCTCGCCGGCGTAGAACACGATGGTCACGCCGTAGCGCCGCACCTCGCGCCAGAACACGTCGGGGCGGAACTCGGACGCGAGCGCGAGGCGCGCGCCACCGGCGAGCGCGCTGCCCGCCGCGACCAGGATCGCGGTCGGATGGTGCAGCGGCAGGCAGCAGTACACGGTGTCGCGATTGGTCAGGGTGCACGTCGCCGCCGCGCCGAGCGCCGAGAACGCCCAGCGCCGGTTGGTGATGCGGCTGGCGCGCGGGGCCGCGAAGCCGCCGCCGGAGACGATCACCATCGCCAGATCACGCGCTCGTCCGGGATCCGGACGAAACCATGACGGCGGAGGCACGGCGTCGGGATCGATCTTCTCGAGATCGACCGCGCCCGCGGGCAACGACTTCGTGTCGTGCGCCCCGCCGAGGACGAGGAGCTTGCCGGCCCACGCCGAACGCACGCGCGCGGCGAGCTCGGGGTCGGCGATCACCGCCTCGCACTCGCCGACGTCGAACGCACGGCCCAGCGCCGCATCCGGCGTCCCCGGCGCGATGAGCACCGCGACGGCGCCGATGCGCGAGAGCGCCGCGCACGCCGTCAGGTAGCTCGGCCGTCCGTCCATCAGCACGGCGACGCGCAGCCCGGGCCGCACCGCGCACTGCATGAGCCCGCGCGCGACCGCGTCGACGCGCCGGTTGGCCTCGGCGTAGGTGAACGCGCGGTCCTTCCACAGGAAGAAGGTGCGATCCGGAATCTCGCGCGCCTGGTCGGCGAGCGTCTTGCCCAGCGAGATCGCGGTGTCGTCGCGCAACGTCCGCAACCGCCGCAGGCGCGGCACCTGCCAGCGCAGGTTGTCGAGGTAGTCGCCGAGGTCGTTGGACACGTCGGTCACGCGGTCGAGCACGGCGCGCGCCGTGTTGCCCACGACGTCCTGCACCAGCTCGAGGTCGAACTGGATCTCCCCGATCGCCGACTCGATGTCGTCGTCCTCGACCTCGAGCTCGTCGTCGACCTCGTCGGGCTCGGTCGCCGGCCCGGGCACGGCGCCGCGCGCCTCGACCAGGCGCACCGGACGCGCGCCGTCGCCGTCGCGCCAGCGGATCCACTCCACCACCGTCGGCCACGTGATGCCGAGCGCGGTCGACCCGACCACCAGGCCGAAGTGGCCGGCCTTCACGCTCACCTCGTAGAGCTCCTCGACGGCGGGGACGGCCTTCTTGATGCCGCGCACGGCCGCCGGTCGCCCCATCTCGTCGCGCTCGCCGAGGAAATACAGGACCGGCGACGTGATGTCGGCCAGCGTCACCGTCTGTCCGTCGATCACGATGCCGCCCGACGTCATGCGGTTGGCGACGATGATCTCGTCGATGAACTTGCGCAGCGCCGGCCCCGGCCACGCCACGAAGCCCTGACCGCCGAGGAAGAGCCGCCGCGCCTCGCGCTTCTCGAGCGCCGAGCGGTCGTGCAGCTTCGCGACGAAGTCGAACATCTGTCCGATCTCCTTGCGCGCGCTCAGCAGCTTGAAGCCGGTCGACGTCAGGAACCCCGGCAACCCGTCGATGTGCTCGAGCGGCAGCATCACCGCCTTCTGCAGGCTGGCGACGGCGCGCTCGACGATCTCGTCGGCGATCGGGACCGTGCGATGGACGTCGACCGGCGCGCCGAACGTGATGACCGACGCCAGCCCCGCCGAGCGGCGGAACGCGGCCACCTGGTACGCGAACATGCCGCCCTGCGAGTAGCCGGCGAGGTGCACGTCCTTGCCGGTCGTCTTGCGGATCTCGTCGATCGCCTCCGACACCGAGCGCACGTGGTCGTCGAGCGTGCGCTCCATGCCGCCGGCCTCGCGCTCGGGCGCGCCGAAGTCGGTGACCCACACGTCGATGCCGGCGCGCGTCAGGTACGCGATCGAGCTGATGTCGGGCGCGATGTCGTAGACCTCGCTCGCCACCATCAGCGGCGGGACGAGGAGCAGCGATCTGCCGCGCGCGGTGACGCCCTCCGCCTTGTAATGACGCAGCCGGTAGGTCGGCGTCGTGATCACGACCTCGAACGGCGCCCCGTAGGGCGCGGTGAGTCGACCGGCGCGCATGATCTCGAGGGCGTTCTGCCACGCCATACCCACACGCCGGAACCGGCGCGCCCACGTCACCTTGCGCCGGCGGCGCGCGGTAGCCGACTTGGCCATGGCCGCGAGTATAGGCGCGGCGGCGGCCTGACATGGATGTCCGGACCCTTCATCCGCCGGGCGGCGAGCGCGCGCCAAGTGGGCGGAAGGCCCTGGCAGGGCACGGCACGGCGAGTGCGATACGCCGGTGCATGAGGAACTCGCACCTTCTCCTGGCTTCCTTCGTGACTTCGTTCGGGGTGGTGGCGTGCGGCGGGGGCGGATGGGGCGGGGGCGGCGACTTCGGCGCCACACCGGGCGGCGTCAAGGACCTGCGCTTCGCGCGCGAGCTCATCGCGCAAGGGCAGGTGCCGCCGGCGGCCGCGCTCCTCGTCGAGGGCATGTTCAGCGAGCACGACCTCGGGCTCGCGGGCGCGCCGTGCAACGACACGTTGTGTCTGCGGGCGGCGCTGGGCGTCGCGCCCGATCACGACGGCGACGCGCGCGGGTGGCTGCAGGTCGGGATGTCGTCGAACGTCGATCCGGAGATCTTCCAGCGGCCCGACACGACCTACATCATGACGGTCGACGTCTCGGGCTCGATGGGCTGGGGCTACGACGACGGCGGGGAGTACCCGTCGCCGGGCGAGCTGTCGCGCGAGCTCCTGCACGCGCTGGTCGATCCGATCGAAGGACGCGATCAGGTCGCGATCGTCACGTACGGCAGCGACATCCGCACCGTCCTGCCGCTGACCAGCGGGATCGAGGAGACGCGCATCCGCAACGTCATCGACGGGCTGCGCGAGAACGGCTCGACGGACATGTACGGCGGGCTCGTGCGCGCGTACCAGCTCGGGCGCGAGGCGCGCGCGGCGGGGCGCGAGAACGTGCGCGTCATCCTCTTCACCGACGTGCAGCCCAACGTGGGGCCGACGTCACCGACCGCGTTCGACAACCTGGTGAGCGAGGGCGCCGAGGACGGCGTGCATATCACCGTGGTCGGGCTCGGGCTCGGCATGGGGCCCGAGGTCATGCAGAGCATGGCCAAGGTGCGCGGCGCGAACGCGTACAGCATGACCAAGAGCGAGCACATCACCGAGTTCGTCACCGACGAGTACCCGTGGTTCACGGTGCCGATCGCGTACGACCTCGCCGTCGACGTGCGCCACAGCTCGGGGCTCGCGATCGACCAGGGCTACGGCTTCCCGACCGGCTTCGGCGAGGATCCGCGCCTCGACGTGGCGACCGTGTTCCTGTCGAAGCGGAAGGGCGCGCTCCTGCTGTCGCTCGCCGAGGAGACCGCGGGCGCGCTCGACCTGGCGTACGCCGATGCCGACCTGTCGTGGGAGAACCCGTCGGGTGTGGTGCGCACGTCGACGGTGCGCGCGGCGCGCGACGGTGCCGCGGTCGACGAGCGCGGCCAGTGGTTCGCGCAGGAGTCCACGGCACGCACGACGGCGCTGGCGCTCCTGGTGTCGGGGATGCACGACGCCGCGGCCGCCTACGGCGGTGACCCCGCGCTCGCGACGACGATCATGCGCGCGGCGCAGGACCGCTTCGCGGCGGATGCGGCGGCGATCGGCGCGCCCGACCTGGCGCCCGAGGTGGAGCTGGGCCGCGCGATGCTGCAGCTCGTCGAGGAGCGCGCGCCGCAGGGCAGTTTGTACGGCTACTGACGTCGAGATCGCGAGGCCGTAGCGTTTTGGTGCAACCGGCGCGCGGCGTACGCGTCTCTCGGGTGCCATGCCGCACGTTCGCTCCGCGATCGTGGTGGGCGTGCTCTGCGCGATGGCCGGGACGGCCGACGCGCAGCCGGCACGTTACCGCCGCAACAAACCGGTCACTGTAGGTGTCGAGCTCTCGGAGCGGACGCGCCCCAAGCCGAAGGGCAAGGGCACGGTCGCGCCGCCGAAGCTGCCGACCGGCGAGGAGATCCTCGCCCAGGAGGGCGAGAAGCGCGATCTGCGCGAGCAGACCATCGAGCTTCTGCGGCGGCTCATCGACGACACGCCCGACAGCGAGCCGATCGAGAAGGCGGACCTCTACTTCCGGCTCGCGGACACGCTGGCGCAGCTCGCGCGCTTCCACCGGCTCGAGGGCGTGCGGCTCGAGCTGGCGGGGCAGCCGGGCGAGGCGAAGCAGCACGGCAAGCTCTCGGTGAAGGCGCGCAAGGAGGCGGAGCAGGCCTACCAGACGCTGACGCAGGACCGGCGCTACAAGGCGTATCCGCGCATGGATCGCGCGCTCTTCTCGTACGCGTTCGCGCTGCAGCAGAGCACGACCAAGGCCGACCGCGATCGTTCGCGCGAGGTGTACGAGACGCTGCTCACCGAGCATCCGGCCTCGAAGTACGTGCCGCACGCGTACCTCGCGTTCGCCGACTACTTCTTCGAGCAGAACCAGCTTGGCAACGCGGCGAGCTTCTACGAGAAGGTCCTGAAGTTCCCGAAGTCGAACGTGCACACGTACGCGCGCTTCATGCTCGGGTGGGTGCGCCTCAACACGGGCGACAACGAGGGCGCGGGGCGCGAGTTCCTGGCGGTGGTGCGCGAGACGGCGGGTGACACGAAGCAGGCGTCGCTGCACGGCGCGGCCCGGCGCGACTTCGTCCGCGCGTTCAGCGAGTTCGGCGACGTGCGGAAGGCATGGCAGGTCCTCGAGAAGCTCGACGGCGCGTCCGCGCTCGCGATGATGGAGACGCTGGCCGAGCTGTACGTCGAGAAGGGCAAGAGCGATCGCGCGGTGTACGCGTATCGCCAGCTCATCGAGGAGGCGCCGACCAGCGCGCACGTGTGCGCGTGGCAGCACGACATCGCGGTCGAGATGCTGACCACGCCGGGCACGTCGATGAAGGACAAGGTCGACGAGATCGTGCGGCTGACCGAGCTGCAGCGCGCGCTCGCCGCGAAGAAGGCGCTGCCGCCGAGCGAAGCGGCCGACTGCGCGGCCAACGCGGCGGCGATGTCGGGTGAGCTGGCGCGCGCGTTTCACAACGAGGGCGCGAAGACGTTCGACCTCGACGTGCTGGCGGCGGCGGATCGCCTGTACAGCGCGTACCTGGAGGGGTTTCCGGGCGCGGCCGACTGGGGCGAGACCGCGAAGTACCAGGCCGAGCTGGCGTGGATGCGCGCCGACAAGGAGCCCGATCAGCGCAAGGGGCACGAGCTGTGGAAGGCGGCGGCCGCGGCGTTCACGCGCGTCGTGAAGGCGAAGCACGTGCCGGCGGCGGTGAAGAAGGACGCGGCCTCGGGCGCGGTCGATGCGTGGCGCAACGCGCTGGCGATCGATCCGCGTCCCAAGATCGCGGCGGTCGCGATCGACCCCGACAGCGTGAAGCCGGGGAGCGGTGGCGGCGGCGGCGGGAAGCTTCCGGCGCCGCGCGACCTGCCGGCGGCGGAGCTGGGCCTCATCGCAGCGATCGACGACTACCTCACGTACGTCCCGGAGTCGGGTGCGGCGCGCGACCCGGAGCGCGTGACCTTGTCGTTCGTGAAGGCGAACGTGCTCCGCCACTGGGATCACCACGCCGAGGCGCTGCCGATCTTCGAGGACATCATCAAGCAGCACCCGGAGCACGAGACCGCGCTGTGGTCGGCCGACATCACGCTCAACGTGTACGTCGTCGCCGGCCAGCACGCGAAGGTCACCGAGTGGGGCAACTGGTTCGCGGCGAACCCGAGGTTCCTGACGGCGAACGACCAGCAGGATCGCAGCGCGCTGGGCGTGCGCATCGGCGACATCACGCGCATCGCGGATCGCATCGACGCGCAGGAGTGCGAGGCCGCGGCGCGCAAGACCGGCGACTTCGCGCAGCTCGCGGGCTGCGGCAACCGGTACCTGGCCATCTTCAACGCGGAGGTGAAGCGCAACCCGGCGGCGGGCGTCGCCGAGAAGCTCGACGACGTCCTCTACAACGCGGGCGTGCTGTTCGAGGAGGGGCGCTCGCTCTCGGCGGCGATCGACGTGTACACCGAGCTGCGCGAGCGGTTCCCGAGCTCGCCGGCGGCGGCGCGCGCGCTGGCGCGGCTCGGCAACGTGTACGCGCGGGTCGCGTTCTACGATCGCGCGTCGTCGAGCTTCGAGGAGTACGCGAAGAAGTACGCGGGCGAGGCCGACGCGTTCGAAGTGATGAACGACGCGGTGATCTTCCGCAAGGGGCTGGGGCACGACGAACAGGCCATCGCCGACACCTCGTACTTCGTGAAGAAGTTCGGCGGCAAGGCGCCGGGCGCGGCGGCGGACGCGTTCTTCAGCATGGCGTCGATCCTCGAGAAGCGCGGCGACCTCGATGAGGTGGTCGCGCACTACAAGGCGTACCTGGCGAAGTACGGCGCCAAGGGTGGCGGCGATCGCGTGGTCGTCGCGTACGCGCGCATCGGCCAGATCCTGTGGGATCAGGCCTGCCCGGTCGCGCTGGTCGACGGCTCGTGCGTGAAGATCGTGCGCGAGCGGGCCGTCGGCTCGAAGGCGACGCGGCGCGTGCGCGCGGCTGCGAGCAAGGCGCAATGCGGCCCGCCCACCAAGCTGAAGGTCACGCTCGTGAAGCGCGATCCGAAGAAGGCGGCGGCGGCGATGGCGGCGTTCGCGCAGGCGATCGGCGAGTACGAGCGGCGCGGCGGCACGTTCCCCGGCGGCGACCCGCGCGCGGCGAAGCACGCGTACGCGCTGGCGCGCTTCCACAAGACCGAGGTCACGTTCGAGGAGTTCCTCGCAGTGAAGTTCCCCGAGGGCCTCGACTTCGATCCGGCGCACGCCGCGGCGAAGGCGCGATCCGACAAGCGGCTGAACGCGTGGTTCGAGCAGAAGGACGCGCTTGCCGGGGCGGCGGCGGGCCAGTACCTGAAGCTCGTCAAGGACGTGAAGGACCCCGCGACGGCGATCGCCGGCGCCGCGCGCGTCGGCCAGATCGCGCAGACCTTCTCGGACGCGCTCTACACCGCCGAGATCCCCGCCTTCCTCCGCCCCTACGAGGACGCTGTCGACATCTACTGCTCGCGCCTCGAGACCGAGGGCGACCGCTACGAGGACCGATCGGTCGAGGCGTTCGGCGCCTGCCTGAAGGCCGCTACCGACTTCGGCTGGTTCTCCTCCTGGTCGCGTCTGTGCGAGCGCGAGCTCGGCCAGATCCGACCCGAGGACTTCCCGACCTCGGCCGAGCTGCGCGCCGCGCCCGACGCCGTGGTCTCCGTGCGCGACATCGAGCGCCCGATCATCCGCATCGAGTAGTCATCCGCGGCGAGACTCCGCCAGCGTGCGCTTCAAGATCGCGAGCACGGCGTGATCCTTCGGCCGGCCCGCGGCCTCTTTCGTGCGAATGAGCGCTGCCAGGCCCAGGACCCGGATCGTCATCGCGTCGATCGCGTACTCGACCGACTCAGCAACGAGCTCGGCGTACGATTCCGATGCGCCGATGCGCCCGAGCACGTCGAGCGGACCGGATCGGGTCACCAACAGGTGATGGCCGTCGCCCGACAGGCCCGCGATGTCGGGTCGCAGAGCTCGACCACCGGGGTCGCGATACCGCGCGTCGAGGTCCGTCAGCGCCGCGAACAGACGTCCAACGTTGTCCGGATCACGTGCCTGCACGATGTCGACGTCGACGGTCGAGATCGGCGCGCCGCCGAGCACCGCGGCGACGCCGCCCACCACGATGAAGTCGACGTGATGGCGGGCCAGGACCTCGAGGACGTCCTTGAATCTAGGCGCCGGTCCTGGCACGCGAAAGCTCGGCGACGCTGTCTGCGAATCCCTGCAGAACGGCGAGCCGTTCGGCGGGCGTGAGCGAAAGCATCCATCGGATCAGTGACACGTCGACGCCGTCATCAACCCCGTCCAGCTCGCCGGGCTCTGACGGCTGCGCTGGGGACTCGATGGTCGACATCAGGGAAGTCTATCTCGCCCGGGTGACCGTGCCGAGGCCCCACTGCGAGCGAGCGCTACAGGGGCTGGCCGGTGGCGCGGGTGCCGGGCGAGGCGGGTGTCGGGGCGAGGGTGCGGTGCTTCACGAGCGGCGAGCGCGCGTCGCCGTCGAGAGCGCGGGTCAGCGACTGGTCGTCGCCGCCGTCGGCGCCGTAGGCGCAGGTCGTGAGGACCTGGCCGCCAGGGCGCGCGATGGTCAGCGTGTCGCCATCGTTGTTGAGGCCGAGCGGGCCGAGCGCGAGGGCACGCACGTCGGGGAGGCGCGGGACGCCGCCGCCGAAGATGACGAGGACCTCGCCGGGCGCCAGGACCGTGCCCGCCGGAAGGGTCGCGCGCACCCCGGTCGCGTCGGCGATCGTCGCGGCGGAGAGGTCGAGCGGTGCGCCGCCGGTGTTCACGAGCTCGATCATCTCGTCGGAGGTCGTGGACGCCACGCCGTCCCGGTTGGCGTCATAGCCGGTCGGTGGATCGGCGAGGATCTCGTTGACGAGCAGCGCCCCGGGCTGTGGCGTGGGCGGCGTGGGCGACGCCTCGCCGAACAGGCGGATGTCGTCGACGTACCAGCCCTCGCCGCGGTTGCTGTTGCCGTCGACGGTGTCGAAGGTGAAGCGGATGCGGACGCGGCGATCTCCCATGCCCGAGAGATCGAGCAGGCGGGTCTGGAAGGCCGGCGTGCGCGCGTCGGACTTGGTCGCGTCGAGGACGAGGTCGGGATGATCGACGTCGAACACCTCGACGCGCAGCACGTCGTACAGCTCGAGGATCTCGACGTCGGCGTATTCGCGCCAGCTGAGACGCGGCGACGCGACGCCGCGCAGGTCGATGATCGGCGAGACGAGGGTCCCGCGGTTGGGCTGGCCGTCGGTGTCGTACATGCCGGTCGCCTCCTGGCCGTACCAGAACGCGTGCTGCCCGCCGGACGAGCGCAGCTTCGTGATGTGCCACAGGCCGGTGGTCTCCCACGCACCGCGGCCGTGCTCGACGTCCTCGCCGAAGATCGTGCGGGGCCCCGGCAGGTCGAGGGCGACGACGTTCGAGAGCTTGCTCAGGTTGCCGAGCTCGTCGGCCGCGCGGATCGCGACGTAGATGCGGCCACCGGGCGGCACCGTGAACGACGCGGACTCGCGCGCGCCTGCCACCGAGGGCGCGCCCAGGCGCACGCGCGCACCGCGCCGGAACGACGACTCGTCGATCGGGTCGGGCGACCAGCGCAGCTCGTAGCGCGCGGCCGTGCCCGCGGCGCCGTCGTCCCCGGGCGCGGTCCAGCGCACGGTCACCGACGTCGGCGACACGGCGGTCGCGGCGAGGTCCGTCACCGCCGACGGCGGCGCCACGTCGCGATCGACGACGAAGTCGAGGCCATGGCGACGCGCGGCCGCGATGAGGACGTCCCAGTGCGGCGTGCCATTGGACAGATCGTCATCGTCGTCGTCGCGCAGGAAGACCTCGCGCACCGCCGAGGGGATGTCGGGCGTGTTGCTCGCCAGGGACGGCAAGACGAGCGCGCGCGCCATCGCGTCACCGCGCTCGGCGCCCATCGAGGAGACCAGCCCCGCGCGCAGGTGCCACGCGAACCCTGCCCACGCCTGGCCGAGGTCGTGCTCCTCGTCCTCGCCGTCGGCCGGGAAGCGATAGCTGTTGTCGCAGGTGCGCAGCGGCTCGCCGTCCTGGAACAGATCGGGCCCGACCTTCGGGCTCTTCACGAGGTAGCAGGCGAGCACGTCGCCCCAGCCCTCGCTCAGGCCGCCGTCCATGATCCCGCCGAACATCTCGTCGGCGAAGTGGCCGTATTCGTGCGCCACGATGGTCGCCTCCGCGCTGTTGTTGCAGCCGCCGCCCGAGCGCAGGAAGTTGAGCGTGCGCCCGCCCGGCGAGAAGTACGCGTTGCACGTGTCCGCGAGGTTCACGTACGTCGTGACCGGCGCGCCCAGCGCCGACGCCGCGATCCCGTTGTCCATCAGGAAGCGGCGCGTCGCCGTGACGTAGTGAAACGCCGTGGTCTGCGCCAGCACGCGCTCGCCGCTCTCGGCGCCCAGGTCGAGATCGACGATCGCGGCCGCAGGCGCGCTCGCGCTCACGCCGGGCGACCCGCTCGACTTCACGCGCACCGCCGGCCCGACGACCGCCGCCGCCACCGTCGAGCCCGCCGCCGCGTCGACGGCATAGGCACCATCGCCGCCGGTCGTGTCGCTCGCGCTGCCCGCGTGCACGGTCACGTCGCGCTGCGCGACTCGCTGCGCGGTTCCGCGCGCACCGGGCGCGCCGCCGACCGCGATCCACGCCGACACCGTTCCGCGCGTCTCGAAGACGCGGTCGTCGATCGCGTCGGCCACGCCGGCACGCGTACCCGCGGCGCGCACCACGGCGCGCCCGACGTGCTCGTCGATCGTGACGTCCCACACCAGCGCCAGCTCGCCCTCGAGCTCGCGGATCACGAGCGCCGCCTCCCGCACCGGCGCATCGGCCGGCGCCCGCAGCACCTCGCGGCCCAGCTCCTCGGCGCGCGCGCGATCGATCGCCGGCGCCACGTCGACCTCCGCGCCGTCGAAGACGCGATAGCTCGACGCCAGGAGCCGCCCCGCTGCCATCGCCAGGTAGATGTGGCTGTCGACGATCGGGATGTCGCCCACCGTCTGCCGGCCGCTCACGATCGTGAGCCCTCCGTCGCCGGGCGCCGTCGTCGTCACCGCGAAGTCGCCGGCGTCGAACGCCCCCAGCGTGGCGCGCAGCTCCGTCGACGAGGCAAGCACCTCGCCGAGCTCGACCGCGCCGTCCGCCTTCACGCCGCGCACCGCCTCGCGATGCACGCTCGCGCCGCGCACCTCGCGCACGTACTGCGCGCGCCCGTCGCCGCCGCCGCTCGTCGCCTCCGCGCAGCTCGCGGCCGCGCACGCGCTCGCGCACATCAACAACACCCGCTCGACTCGACGCATCTTGCTCTCCGTCCGCATGTGGTTCGCGGCGCGACGAGAGCAAGCGACGGACCACGACGCCCTCGTCGTGGTTTCAACGGTCTACGCTGGCACGCGGCCGGATCCCGGCCGGGGTGGCGTCCGGTTTGCGGACAGCGCACGCGATCGGCGCATCAGCAGCCGGCGTCGTAGCAGCCGTTCAGCTGTGCGCCGCACGTGTTGAGCGCGCACGAATCGCACTGCGCCTGGCCCTGCGCGCACTGGGCGCCGCACTGGAAGTTCACGCACTTCATCAGCTCTACCGCCGGCGCGCTCGACGCCGCGCACGTGTCGAGCAGGCACGTCTCCGACGCCACCGCGTCGTCACCCGCGCCGCGCACGCAGCTGAGCGTCTCGTTGCACGTCTTCGTACCCGTGAACACGGGACCCGAGCCGGGGCCGGCGCAGAGCTCGGTCGGCGTGTCCATGCGCGGGTAATACGACGCGATGAACATGCACATCTCGTTGGCGTCGGCCGACGGGCCCTCGACGATGTCGCGCCCCGCCTCGCCCTGGAAATCGCAGCGATAGTCGATCGTCGAGCCGCCCTGGACCGCCATCGCGGGCGCGTAGCGGCGCGGCTCGATGCCTTCCCACTCGGTCGTCGCGAACAGCTCGGTCGGCGCCGCGTTCGCGCCCGTGCCCTCGAGCTCGGCGCGATAGCCGACGCCGCGCTTGTGCATGTGCGACATGCCGAACACGAGCGTCACGTCCTCCGGAACCGCGCAGCGCATGTGCGCGCTCGCGGGCTGTCCGGCCGGGACGTGGATCGCCCAGTCGTAGAAGAAGAGCGTACCGGCGAGGATCGGCGCCGGCTGCGGCGAGTACCAGAGGTTGAGGCGGACCTGCGCCTCGAGCGGCTCGGCCGACGCGTTCAGGTAGTGGGTCTGCACCAGCAGCACGGAGCCGGCCTCGGCGCGCAGGCCCACGTCGGTCGGATACGCGAGGTCGCCGGCTGGCACCTGCGCGGCGTACGCGATGCCGGCGACGCCGAGCTCCGTGAACTGCGCGCCGGTGCAATCGAAGCGCTCGGCCGTCACGGCCGACGGCGAGAGATCCGTCTGATAGAGGAGGAGATGGTGCGAGCCGCGGGTGTACACGTGCTCGAAGCGCGTGATGTCGACCTGCTGATCGACGACGACGTACTGGCACTGCTCGGTCTCCTGGCCGGGCGCGATGGCCACGTCCATCGCGAGCTGGCGGCCGGTGCCAGCCGGCGGCGCCTCGAGCAGCGGCGCGCCGGCGTCCGGCGTCTCGTCGGCGGGGTCGTCGCTGCAGCCGGCCGCGAACATCGCGCCGGCGACGGCGGCGATGATCGCGAGGCCGCGGAACGTGGTGCCCGGAGAGTCGTCGGCGGGCGCCGACGTGGGCGTGGGGGTGGGCAGGGCGACGGCAAACGCGAACCGGGCGGGGTGGAGCGTGCGCATGTCGCCGACGAATTGCAGTCGCCGTGCCTGCAGGCGCGCGTGTGATGTCGCGCGATTGCAGGTGGGTGGCACCGGCACGAGTAACGAGCCGTTACCGCGTGCGCCGGGCTGCGAGTAACGAGGCGTTACGGTTTCGAGAGGTCGGGCATGGCGTGGAGGATGAAGCGGGTCTCGCCGGCCTCCAGCATGGCGTCCATGACGCCCACCAGCGTCGCGACCGGGACGGTGTGGTCGACGTGCACGAGGGTCTGGCGGTCGCCGAGCTGGTTGGCGGCGAGCGCCGCCTTGTACGCGGTGACGAAGGCATCGTGATCGAACGTGCCGGTGCCTTCGGACATCGTGAACGACCCGAACGACTCGTGGTCGATGCCGTCGCCGCGCACCTCGATCGTGCCGAGCTCGATCATGACGCTGCGGTTGGCGGCGATGCACACCGGATCGCCGAGCGCGACCGCGCCGCCGACGACGAGAGCGAGCGCGACGGCGTCGTCCTTGCCGCGGTCGACCGCGATGCGCGCGACCGGCACGTCGTCTGCGGCCTGGATGAGGCGGATGGCGGGGGCGGCCGCGTCGGCGACGAGGACCGTGGCCTCGGCCGGCGTCGGATCGCCGGCGGATCGCGCGAAGGCGAGCACCTCGAAGCGCATGGCCTTGCTCGAGCCCCAGCTCACGGCGCGCGGCTGATCCGGCGGCCAGTGCGTGCAGCCGCTCGTGCGCAGCTCCTCGCGTGACGGCGCGTCGAGGATGCGCGGCGGTGCGCCGGTGCCGAGCAGCGCGGCGACCGTGTCGCGCAGCAGCGGCGTGCCGGCGGGCGTGTCGTCGGTGCCGTGCTCGGACTGACGAGGCATCGAGACCAGCGTGCCGCCGTCGAGGGCGTCCTTGCCGACCGCGCCGACGTGCGCCGCGCCGCTCGCGTCGAGCGTGACGAACACACGCGCGTGCGCGATGGGCGCGACGTGCGTCGCCGTGCCGGCGAGCGCGTAGCGGCCCTTGATGCGCGAGGGGATGGCGATCGCGGCGTGCGCCGGTGTGTCCGTGCCCGTGCCCGTGCCCGTGCCCGTGCCGAGGCCGGTTCCGGCGGCCGTGGTGTCCTTCGCGGCCGGCGCGCCGCCGCACGCGCAGGCGGACGCAAACGCGAAGGCGAGGGCGCACAGCGACCGCGCGAGCGGTTCCCCGAGGTTGCTCATGGCGCCATCGTACCGTGCTAGCGCATGCGGCGCTCGATGTCGGCGACGAGCGCGCGGCCGTCGACGAGCGTGGCGCGGAACGAGCGGGCGAGGGTGCGGACCTCGGCGGCGATGGCGCGGGCGCGGCGCGACAGGAACGCGGGGACGGGCAGATCCTCGAGCTGCGCGCGCTCGAAGCGCGGGTGATGTCCGCCCTCCTGTCCGGCGGCGAGGGCGGCCTGCACCGGCGCGGAGAGCAGGTACGGCACGAGGCAAGCGGCGTCGAATGCATCGCGGCCGCTGCGGGCGGCGCGCCCTCGCAGCACGTAGAACTCCGTCGACGCGACGACGGCGTCGGCGGCGCCGCCGCCGGAACGACGCTCGAACAGGCCGTCGTCGACGAACGCGATCTGGCGCAGGTACGGGCGCAGGCGCGAGATGATGACGTCGCCGGAAGCGAGGGCGCGCTTGGCGCTGCCGAGCTCGGTGGGCGCGACCGGCGCGTGACGCGCGAGCACGAAGCCGTCCCACGCGTGCGTGGTGTCGAGGACGAGCACCCGGGCCGTCGCGGCGAACGACGCGCCGGTCACGTTGTCGGTGATGATGTCGACGAGGTCCCCGAGGCGGTCCGTCGCGGCGCCACCGGCGCGCGTGCCCGTGATCGCGACGGTGCGGCGCGGATCGAAGCGCTCGGGTGCGAGGCAGAGGTCGTCACCGAGCTCGGCGACGGTGCGCGTGACGTGGCGGCCCATCAGCCCGCCTCCGCGATCGCGCCGCCGGCGGCACCGGCGCTCTCGAGCGCGCGCCGCACCAGCGGCACGGCCTCGTCGAGGTCGTGATCGACGGCGCCGTCGGCGCGCCGCACCAGCCGGCCGCGTACGTCCTTGCCGGCGCGCTCGCTCAGGAAGAACAGGATGTCCTCGACGCGCGCGGCGGCGAGCGACACCGGGCGTGCGCGCTTCACGCCGATCACGACGCACGCCTTGATGCTCGTGTGCGGCTGAAAGGTGTTGCGGCCGAGGCCGATCACCGCGGCGACCTGCGCGCGCTCGAGTAGCCAGGCGCGCACGAACGCCCACGCGTCGCCGCCGACCTTGTTGTGCGGCAGGACGATCGCGAAGCGCCCGCCGGGCCGGAGCAGCTCGATGCAGCGCTCGATGAACAGCACGTCGCGCTCGACGCGACGACCAGCGCGCGCCAGCTCGTAGCGATCGCGGTACGCGTCGCCGACATCGCCGGCGAACGGTGGGTTCGTGAGGACGAGATCGAAAGTGCTTTGTCGTTGAGGGGAGATTCGTGAGCGATCGAGAGTGCTTGCGACCCCGGAACCTGTCCCCAGGGAGTCGGCGATGGTGGCGAGGCCGCGGCCGTGGAGCATGACGCGCGCGACGCGGACGGCGCGAGGGTCGAGATCGAAGCCGTGCACGTGGGCGGCGGGGCAGGCGGCGAGGGCGTGGGTGAGGAAGCCGGCGGAGCCGCAGGCGGGGTCGACGATGTGCTCGCCGGCGGCGGGGGCGAGCATGGCGACGATGGCGCGGATCACGTGGCGCGGCGTGAAGAACTGACCCTTGGCGCCCTTCGCGACGCGCGTGGTGATGTGCTCGAAGATGGCGTCGAGGCCGACCAGGTCGTCGGCGAGGAGCGAGACGTCGTCGAGGACGGCGGCGCAGCGGACGAGCTCGGCGCCGGAGAGGTGCGTGCGGCGGTCGGGCTCGCCGGTGCCGAGGATTCCCGGCCAGCGCTTCGCGGCCGCCGCGACCAGGCCGTCTACCCGGGTCACCGCGCCGCGCGCATCATTAATGAAGGCGCCGCGCCGTCCGCCGCGTTCGTAGGCCAGCCGCGCGACCAGGAGCGTCAGCGCCTCCTCGAACGGATCCTGCCCGGTGTGCGCGCTGATGATCTCGTCGAGGCGCACGGCCACCGACGACCAGTCGCCGGCTCGGTGGACGTGACGCTTCGCCATCCCGCGGAAGCTACCCCAGCCGTCTGTTACGCTCAGCACCTCATGCACGATGTCGTCATCCGAGGGGGGCTCGTGTTCGACGGCACGGGCGCCGAGGGCACCGAGGCCGATGTCGCCATCGCCGACGATCGCATCGTCGCGGTCGGGAAGGACGTCGGCGCCGGCCAGCGCGAGGTCGACGCGCGCGGCAAGATCGTCACGCCCGGCTTCGTCGACATGCACACGCACTACGACGCGCAGGCGTCGTGGGATCCGTACCTCACGCCGTCGGGCTGGCACGGCTGCACCACCGTCATCATGGGCAACTGCGGCGTCGGCTTCGCGCCGGCGCACCCCGACAAGCACGACTGGTTGATCGGCATGATGGAAGGCGTCGAGGACATCCCCGGCGCCGCCATGCACGAGGGCATCCGCTGGGGCTGGGAGACGTTTCCCGAGTTCCTCGACGTGCTCGCCGCGCAGCCGCGCGCGCTCGACCTCGGCGCGCAGGTCCCGCACTGCCCGGTGCGCGCATACGTGATGGGCGAGCGCGCCAGCGAGGCCAACGCCACCGCCGAGGAGGTCGCCGCGATGGCGCAGATCGTGGAGCGCGGGCTGCGCGCGGGCGCGCTCGGCTTCTCGACATCGCGCACGTCGCTGCACAAGACCATCGAGGGCGCGCTGGTGCCCGGCACCTTCGCCGCCACCGACGAGCTGATGGCGATCGGCCGCGCCATGCGCGCCGCCGGCCACGGCGTGTTCCAGAACGTCGTCGAGCACACCGACGCGCCCAAGGCGTTCGGCTACATGCGCGAGCTGGCCGCGCTCGGCGTGCGCGTGGTGTTCAACCTCAACCAGCCCGACTGGGCGCCCGAGCTGTGGCGCCAGTGCCTGGCGCTGCTCGACGAGTGCGCCGCCGACGGCCTCGACGTGTGGGCGCAGACCGCAGGTCGCTCGATCGGCATCCTCATGGGCTGGGAGCTGACCGCGCATCCCTTCGTCACGCACCCGACGTTCCTCGAGGTGGCGCGCGAGCACCGCGGCGATGGGCTCCGCGCCGCGCTCCGCAACCCCGACGTGCGCGCGCGCATCCTCGCCGAGAAGCCAGGCGACGCGGGCCCGTTTGGAAACTTCATCATGCGCGCCTTCTCGAAGATGTACCCGCAGGGCGACGCCATCGACTACGAGCCGTCCGCGGCCGACAGCGTCGCCGCGCGCGCGCAGCGCGAGGGTCGCCCGCCGCTCGAGGTCGCGTACGACGCGCTCGGCGAGCGTGACGGCAAGGCGATGGTGTACTTCCCGCTCTTCAACTACGCGTACGGCGATCTGTCGATGACGCGCGCGATGCACCTCCACCCGCGTACCCGCATGGGACTTTCGGACGCGGGTGCGCATTGCGGTGCCATCTGCGACGGCGGGATGCCGACGTTCATGCTCACGCACTGGACGCGCGACCGCACGCGCGGCGAGCGGCTGCCGCTGCCGCTCGTGATCCAGCGCCAGACGCGCGACACCGCGTGGTTCTACGGGCTTCGCGATCGCGGCGTCCTGGCGCCCGGCTATCGCGCCGACGTGAACGTCATCGACTACGACCGCCTCGCCTTCACCGATCCGGAGGTCGCGCACGATCTGCCGGCGGGTGGCCGACGCCTGGTGCAGCGCGCGCGCGGCTACGACCTGACGCTGTGCGCCGGCGTGCCCATCGTCGAGGCGAGCGAGCTGACCGGCGCGCTCCCCGGCGTGCTCGTGCGCGGACCGCAAGCCGGGCCACAGTAGTCACGCCGCGCGACGTTGCGCAGCGCTGGATCCGTACAGCGCGATCGTCCGCGCGTTGCACACATGCAGTCGCGCGCGAGCGTGGTTTCGCAACCTTGGATCGGCGAGCGCGAAGGCACGACGCTTGCGATGGCGCGTCATCGGAGGTCCTCCCCATGCGCCACCTTTTGCTCCTCGCTTCGTTGATCGGTGCCGCGGCGCTCGCCGCGTGCACGACATCCTCTGCCAGCACGCGTCAATCGATCGCGTGTTACGACACCACGCACGGCATCGTCTGCGTGCCCGTCGACGAGGTCGATCGCCTCGACCGCGACGTCGACGGAGACGGCAGCCTCGACCATCTGGTCTGCGGCGACACCGAGAGCGACTCGGACAGCGCCAGCGACAGCGGCCAGAGCACGGACGAGAGCACCGGCGACAGCGACGGTGACGACGACCCCAACGTCACCGGCGAAGACGACGACGACGGTCATGACGGCGGCGACTGCTCGATGTCGGACTCCGACGACGCCGACAGCGACTCCGACTCCAACGCCGACTGCGGCGGCGGTGACTCGGCGTCCGACTCGGCGTCCGACTCCGACTCGACCGTCGACTCCGCCGACAGCGCCGACGACAGCTCGGTGTCCGACGGCGACGGCGACGGTCAGCCCGACGGCGTCGACTGCGACTGCATCCCGCCGCCGCCCGAGACGCCGCCCGAGACGCCGCCCCCGCCGCCGCCCGGCACCCCCGAGGATCCGCCGAGCGTTCCCTGACCGTATGAGAGCCACGGCCGCGCTCGCGATCGTCACGAGCGTCCTCCTCGCCGCCGCATGCACGCAGCGCGAGAGCGACGCCTCGACGATCGCGCGCCGTGGCGACGAGCTGTTCGGCGAGCGGCTGGTGCCCCGCTTCGAGCTCGAGCTCGACGCCGCCGCGCGCCAGTCGCTCGCGCGCGCGCCGAAGGAGTGGGTGCACGGCACCTTCCGCTACGCCGGGGTGACGTATCCCGACGTGGCGGTGCGCCTCAAGGGCAACCGCTCGCGCCAGGGCCTCGACCGGAAGCCGTCGTTCAAGATCCGCTTCGACAAGTACGTCAAGAAGCGGCGCTTCCTCGGACAGCGCGAGCTCGTGCTCAACAACCTCGTCGAGGATCCGACGATGGTGCGCGAGGCGCTCGCCTATCGCCTGCACCGCGACCTCGGCGTACCCGCGCCGCGCACCGGCTGGGCGCAGCTGCGGCTCGACGGACACGACCTCGGTCTCTACCTCGACATCGAGGCGGTCGACGACGAGCTGCTCGAGCGCCTGTACGGCGACGACGACGGCACGCTCTACGAGGGCGAGTTCGGCTGCGACCTCTATCCCGACGACGCGCCGCGCTTCGAGCAGGACGGCGGCAAGGACGAGTCGCACGGCGATCTCGCCCGGCTGGCGCAGGTCGCGACCGCGGATCCTGCGCGCCTCTTCGCGGGCGACGGCCCGCTCGACGTCGATCGCGTGGTCGCGTACCTCGCCGTGTCGAACGTCGTCGGCGACTTCGACGGCTACCGGCACGGCCACAACTACCGGCTACACCACGACGCGCGCCGCGATCGCTGGACCATGTTGCCGTGGGGCCTCGATCGCACGTTCAAGAAGAGCCTGGATCCCATGGACTCGGGCGGCGTGCTGGCGCGCCGCTGCTTCGCCGACACCACGTGTCGCGCGGCGTACGCGCGCGCGCTCGCGAAGGCCGCCGACCGGCTCGACGCGCTCGCAGGCGCCGGCACGCTCGATCGCTGGTTCATCCTCGTCGACGCCGCCGGCCCCGGCGCCGACAAGGCCGCGCGCGCGCAGCTGCGCCGCTACGTGCAGCGCCGGCCCGGCGAGGTGCGCGCCGCGCTCGCATCGCTGGCGTCACCGCCGCCGCCGGCCGTGCCCGCGTGCGAGGACGTGGCGGTCGGCGACGCGCGCTTCGCGCTGTGCACCACGCCGCTCGCGTGGGCCGACGCCGAGGCGCACTGCGCGTCGACCGGCCGGCACCTCGCGCGCATCGACGACGACGCGCAGTCGGCCGCGCTCGCCGCGCTCGCCAAGGCGCGCGCCAGCGATCGCTGGTGGATCGGCCTCTCCGATCGCGCGCGCGAAGGTCACGCCGCGTGGGCGGACGGCTCGCCGGTCGACTTCACGCGCTGGTCGAAGGGCCAGCCCGACGACGCGTCGTGCGGCGAGGACTGCACCGCCCTCAAGCCCAAGAGCGACGGCACGTGGAGCGACGGGCACTGCGCGCTCCGCCGTCCGTTCATCTGCCGATGACGGCGATGGCGCGCTCACTCGGCGAACGAGCCGGGCAACGTGACGCTCGCGTCGAGCGCGGCCCAGATCGCGGCGTAGGCGGGGTGGCCGCCGGGAAGCGCGAGCACGCCGTCGTCCTGCTGGAGCTCGTCCCACGGCACGGGCGCGAGCAGCGTCGACACGTCCACCGTGATCGGCACGGTCTTGTGCTGGCCAGGCGCGAGCGTGAGCACGATGTTCTTGACGATCGCGTGCGGCCGCCGATCCTCGAGCTCGAAGTCGCGCCAGTTCCCGCCGACGCGCACTTCGCCCCTGATCGTGAGATGCTCGTCCATGCCACCCGTGCCGAGCTCGATGCGCGAGTACAAGCCCGACGGCGCGTTGAGCTCGATGTCTCGAGGCTCTTCGCTCATGTTGTTGGCTTCACGCCAGCGCAGGTCGAGCGGCGAGCGCGTCGTGCGCATGTCGCCGGGAGGCGCCGAGTCGCCGATGATGCGGAACGACGAGGCCTCGAGCCGGACGTCCTCGACGGTGATGTCCGAGGCCAGTGGACCCGGGACCTCGGGGGTGCAGTCCCAGGTGATGGTCAGGCCAGACGCACCGATGGGGGTATCGACGCCGCCGCCGGCATCGATTTCCTGGTCATCGGCCGTGCCCACCGGACAGCCGGCGAGCAGCACGATGAACCCCGCGGCAAATCGGTACGTCACGTCACCAGTCTCTGCAACCAGGGTACCATCGCACCGTTGTTGCAAACCGCAGGCTTCGCTGGGCTTCCGTCGGGCTTCCGTCGTTTGCGCGCATACCGGTTGTGCAACCCCCGTACACCAGACGTACGCCGTGAACCTGCGTGACTGACCTCTCCGAACCTACCGTCGACGCCGCGGACCTCACCCGCGCCCTCCGTGGCGACGGGCCGGCCCGCTTCTTCCTGGCGCTCGCCGGTGAGCCGGGAGTGGGGTCGCGCCTGGTCGACGTCGTCTCCGGGCACGAGATCACGTTCGGCCGATCGCGTGGCGCGACGGTGTCGGTCGACAACGATCAGGTGTCGCGCCTGCACACACGCGTGAAGCGCGAGGGCGACGTCATCACCGTCGAGGACCTGGGGAGCCGCAACGGCACGCGCGTCAACGGCGTGAAGATCTCGGGCGTCACCGAGCTGTCGCCGGGCGACGAGCTCGCGATCGGCCCCATCACCGCGGTGCTCGGGCGCTCGAGCCGGTTGCGGCGCGATCAGCGCGTCGCCGACGCCGAGGTGTTCGAGGAGCGGCTGGCGGCCGAGCTCGATCGCGCCGTGCGCTATCACCGCCCGGTCGCGGTGGCGATGGCGCGCGTCGAAGGCGGCGACGACATGGTCGACAAGGTCGCCGCGGCGATGCGGCGCATGGACGTGGTGGCCGAGTTCGGCGGGGACGAGCTCGCGCTGCTCATGCCGGAGCGCGCCCGTGACGAGGCGGTGCGCGAGCTGTCGCGCATCGCGCTCGACGTCGCGGCCTTGAGCGGCACGGCGACGTTCGGCGTCGCGGTCGCGCCCGGTGACGGGACCACGGTCGATCAGGTCATCTCCGAGGCGCGCGCGGCCCTGCGCGGCGCCAAGGCCGGGCAGGTCGCGGCCAGCCCGCCGACGCCGAGCGAGGAGGCCAGCGACGCGCTGGTGATCGACCCGGCGATGAAGCGGCTCTACGAGATGCTCCATCGCATCGCGGCGACGCCGATGACCGTGCTCGTCTACGGCGAGACCGGCGTCGGCAAGGAGCTGGTGGCGGAGACGGTGCACCGCCGTTCGTCGCGGCGCGACGCTCCGCTCGTGAAGCTCAACTGCGCGTCGCTGCCGGAGAACCTCCTCGAGAGCGAGCTGTTCGGCCACGAGCGCGGCGCGTTCACGGGCGCCGAGCGGCGCAAGCTCGGCTTCTTCGAGGCGGCGACCGGCGGCACGTTGTTTCTCGACGAGATCGGCGAGATGCCGTCGTCGCTGCAGGCGAAGCTGCTGCGCGTGCTCGAGCGCAAGGTCGTCACGCGCGTGGGCGGGACGGCAGAGATCCCGGTCGACGTGCGCGTGATCGCCGCGACCAACCGCGATCTCGAGACCGAGGTGCGCGACGGCCGCTTTCGTGAGGACCTGTACTTCCGCATCGCCGGGTTCACGGTGGTGGTGCCTCCGCTGCGCGATCGCACCGAGGAGATCGTGCCGCTCGCCGAGCGCTTCGCGGCGCGGTTCGCCGCCGAGCTGGGGCGGCCGGCGCCGACGATCGCCGCCGACGCGCGCGCGGCGCTGCAGAGTCACGACTGGCCGGGCAACGTGCGCGAGCTGAAGAACGCGATCGATCGCGCGCTCGTGCTGGCGACCGGCGGTGAGATCACTGCCACGGATCTGCCCGACAAGGTCGTCGATGCGCGCCGGCGCGCGGCCGGTGGCGCGGCGGCGGCGGCGGCCGCGACGGCGGCGGGCGCTCCCAGCGTGCGCGATCAGCTCGCCGACGTGGAGCGGGCCGCGATCGTGGCGGCGCTCGACGCGTGCGGCGGCAACCAGACCCACGCGGCCAAGCAGCTCGGGCTGTCGCGGCGCGCGCTCATCTACAAGATGGAGCGCCACGGGTTGAAGGCGCTGCCGGCGAGCGCGGGCACTGGCGGCGCCAAGCCGGGCGGCACCGAGAAGATCTGACCTGCGGGGGGGCTACCCCAGCGTTGACCAACGTCGACACCGTCCCCTGTACGCTCACGGGATGTTCTGCGGGAGGTGCGGGAACCAGCTTCCCGCGGTGGGCCAGTTCTGCAACGTGTGCGGGGCGCCGATGGCGGCCAACCAGCCGGGCCGCATCGACGTCATCCGCGCCAGGCCGGTGAAGAAGGCGAGCGGCGTCGTGTGGGTGCTGATCGCGCTCCTCGTCGCGGGAGGCGCAGTGGTCGGCGCGCTGGTCTACACCGGGCAGCTGTCCGGCGCGAAGCAGCCGAAGGGGCCGCCGGCGGTGGTCGGCAAGGCCGACACGGAGAACCTGCCGCCGCAGGTGTCGGCGTTCAAGGCGCGCGACGCGCGCGTCGATGCGGGCGGCTCGACGGAGCTGACCGCGACCATCGTCGACCCGGAGCAGGATCGGTACTTCGCGTGGTGGACGTCGAGCTGCGGCGTCATCTCGCCGCGCCACGACGATCCCGCGCGCGCGTTGTTCCTGGCGCCGTCGACGCCGGGCCCGTGTGCGGTGACGCTGGAGGTGCAGGACCATCAGCGCAAGCGCGGGCGCACGCTCGCGTACACGATCGTCGTCGGCGGAGGTGGCTCGTGAGGGCGCGCGCGCTGGCGGCGTTCGCGATCGCGTGCGCCGTGCTGGTCGCGCCGCCGCGGCCGGCCGCGATCGCGGAGGGGCTCGACTACAAGGCGTTCAAGAACGGCTTGCTCGAGGGCATCGGCCCCAAGGTGGACGCCGAGATCGCGAAGCTCGATGCCGAGATGGCGACGGCCGCGCCCGACGTGAAGGCGGAGCTGGCCAAGGCGCGGGCCGAGCTGGTGCTCTTCAAGAAGCGCGTCGAGGACGTGGCCACCGTCGACGCGATCTACGACTCGATCACCAGCGTGAAGGGCTCGATGGAGGAGCTCGAGGAGGCGCTGGCCAACCCGTACTCGTCGCCGGTCCACCCCGACATCCTCGCCGGCAAGAAGGTCGCGGCCGCGGTGCAGGCCTCGAAGCTCCTCGGGCAAGGCCTCGACTACTACTCGAAGTACCAGAAGCTCGCCGAGGATCTGGGCGCCATCGACAGCGCGCTCATGTCGCCGGGCACCAAGCGCATGGCGCAGTCGCTGACGGCGCTCTCGCACATCATGGCCACGTTCGGCGACAAGCTGCCGATGTTCGGCTCGCTCGTGAAGGCGTACGGCGATCTCGCGGTCGAGCTGACCAAGACCACGCTCGCGCTCGACGCCAAGATCGCGGCGCTCGAGCAGGGCCAGCTCCTGCCGGGCGTGCACGGCGAGCGCGGGACGATGTTCGACGCGCTCGCCAAGCTCGGCATCCAGGACGCGCAGCGCGTCGACGGCACGCGCGACGTCTTCCGCGGCTCCGACGGCCGGCTCCTCATCTGGGATCGCGAGGCGCGCGACTGGGTGGTCGCGAGCGACGTCGAGCAGGGGATTACCGAGGACGAGATCATCAAGCGGTACCTGTTCTTCATGAACCACGGCACCGCGGAGCCCACGCCCGAGCAGATCGTGCGCGGCTATCACCGCGCCATCGTGCTCGAGCTGGTGCCGTCGACCGATCACGTCGCGCCTGGCGGCACCGTGACCCTGAAGGTGGTCGGCAAGATGGCGCACGACCAGGAAGTGATCGCGGGCAAGCAGCTGTTCGCGACGGTCACGATGACCAGCCACACCGGCCTCGGTGAGGGCGAGCTGCAGAACGCCGAGCGCGTGCGCCTCGGCGACGCGGCGACCTGGGTCGCGCCCAACAACCTGAACGAGACGTACACGTTCGCTGCCAACCTCGCCGAGGAGACGACCAAGGTCGCGCTCTCGGGCGGTCCGGCGACGGCGACGGTGCGCACCGGCGCCGAGACGCGGCTCGAGCTGACGGCGGCGGCGACCGAGGTCGCGGCGAAGACGCCGGTCGAGCTGACGGCGAAGCTCTTCACCGTCGACGGGAAGCCAGTGCCGCCGACGGCGGCGGGCCTGGTCGACATCACGGTCGCGCCCGCGCTCGGTTTCTTCACCGACTGGTCGGCGCTCGGCGACCAGAAGGGCGCGACCGCGACCTGGATGACGCCGGAGCAGCCCGGGAGGTACGTGGTGACGGCGCGCTACGCCGGCGCCACCGGCTACAGCATGTTCAAGGACCACACCGCCGGCGCGGAGGCGACGATCTACATCACCGTCGGGCAGGGCGTGGACGCGGGTGTGGCCGACGCGGGCGAGGGCGACGGCGGCGACCTCGACGCGGAAGACGTCGACGCGTCGGAGGCGCGCGACGCCGGCGACGACGGGGCGCCCATCGACTGGCCGGGCACGTGGAAAGGCAAGATGAAGACCACGCTGGTCATGGATGGCCAGAGCCACGTCAGCGACGAGGTGATCGAGCTCGAGGTGAAGCGCGGGCCCGGCGGCAAGATCATGCTGACCCGACCCGGCATGAGCCCGGCGATGGAGCTCACGCCGACACCCAGCAACCCGCGGGCGGCGACGGCGACGCAGACGTTGCCGCGCCCTGCTGGTGGGACCGCCACCGTGCTGAAGTGGGACGCGCAGGTGAAGTACACGGCGTTCCTCGCCGAGGGAAAGCTCAACCTCGCCGTGCACTTGACGATCGAGCAGGACGTGATCGTCATGCCCGATCAGCCGGTGGTGCACTCGTCGCACATCTCCGACTCCATCGGACAGCTCGAGAAGATCCGGTAGCGCGTCCGGCAGTTTCGTATTGACGCCCGCGGGGTGAAGTAAATAGTCTGTTTACCTGGGCGGGAGGCGGGCATCTCTGCTCCGGAGGGAACATGCGAGCTCTCGTCGGTCGTGCCACGTCCTGTGGTTTCGCGGTTGTAGCGCTCATTACCTGTTTCACCGAGGCGGCGTTCGCCAAGACGGACAAGAAAGAGACCACGGTCAAGACCTGGGTCGTCGACGCGTCGCACGGCACGTTCAGCGAGCAGCTCCGCATCGAGGTGCCCGGCTTCCGCGACCTCACGCCCAACCTCGGCCTGTCGTACGACTCGTCCGACGGCAACGGCTGGGTCGGCGTGGGCTGGAGCCTCGAAGGCGTCGGCGTCGTCGAACGCGCGAGCCCCGGAAAGGGCTCGCCCAGGTTCAACACGACCGACATCTATCTCCTCGACGGTGAGGAGCTGGTCCCGTGCGTCGCCGGCAGCGTGAGCCCGAGCTGCACGACCGGCGGCACGCACGCGACCAAGGTCGAGAGCTACAACCGCATCGCGTTCACGGGCACGGGCACGGCGAGTCGCTGGACGATCACGCTCAAGGACGGCACGCGCCGCATCTACGCGCCGGTCTACCTCGTCAACAGCGGCGTCGACGTCTACCGCTGGGGCCTCTCGCAGGTGATCGACACGCGCGGCAACACGGTGACGTACGCGTGGGGCACCAACCTGTACGCGTGCTGCTGGGACTACCCGACGTCGGTCGCGTACAACGGCACCACCGTCACCTTTCACTACGAGCCGCGCACGGATCTCTCGAGCAGCGCGGCGGGCGTCGGGCTTCGCACCGTGCGCGGGCGCATCAAGACCATCGACGTGATGGTGAGCGGCAGCCGCGTGCGCGCCTACAAGCTGTCGTACGGCACGAGCGGCGCGACGTCGCGGTCGCTGCTCGCGAGCGTGCAGCAGTTCGGCACCGACGCGACGCTCGACGGCACGGGCACGGTCACCAGCGGGACCAGCCTGCCGGCGATCACGATGCAGTACCAGGGCGGCTCGCCGTCGTTCACCGCGGGCGCCGAGGACTACGGCGTGAGCGACGACGCCGACGCGCAGTTCTTCGCCGTCGATATCAACGGCGACGGCCGGAGCGATCTGCTCGAGGTCTACAAGGGTTGCCTGGTCGTGTGCTGGCGCCAGCGCGTGGCGTGGATCTCGACCGGCACCGGATACACGCAAGCGTCGAGCGAGAGCGGCCTGTCGACCAGCACCACCACGCGCTACCTGGCGATGGACGTGAACGGCGACGGCAAGGCCGATCTCGTCGAGCTGTACGACAGCTGGGGCTCGATGCGGCGCCGCACCTTCCTCTCCGACGGCACGCGCTTCGTCGAGGCATCGGACGGCTGCTGCATGAAGTCCAACTCGGCCGACGCGCGCTACTACGCGATGGACGTGAACGGCGACGGCAAGTCGGATCTGGTCGAGCTCTACGTGAGCGTGTGGCTCGCGCCGGAGGGGCGACGGGTGTGGCTGTCCAACGGCACCGGCTTCACCGAGGGTACGAGCCAGAACCTCGACCACGACAAGAAGTGGCTCTACCTGACCATGGACGTCAACGGCGACGGCAAGTCGGACATGGTCCAGCTCAAGGACTACTTCGGCGCCGTGCAGCGCACGACGTGGCTCTCGACGGGCGCCACCTTCGCGAACGGCGTCACCGACAGCTGCGACGGGCAGGTCGTCGAGGCGCAGAAGGACGGCAACGTCACGGAGTGGTCGCCGTTCCTGCCCATGGACGTGAACGGCGACGGCAAGGACGACCTCGTCAACCTCGCCTCGTCCTTCGGCAACCGCGTGCGTCGCGTGTGGCACTCGACCGGCAGCGGCTTCACCGAGGTCTCGGAGGTGAACGTGCCGTTCTACGACTCGGGTGACTGGTTCCTCGGCATGGACGTGAACGGCGACGGCCGCTCCGACCTGGTGGCCATCGAGTCGATCGGCCTCGGCTACGAGCAGCGCAAGATCTGGCTGTCGACGGGCGACACCTTCGTCGCCGGCGCCTCCGATACCCAGACCGCGTTCGGCGAGGGCACGCGGCTGCTCGCCGCCGACGTCGACGGGGACGGCCTGGCCGAGATGGTGACGATGGACAGCTTCTTCGGGAACCGGACGCGCCGCATCTGGAAGATGAACGGGACGTACCCCGATCTCATGACGTCGATCCGCGGCAGCCTCGGCGCGACCACGCGCGTGACGTACGCAGCGTCGTCGGTCTGGGCCAACACCAACAACCCGCCGCTCGTGCAGACGGCGACGTCGGTCACGCTCGACGACGGGCGCGGCGGTGTGGCGACCACGCAGTACGCATACGCCGGCGGGCTCTACGACCGGCTCGACAAGCGCTTCCTCGGCTTTCGCTACGAGAAGGAGACGCGGCCGTGCATCGCCGGCGAGGCGAGCTGTCCTTACAACGAGACGTGGTTCCGCCAGGACTACGGCGCGGCGTCGAAGCCCGAGCGCATCGATCGGCGCGCCGGCGATGCGCAGCTCCTCGAATCGGAGCTCTACGAGTACACGACCAACGGCGCCACCGTGCCGTGGACCTCGGTGCGCACCGGCAACTGGAAGTACACGTACGCCGGCGCCGGGACGGCGTGCCCGGGTGCGCAGTGCAGGCGCACGTACGTGAGCCGCACCTTCAACGCCTACGGCGACGTCGTCACCGAGGTGACACACGGCAACTACGACGCGAGCGGCGACGAGAACACGCTCGCGCACACGTTCGTGCCCAACACGGCCGCCTACATCGTGAACCGGCCCGCCGACGTCAAGACGTTCGCGGGCGTCGGCACGGGGGGCGCGCTGCTCAACGAGACCGCGACGTACTACGACAACGCGACCACGTGGAACGCGGCGCCGACGGTGGGCAACGCCACCAAGGAGGCGCGCTGGCTCTCGAGCCCGAGCTCGTTCGTCGAGACCCGGAAGGAGTTCGACGCGTGGGGCAACACGACGGCCGAGGTGAACGCGCTGGGCGCGCGCAAGACCTTCGCGTTCGACGCCACGTACCGCATCTTCGCCCTCTCGGAGACCAACGCGCTCGGCCAGGCGACCACGACGACGTGGAACACGGTGTGCGGCGAGAAGGCGACCACCGTCGATCTCGACAGCCAGCCCACGACCATGACGTACGACGCGCTGTGCCGCCTCGCGCAGAAGGTCGAGCCGGGCGGCAACTTCGAGCGCCACGCGTGGGTCGGCCTGGGTAACCCGACCGGCCAGTACGAGCTGATCGAGACGCCGGCGCCCGGCGGCGGCGCCGCGGCGATGTGGCGCCGCGAGTACCTCGACGGCCACAAGCGGATCTGGCGCACGGCGCAGCAGGGCCCGGCGGGCACCGGCGACATCTACGTCGACGTGCAGCACAACCTGCGCGGCAAGGAGACGACCAAGACCCGACCCTACTACTGGACCGCGGGCGGGCCCGCGCCGCAGACGTACACGACGACCACGACCTACGACGCGCTCGATCGGCCGATCCGCGTCACCCACCCCGACGGCGCGTTCAAGACCACGAGCTACGTCCTGTGGTCGACCACCGACACCGACGAGCTCGGCCGCGCCAAGGTCAACGACAAGGACGCCGACGGCCGGCGCATCGCGCACACGGAATACGTCGGCGGTGTGGCCAAGGTCGCGACGTACCTCTACGACGCGCGCGGCAACCTGCAACGCTCGACCGACCCCGCCGGCAACTCGATCACGTACGTCACCGACTCGCTCGGTCGCACCACCGCGATGACCGACCCCAACTCGGGTGCGTGGACGTACACGTTCGACGGCGCCGATCGCATGACGTCGCAGACCGACGCCAGGGCGCAGCGCACCGACTACGCCTACGACGCCCTCGATCGCAAGACGCGCCAGACCAGCAAGGCCGGCACCGCGGGCGCGGTGATCGTGACCTGGACCTACGACGAGGTGCGCGCCGGCTACTTCAACCGCGGCAAGCTGACGTCGATGGCCGATGGCGCGGGCGGCAAGACGCTCGACTACGATCCCGCCGGCCGCACCGTGCGTACCGTGCGCACCACCGGCGGCAGCGGCTATACGTTCACGCGCGGCTACGACGCCGGCGGCCGTCTGACGTGGACGACGTACCCCGACGGCGACACGCTGGGCACGCCGGCCACGCCGCTCGGATACGACGGCGCGGGCCGGCTCGCGTCGATCCCCGGCTACGTCAGCGCCGTGCTCTACGACGCCGACGATCGCGTCACGCGCGTCGACGGCAGCAACGGCACGATCACGCAGCGTACGTACTCGGCGACGCGCGGCTGGCTCACCGGGATCACGACCACGTCGGGCGCGACCGCGATCCAGAACCTGGGCTATGCGCGGAACGCCAAGGGCCTGGTCACGGCGGTGACGAGCCCGGTCGCGAACGAGGGCTGGAGCTACGGCTACGACGAGCTCGACCGCCTGATCTCGGCGACCAACACCACGAGCTCGGCGTACGACGAGACGCTGACGTACGACGCGATCGGCAACATCACGACGAGCTCGCGGCTGGGCACGTACACCTACGGCTCGTCACGCCCGCACGCGGTCACCGCGGTGGGCGCGACGAGCTACGCCTACGACGCCGCCGGCCTCATGACGTCGGGTGCGGGGCGCACGCTGACGTGGGACGGCGACAACCGGCTGGCGACGGTGCTCGGGACCGGCTCGGCGCTGGCGTACACGTACGACGCCGACGGCGCGCGCATCCAGGAGACCGAGAACGGGATCACCCGGCGCTTCTTCGGCGACAACTTCGAGCTCCAGCTCGCCGGCACCACGCGCGTCTACGTGCTGGTCGGCGACATGGTGGTGGCGCGCCGCGACGGCGCGACGAAGTACTGGGTGCACACCGATCACCTCGGATCGATCCAGGCCGAGACCAGCGCGGCCGGCGCCTCGATGCACCGCAAGACGTACCGTCCCTACGGCGACGTGATGACCACCGCCGGGCCGATCACCGACGAGCCGCGAGGCTTCACCGGCCAGCGCCGGGATCCGTCGGGCCTCATCTTCCTGCACAACCGTTCGTACGATCCGTCGCTCGGTCGCTTCATCTCGCCCGATCTGGTCATCGACGGCGAGGACACGGTCGGCCTCAACCGCTACGCGTACTGCCACAACAACCCGGTCACGCGCGCCGACCCCGAGGGCACCGACGACGAGCCCGAGAACGAGAAGAAGAACGAGGAGAAGAAGGCGCACGGCAACTGGATCACGCGCGCGGCCGACGCGGCCAAGCACAACGGCGAGTTCGCCGACGAGCCGCCGACGATCGGCGAGCCGGGCCAGGAGAAGCTCCGCTACGACTTCTATCAGAAGCCCGTGGCGGTGGCCGGCTCGCACTTCAAGACCGTGGTCACCGACGAGTCGGGCAAGAACGTCGGCACGTACAGCCTGGCCGGCTGGGACGCCAAGTACAACGACACCAACCCCGGCGACGACGGCTACCGGCACGCCGGCACGATCTACAAGGACAAGGAGAGCCTGCAGAACTTCAACGACGCGTACATGAACATCGCCGACGGCAATCGCTACGCGCTCGGCGACTCGAACGCCGCGATGGACCATGCCGTGAAGGCGATCGGCGAGTCCAAGGGGATCTTCACGCTCGCCAATCCGCACGACGTGCCGGCCGCGGCCTACGGCTACAACAACTTCGACTACGAGGAGCCCAAGTAGTCGGCCAAATCAGCGGCGACCGACGGGCGGCGGCTGGTAGCGCTCGACGGCGGTGGCAGCGTCGGTGCCGCCGAGGACGACGATGGTGCCGTCGCAGAGGGTCGCGGCGGCGTGGCCGGCGCGCGCGCGGCCGATGCGATCGGTCGTGACCGCGTCGACCGAGCCGTCGAGGGGATCGAGGTTGATGATGTACGCGGAGAGGACGGGCTCGCCGGTCGGCGTCTCGCGGCCGCCGGCGACGAGCACGCGGCCGTCGGGGAGCGTCGTGATCGTGGCGTCGAGGAGGCCTGCGCCCGGCGGCAACAGGCCGGCCTCGACGAAGCCGCCGGCGATCGTGAACAGCTCGAGGGTGCGCACCGGCTCGCCGGCGGCGTCGATACCGCCGACGAAGAGCACGCTGCCGTCGGGCATGCGCACGGCCTCGTGACGCGTGCGCGGCACGCGCATGGTCGGCGCGAAGCCCTGGGCGAAGTCTTCGCGCAGCGGCCGCCACAGCTCGGCCGCGGCGATGAGAGCGCCGTCGCGATCGATCCCGCCCGCGACGAGCACGGCGGCGCCGAGATCGTCGGAGAGGCGCGTGGCCGTCGCGCCGCGGCGCGGGACCGCCATGGTCGCGGCCAGATCGCGGATGGCGACGGTCGCACCGTCGGCGGCGATCTCGACCGGCGTCGCGAACGGCACGCCGCCGACCGGACCACCGCCGAACACGACGACGCGACCGTCCGACAGCGTGACCGCGGTGGCGCCGACACGCGCGAGGCGGATGTCGTCGAGGCCGTCGACGCGCCCGACCAGCGTGGTGTCGAGCTCGAACACCTCGAGGCGAGGCGACGCCGACAAGGTCAGCGGGTCGGTGCCGCCGAACACGAGCAGGCGACCGTCACCCAGCGTGGCGTACGTGGCCTCGCGGCGCGACGCGAGGCTCGCGACTCGCTCGAGCACGCCGCGATCGGGGTCGAAGCGCTCGAGGCTGGTGGCGGGGTCGTCGTTGTCGTCGTCGCCGCCGGCGAAGAGCACGCTGCCGTCGCGGTACGCGAGCGCGCGGCCGCCGCGGCGCACGGCGGCGGGCAACGCGTCGATCTCGCCCCACTTCACGGTGCGGGCGAACCAGAGGTGCGGCGACGGCGGTGCGTCGGTGCCGAGCGAGAACGTGCACGTGCGGCCGTAGGCGACGTCGCCGCCGTTGAGGCGGCCGGTCATGTGCAGGACGAGGTCGTCGCCTTCCGGCACGTCGCGCAGCTCGATGGCCTCGCCGCGCACGAACGTCGCGCTCAGCAGATCGGTCGTCGAGCCGGCGCGCGCGAGCGTGATCACGACCTCGTCGAGATCGGGGAATGCCGCCGCGTCGCTGCCGGGCGCGGGTCCGTCGATCACCGGCGCCATGACGACGTCGTCGGGGCCGCAGGCCGCACAACCGAGGAGCGCGAGCGCGAGCGCGCGGTTCACCACGGCGGCAACCCCGTCGGTCGGATCACGCGATCGCCGGGCCCGGTGTCGCGCAGCGCGACCGGTACCAGCACCGCGGCGGCCGCGAGCGCGCCACCCGCGGCCCACACCCAGCGCTTGCGGTACCACGGCTCGTGCACGACCACGGCCGGCGTGAGCATGCGCTCGACGGTCGCGGCGATGACGTCGCCGTCCGCGGTCACCAGCGCGCGCGCGCGCTCACGACCGTCGGCGGAGCGATGCCGCACGCGCGCGGCGCCGGCGAGGATCGTCACCTCGACCACCGTCGCCGCGCCGAGCGCGCGCGCCTGGATGAGCGCTTCGTCCTCGGTCGGCGGCGTGATCGGCGTGGCCGCGACCACGACCTCGACGGCGGTGCGATCGAGCACGACGCGCCGGCCCCACGGCTGGTGCTCGCGGCACGTGGCGTCGATCCAGTGCGCGCCGTGCGGGAGCTCCGCGCGGCCGTCGCCCGTGATGGCGCCGTCGATCGAGATCACGCAGCCTTCGGGCGCGTCCACGCGCAGGACGCCGCGCGGCGCGGCCGACACCTCGGCGCGCGCGCGCGTGAGCTGCTCGATCGCGCGCGGCGGAAAGCGCGCCGGATCGAGCACGCGCGACGGATCGATGCGCGCGGCGATCAAGAGGTCGTCCCACGCGCGCGCCTGATCGCCGAGCTGGATGCGCGCGAGCCCGCGGTAGAGGAAGAGCTCGGCCAGGCGCGCGACGTCGAGCCCGGCGGCGCCGGTGCGGTCGAGCTCGGCGGCCGCTTGATCGAGCAGCGCGAGCGCCTCGTCGAATCGGAGCTCGTCGTAGGCCGTGATCGCCGCCGCGATGCGCGTCGCGTCGGCCGGCTGGGGCGCGGGCGGCGAGCGATCGACGAACGCCGCGCCCTTGGCCTCCGCTGCGGTGCGCGTGCGCGTACGCAGGACCGCCGGCGCATCGGGCGGCGCCCAGTAGAGGATCGCGTCGGCGGCCGGCGCAGCGGCGGCGGTCTCCACCGACACCAGAGCGACGACCGCGGCCAGGATGACGGCGCGCAACAGGTCTTATTATATGGTCTATTCGCGTCGCGATGGCTGAAACCGTCCTCGGTCGCTACGAGCTGCTGCGGCTGCTCGGGCGCGGCGGTATGGCGGACGTGTACCTGGCGCGCCGGCGGGTGGCGGGGCTCGAGAAGCGGCTGGTGATCAAGCGCGTCCGCCCGCAGAAGGTGGGCGACACGACGTTCCTCGAGCTGTTCGTGCGCGAGGCGCGGCTGTCGATGACGCTGAACCACCAGAACATCGTTCCGGTCTTCGACTTCGGCCGCGTGGGAGAGGCCGCGTTCCTCGCCATGGAGTTCGTGGAGGGCCGCGACCTGGGCGCGACCTTGCGCAGGGCTGCGACGCCGGTGTCGCCGCTGCTCGCCGCGTTCGTCGCGGCCGAGTGCTGCCTCGCGCTCGGGCACGCGCACAAGCGACTCGGGCCCGACGGTCAGCCGCTCGGCGTGGTGCACCGCGACGTCACGCCGCGCAACGTGCTCCTGTCGTGGCAGGGCGAGGTGAAGCTGACCGACTTCGGCGTCGCGGCGCTCGCCGGCGATCCCAGTGGCGACGTCCGCGGCACGATCGCGTACATGGCGCCGGAGCAGGCGCGCTACGAGCCGACCGACGCGCGCGCCGATCTCTACGCGCTCGGGCTCGTGCTGTGGGAGATGCTGGCCGGCGAGCGCGTGCGCAAGGCGAAGGATCGCCTCGCGCTGCTCGAGCACACGCGGCTCGGCGTCTTGCCGAAGTTGCCGGAGGGGCCGCAGGCGCTCCTCGACGTGATCGCGCGCGCGACGCAGTACGACGTGAACGAGCGCTACGCCGACGCGGTCGAGATGCACGGCGCGCTCGATCGCTACCTCGTCGAGGCGCGCGCGGCGGCGCCGGGGCCGACGCCGGCGCGCCAGCTCGCCGACTGGCTCGAGAAGGTGTGGGGCGACGAGGCCGGCAAGATCGAGGGCGAGGAGCTCGAGCCGGGCGTGACGCCGCCCGACGAGGATCTCGATCCCGCGACGATGCGCTCCCTCGCCGAGACAGCGGGCGAGCTGCCCTCGGTGGTCACGCCGGATCCGACGACGGTCGCGGCGGCGGCGGCGGCGGCGGCGGCCGCGGCGGCAGCCGCAGCCGCACCGCTGGTCGCAGTCGGATCCGGATCCGGATCGGGATCCGTGTCCGTGTCGCGACCCGCATCCGCCTCGCCGCGACGCTACCTGCCCGCGATCGTGTTGCTCGCGCTCGCGGCGATCGCCGCGGTCTACATCGTCGCGACGCGCGGTCCGCGCGCACCGGCGATCGTTGCCGAGGACGCCGCGGCGGTGGCGGTCGACGCCGCGATGGATGCCGGGATCGCGGCGGACGCTTCGCCGGGATCCGACGCCACCGTGGCCACTCCGGGCGCCGACGCGCGCGCGCCGCTCTCCGATGGCGGTCCGCGCCGCCCGACGTCCGACGCCGTCGCTCCGATCCCGAGCCTCGAGATCGACGCCGCCACCGCCGCGCCACCCGCCGAGCTCCGCAAGGTCACGATCGGCGCGACGCCGTGGGCCAACTTCACCGTCGACGACGACCCCACGCCGCACGAGACGCCCGAGACCATCCAGCTCGCGCCCGGTCCGCATCGTATCCACTTCTCCAACCGCCAGCTCGGCGTGACCCGCACCGTCACGATCGACGTGCCCGCCGGTCGCGACATCAAGCACGTCGAGGCGCTCTCCGCGCCGTGACGCGTCAGCGCGTCAGCGCGTCAGCGACGCGTGCAAGAGCAGCGCGCCGGTGACGAGCAGCAAGCCCGCGACCGCCGCGCGGAACACGCGCTCGCTCACGCGCACGTGCACCAGCTCCCCGAGCGTCATGCCGATCAGCATGGCCGGGATGAGCCGCAGCGATCCGCCGAGCGACGTCGCGTCGACGTGACCGCGCACCGCGAGCCGCGTCAGCACGATCACGTTCAGCACGAACCACATCACGGCCAGCGTCGAGCGGAGCGTCGTCTTCGCCGGCAACATGCGCGCGATCACCGCCACCGCGAGCGGCCCGCCCGTCGCGAAGAGCCCGTGCACCACGCCCGCGCCGAGCAAGAGCGCGCGCTGCGCCAGCACCGGCATCCCGGTCGTGAGCGTCGCGCCGTGCCGCGCACGCACCTGCGCCACGATCTCCAGCGTGGCGACGACGATGACCAGCCCGGCGAACATGGCGCGCGCGCCGTCGGCCTCGATCACCCACGCCAGCGCCGTGCCGCCCGCGAGCCCGAGCAGCATCATCGGCAAGATCGCCGTGCCGAGCGCGCGCCACGCGATCACGCGCCGCCCGCGCAGCGCGAGCGCGAGCGAGAGCCCGAGGTTGAGCGGCAGGAACCACGCGAGCAGCGCCTCGATGCCGAACCAGCGCGCACCCAGCGACAGCGCGAGCACGGTGCCGCCGAACCCGGCCACCGCCTCGACGAACGCGCCGGCGCCGAGCACCAGCGAGAGCAACAGCAGGTCGTGGTCGCTCATGACGTCCCGCCGCGCGACCTCACGACAGCGCGGTGCCCTCTTGCTCCGCCTCGCCGACGATCGTGCGCGTGAACCGCCACGTGCTCCCGGAGCCGCGCGCCAGTCGCAGCGCCGCCAGCTCGACTCGACGCCCGCCCACCTGCCCGGCAAGCTCGTGATCGAGCCGCACGCACGCGACCATGCCCGGCTTGCCTTCCCACATCTGCACGTCGCGCGGCAGCTCGGCGAGCGACGCGCGTGCCTCGTCGAGCCCGGGCGTCAGCTCGGCCTCGGGCACGCCCCAGGCGCCGACGCCGGTCATGCGCGTGAGCCACTCGAGCACGCGCATGCTCTCCTCGTCGGGCAAGGCCGACAGGATGGCCGGGCCGAGATCGATCGACGGCACGCTCGACGAGTCGCTGATCGGCGACAGCGTGTCGATGCCGGCGGCGCGCTTGAAGCGGCGCTGCAGCTCCTTCTGCCAGTCGGGGTCGTCGAGCATCGGCACGTCGTACGCGCGCACGCGCTCGAGGCTCACGCTGGGCTCGGGGCCGCGCACCGGCGGGATCACGAACGGTACGTCGTCGATCACCGCGAACGCCGCCCAGCGGAAGAGGTACTGCATGGGCCAGCCACCGACGGCGATGAGCGTGATCGTCGGCCGCGACGGCACCATGCGCACCATCGTGGCCTCGATGCCGTAGGCCTTGCCGAGCGGCGTACCGTCGTCGAAGACGCGCGCCCACAGCTGTTCCCAGCCGCGTTCGGTCACCGTGCCACGGGCACGGCGCCGCTGCAGAACCATCTCGGCGAGCGAGGACACCCCGCCCGAGCTTATCTCAGGGCAGGTGGATTCGCCCGGTGGTCGCGGCCTGATGGCAGCTGTTGCAGTCGCCCGTCGACGGGCGCGCACTCATCGCGCGCGTGCTCGGGCACCGGCTGGCATTCACGCGGAGCGGCATCTGCAGGGTCTGGTTCGTGTAGAAGTTGCCGTTCGACGCGGTGACGAGCTTCACCGAGACGTTGTTCGCGTCCGTGACGGTGATGGTGGCGCCCGAGATGGCGGCGCCGCCTTGCGCCGTCGAGTAGAGCGTGCCCGCGACGGTCCACTTCGGCGGCACGCCCGTGCCGTTGTGGCACCCGAGGCACGCGAGCCCGGCGTTGTGGTTGCCGTTGGGCAGCTGGCTCGCCGGCTGCTCGCATGCGCTGCCGCTGCCACTGCCGCTGCCGCTGCCGCTCCCCGTGCCGGTACCGCCGCCGTCTCCACCGCCGCCGCCGCCGGCCGCATCGGCGCCGCCACCCGGGTCGCCGGGTTCCTCGACGGCGCACGCCATCAGGGAGGCGGAGGCACCGGCGACGAAGAGGGAGAAGGCGATGGCGGCAGCGGTGAAGGCAGGGCGCATTGGGCGACCTGCATCGCAAGCGTCGTGCCCCGCGGAAGTCCCAGATGATCCGGCGCGATCCAGCCGGGGGCGCCCGCTGCTGTCGGCTGGCCCCGACAGCTAGTGGGGCACGCGCTCACCACGCGGTCACGCGCTCGGGGTGCGTCGTCGTCTGGCACCTCGAGCGGCGCACGGCGATCACTGGTTCGCGGCGGCGACGGTGTTCAACTTCGCGCGCCATGTCTCGAGCTCGGCCTGCTCGGCGCGGCGCGCGGCTTCCTGCTCGCGATCGCGCTCCTTGCCGGCCTTCACGACACCCGCGAGGAAGAGCACCGCACCGGTGGCGATGAGCGCGGCGCCGCCGACGCTCTGGAGCTCCGAGCTGCTCGGGCCGAGGTTCCAGCTGTGGCCGTCCTCCTCGCGGTTGTCCTCGCCCGCCGTCCCCATGACGATGGCGCCCGTCAGGACGAGGGCGCCACCCGCGACGGAGGGGGCGGCGGCGCGGTTGCAGTTGGCAAGAAAGAGCAGGGTCGTGACGGCGAGGAGGAGGCGGCGCATGATGACCGCGGACACTTCAATGGCCGGGCCACTTCGCAAGTGCTTGAATGCAGGACGTCGTCACGTCAGTATTTCCCCAGATCGCGGCAACGCGTCAGTTGACCGTCGGACAAGCCCGGTTCACGCTGCCGGTATGGGCCTGGCACACGACAGCTTCCTGGTTGCGCGCGCCGTCGTGCGCGTCCTCGGCGACTCGAACCAGACCAGCGAGATCCATCGCGTCGAGGAGATCACCGGTCGCCCGTCGTATCGCCGGCTGCTCGACGAGATGCGCCGCGATCCCGAAGGGCAGCGTCTCCTCGCCGAGCGACCCGAGCTGTCGAGCGAAGTGGTCGACTACGACGCGCTCCGCGCCATGCCCGAGACGAAGCTCGGCGGCAAGTACGTTCGCCATCTCGACGGCAACAACATCACGGCCGATTACCAGGCGGCACGCACGCGCCATGTCGAAGATCCCGACATGGCGTATCTCATGCGGCGCTTCCGGCAGACGCACGACGTCTGGCATGCGCTCCTCGATCTCGGCATCACGGGTCACGAAGAGGTCGTCATCCACGCCTTCTCGTGGGGCCAGATGCGTCTGCCGGTGTCGGCGATGGTCGTCGCGTTCGGATCGATGAAGCACATCGTGCTCGAGCGACGCTGGGGCGCGCTGCGCCACTCGCTCCTCGAGGCGTACGAGGTCGGTCGCGACGCGAAGCCGCTGATCAAGGTCTACTGGGAAGACCTCTGGAACGAGTCGATCGAGACCGTGCGCGCTCGCTACAACGTGCGGCCGCTGGAGCGACGCTGGCTGCAGTAGCGGCGAGCTAGACAGCTGGGCAGCTAGCTCGGTCGAGATTCTCGTCGTATGGTGCCTGGGAATAGCGAAAGGTCTGTCCATGGCTACCGTCGAGATCAACCTGGAGAACTTTCAGGACACCATCGAGAAGGACGGCATCGTCCTCCTCGATTTCTGGGCCGAGTGGTGCGGTCCGTGCAAGATGTTCGGCCCCGTGTTCGAGGCGGCGTCCGAGAAGCACGGCGACATCACGTTCGGCAAGATCGACACGGAGGCGCAGCAGGAGCTGGCCGGCATGGCGAACATCCAGGCCATCCCGACGTTGATGCTGTTCCGTGACGGCGTGCTCCTGTTCCGCGAGAGCGGCGCGCTGCCGGCGGCGGCGCTCGAGCAGCTCGTGTCGAAGGCCAAGGAGCTCGACATGGAGAAGGTCAAGCAGGAGATCGCGGCGCACGAGGCCGCGCATCCGCACGAGCACGGCCCGGGCTGCAATCACGACCACGACCACGGTCACGATCACTGACCGAGCTGACGGGAGCGGCTTACACGAGCCTTGCAATGGCGGACTCGCCGTCGTGTCACCTTTCCGGTGATGCGCCAAGGCTCGCTGCTCCTGATGCTCGCCGCCGTCGCGTGTTCCGGTGGGCGCGGCGGCGAACCGCGCGCTCGCGACGCGGTGCCGCCACCGGCGACCGCGCCCGGATCGAGCGACGCACCGCCGGTCCTCAACCCGGAGCCGGCTGACGTGGCGGCGCGCCAGCGCGCGTACGACGCGCACATCGCCGCGCTGCGCGAACGCCTCGCCGCCGCGGACCACGGCGATCTCGACATCCGCGTCGAGGAGCCGTTCGTGGTCCTCGGCGACGACGGCCCCGACGTCCTCGAGCGCCGCGCGCGCACCGTGCGCTGGGCCGTCGAGCACCTCGAGCGCGACTTCTTCGACAAGCGGCCGACGCGCATCCTCGACGTCTACCTGTTCGGCAACGCGCGCTCGTACCAGCGCGGCGTGAAGGCGCTCACCGGCAGCGCGCCCACGACGCCGTACGGCTTCTACTCGAGCGAGCACGACGGCCTGTTCATGAACATTGCCACCGGCGGCGGCACCCTCGTCCACGAGATCGTGCATCCGTACGTCGAGGCCGACTTCCCCGAGGCGCCGCCATGGCTCAACGAGGGCCTCGGCTCGCTGTTCGAGCAGAGCTCCGAGGAGAACGGCCACATCGTCGGCGAGACCAACTGGCGCCTGGCCGGCCTCCAGGAGGCGATCCGCGAGGGCTCGGTCCCCACGTTCCACGCGCTCACGAAGATGAGCGAGCACGCCTTCTACGTGAAGGATCGCGGCACCAACTACGCGCAGGCGCGCTACCTCCTCTATTACCTCCAGGAGCAAGGCAAGCTGCGCGACTACTACCGCGCGTTCCGCGCCGCGCGCGGCACCGATCCGACCGGCTACGACACGCTCGTCGCCGCGCTCGGCGAGCGCGACATGGCCGCCTTCCAGCGGCGCTGGGAAGCCTATGTTCTGAGGCTTCGCTTCGACGGCTGACGCGACACAAACGTCAACGTCAACGTCAACATCACGTCAACGTCAACGTCAACCTCAACCTCAACCTCAACGTCAACGTCAACCTCAACGTCAACCTTGACCTCGACCTTGACCTCGACCTTGACCTCGACCTTGACCTGAACCTGAACCTGAACCTGAACCCCACCGTTGACCTTGACCTTGACGTCAAACAAGTCCGGGTCCAGGTCCGGGTCCAGGTCCGGGTCCGGGTCCGGGTCCGGGTCCGGGTCCCGGTCTAGGTCCGGACGATCGGCGGCTGCATCCTGCGGCGCCTGCGCGTCGACAACTGGCACCATCGTCATCACGTGCCAGCGCGGCGCGCCTCCGCAGCGGCCTAGCGTCGTCACATGAAGACGCTGATCGTCGCCGTCGCCGCCGCCGCCGCCGTCTCCCTTCTCTCGAGCAGCGCAGCTCACGCCGACGCTCCCGGCGAGACCGCCACGCACGAACCGGCGCGCCGCGATGTCGCGCACAAGCGCGTGCGCACCGCGTACCTCTACTCGTGGGCCGCGACCACGGCGCCGCTCCTCGTCGGCGGCCTGTCCGACTTCTGCGGCGGCGAGACCTGCGCGGCGAGCCTGGGCATGGTCGGCGTCGCCGGCCTCGTGTTCGGCCCCTCGGCCGGTCAGTGGTACGCGGGCGAAGGCGTCACCACCGGCCTGGTTCTCCGCGGCGGCGCCGCGACGGCGGTGATCTTCCTCGCGCTGCGCGATCCGCACCTCGACACGCCGGTCCTCACCGTCGGCGGATTGCTCGCCGCCGTCGGCGTCTGGGAGGCCGGGGTCATCTGGGATCTCGCGACGCTGCCGCGCGCGGTTCGCAGGCACAATCGCAAGGTCGACATGCTCGTCGCGCCGGTCGTCACCGACCGCTCGGCGGGGCTTGCCCTCGCGGGGCGCTGGTAGCGTCCGTATCGAGGCAGTCGACGGCGGTTTGCTTCGAGGTCAACGGTGGGGTCGAGGTCAACGTCAACGGTGGGGTTCAAGTTCAGGTTCAGGTCAACGTCAACGTTCAGGTCGAGGTCAACGTTCAGGTCGAGGTCAAGGTTTCTGGGGTCCATGCGGCGTCGAGCCACACGCGCAGGTCCGACATGTCGGCAGGCAGGGGCGCCTCGATCGCGAGCTCACGCCCGTCGGGCCGCAGGACCTGCAATCCGGCGGCGTGCAGCGCGAGTCGCGTGCACGGCGCGCCGTCGAGCATCCCGCGCAGGGTGCGTTTGCCGTAGAGCGGGTCGCCCAGGATCGGGGCTTCGAGGCTGCGCAGGTGGACGCGGATCTGATGATGACGGCCGGTTTTCGGGCGCGCTTCGACGAGGGTGACGGCGTCGGTGCCGCGGGTCCATCGGCCGAGAGCCGTGAGCTCCGTGACAGATGGCTTGCCCTTCTCGCCGGGGTTCGCAGGGCGCGCCTTGCCGCGGCGCGCTTCGACCAGCGGGACGTCGACGACCCGCGTGCCCGGGAGATCGGCCGACGCGAAGGCCAGGTAGCGCTTCTGCACGCGGCGCTCCGCGAACGCGTCGTTGAGCCAGCGGTGCGCGGCCGCTGAACGGGCGAGCACCACTACCCCGGACGTATCCTTGTCGATGCGGTGGACCACCCACAACGGCTCGCCGCGCGCGGCCTCCAGCCGATGCCGCAACGACGCCTCCGGGGCGCCATCTCGCTCTGGAATCACGGCGAGGCCAGGCGGCTTGGCCACGGCCACCAGCTCGGCGTCTTCGAACAGGATCTGCGCGTCCAAGCGGGCTTCTCTCGCGCGCACGATGATACGATGACCGCACGGGGAGGTGCCCGTTGCGCCAGGGGAACATCCGGCGCTCGCACCTCGTGAGGAATCATGGCCAAGAGCGACGCCAAGAGCGACTTCGACAACGCCGCCGCCAACGTGAAGAGCGCGCCCCACTCGACCGCTGCATGGGACGAGATCGAGGAGCTAGCGCGCGAGCACGACAAGCCCGATCAGGTCGTCGCGCTCTACAACGAGATCCTCAAGAAGGGGCTCGATCCGCAGGTCGTCGAGATGATCGGCGAGCGAGCCGGCGCGTTCTGCGACGAGTGGTTCGGTGACGACCCGAAGGTCGCCGAGGGCATCCTGGGCAAGGCCCTCGATCTCGCGCCGCAGTCGGAGTCGGCGCTCGGCCGCCTCTCGGTGCTCTACACGCAGAGCGAACGCTGGGCCGACCTGCTGCGGCTGTACGACCGCGCGCTCACGGCCGTCAAGGATCAGGGCCGCCGCATCAAGCTGCTTCGCGAAGCGGCGCAGATCGCGAAGGACGTCGCCAACCAGCCCGAGAAGGCGATCGGCTACCTGCAGCGGTTGCTCCCGCTCACCGCCGACGACGTGCAGCTCGGCCAGTCGCTCGAGCGTCTCCTCGAGCGCTACGAGCGCTGGGCCGATCTCATCGCGCTGTGGGAAGGGCGCCTCGAGCGGCAGAGCAAGGCCGAGCGCGAGAAGAGCCGCGTACGCATCGCCGGCGTCTACCTCGATAACCTCAAGGACTCGGCGAAGGCGCTGGCCGCGGTTCGTCCGCTGCTCGCCGAGACGGATGACGACAAGGAGGCGACCGGGCTCCTCGAGCGCATCATCGAGGCGCAGCACACGCAGGAGCGGGAGCGCGAGGCCGCGCTCGACGTGTTGCGCGCGCACTACGACGCGACCAGCCGTCCGCGCGAGGTCATCCGTGTCCTCGAGAAGGTGATCGAGCTGTTCCCCGACACGCGCAAGGCGTTGCGCGAGGAGGCCGGCGCACGCCTGGCCGAGCTCGACGACGACCGCGCCGCGATGGATCACTACGCCGAGCTGCTCGCGCTCTCGCCCGAGTCATCGGTGACGCAGGAGAAGCTGCGCCAGCTCGCGCAGCGCTCCAACAACTTCGCGCGCTACGCCGAGGGCGTGGCCGCCGCCGCCGAGCACGCGATCATGCCGGGGCGCAAGGTGGAGCTGCTCTCCGAGGCGGCGCGCACCAAGCTCGATCTGCTCGATGATCCGCCGGGCGCGATCGCGCTGTACCAGCGCGCGCTCGAGCTGCCGGGCGCCAGTGAGAAGGAGCAGCTGCCGGTGTGCCGGCGGCTCTCCGAGCTGTATCTCCGCGTCGATCGCCCGCGCGAGCGGTTCGCGATCCTCGAGCGGCTGGCCGGGCTCGAGCCCAACGACACCACGCGGCGCGCCGTCATCGGCGAAGCCGCGCGCCTCGCCGAGCAGCTGGGCGAGACCGACAAGGCGCTGTCGCTCTGGCGTCAGCGCATCGAGCGCGACCCCGACGACCTCGCCGCGATCGACTCGTCGATCCTGCTGCTCGAGGCGTCGCAGCGCTGGCCCGAGCTGGTCGCCGCGCTCAACATGCGCGCGCAGAAGAACGTCTCGACGGCGCAGAAGCGCACCGACCTGACCCGCATCGCGGTCGTCTACCGCGATCACATCAAGGACACCGAGAAGGCCATCGGCGCGTGGCAGCGCGTGCAGCAGGCGTTCGGCGACGACGCCGAGACCGTCGGCGCGCTGACCGAGCTCTTGTCGGAGGTCTCGCGCTGGACCGAGCTCGCCGACCTGCTCGAGCGCACCAGCGGCAAGGACGTCGAGCGCACGACGCGCCGCCTCAACAAGCTGGGCGAGGCGCTCGGCACGCACCTCGGCGAGCCGGGTCGCGCGCTGGCCGCGTATCGCGGCGCGCTCGCGATCGATCCGGTCAACGCCGAGGCGCGCGCCGGTCTCTTGACGCTCCTCGACTCCGCCGAGCATCGCAAGGCCGCCGCGGACGCGCTCGCGGTCAGCTACCGCGAGAACCAGGACTGGGGCGGCTTCCTCAAGCTCCTGCCGTCGCGCCTGGCCGATGCGCCCGACGACCGCACGCGGCTCGCGCTCTTGCGCGAGGCGGCGTACATCCAGCTCAACAACACCAACGATCCGGCGAGCGCGCTCGAGAACCTCGGGCGCGCCTTCCCGCTCGCGCCGCGCGACGGCGTGATGGAAGCCCAGATCCTCGACCTCGCCGGGAAGACCGGCAACTTCGGCGTGGCCGACCAGGCGCTCGCCGCGGGCATCCGCGCGCTCGCCGAAGATCCCGGCGAGCAGTCGCGCATGCGCCTCGTGCGCGCCGAGCTCCTCGAGAAGAAGATGGGCGACGAGGGCGCCGCGCTCGACGAGTACCTGACGGTGTTCGCGCGCGATCGCGCCAGCACCGCCGCCGCCACCGGCGTGGTGTGGCTCGCGCCGAAGAAGGGCAAGTGGAGCGACGCCGCGGCGGCGGTCCTCGGCTACGCCGCCGCCAAGGAGCGGCTCGACGACGGGCTCTTCGGTCACTACGCGAAGGAAGGCGAGCAGGCGCTCGAGGCCGCCGTCAACGCGCTCGAGCAGCACGCGCCCACCGCGGGCATGCCGCCGGCCGTCGCCGCGCAGGTGTGGTCGCTCATCGGCACGTGGCAGCGCGATCGCCGCGGTGACAAGCTGTCCGCGATCGGCGCGTTCAACAAGTCGCTGGCCGCCGGTGGCGACCGCGCCGACACGCTGCGTTCGGTCGCCGAGCTGCAGCGGCCCAACGGGCCGAGCGCGCCGCTCCTCGACGTGTTGCGCCGTCTCTCGGACGCCGACCCGCGCGATCTCGACGTGCTCGTCGAGGCCGCGGACACGGCGAGCCGCCTCGGCGATCGCGACGCGTCGGTGACCATCCTCGGCCAGGTACTGGGGCGTGCCACCAGCGCGTGGCGCGGCTCGACCACCGTCAACTCGTCGCGCCCGGCCGAATCGGTGGTGCGCTGGGCCATCGACGGGCTCGTCGACCTGCACCGCGCCGCGGGCCGCGCGCGCGCCGCCGTCGATCTCCTCGTCGAGTCGGCGCGCCTGCCGTTCGACGTTCCGACCCGCCGCGATCTGCGCATGCGCGCGGCCGCGATGGCGTCGACCGAGCTCCAGGACAACGCCGCCGCGATCGACATGTATCGCGGCGTCCTCGCCGAGAGTCCGGGCGACCTCGAGATCATCGCGCGCCTCGGGGCGCTGCTCGAGGCCGAGGGCCGTCACGCCGAGCTGCTCGGGCTGCGCCACACGCAGCTCGGGCTCGAGACCGACGGGGCGAAGCGCATGGACCTGCGCCTCGACATCGCGCGCCTGGTCGGCGTCGTCGAGCAGACCGGCGGTCGCTACGAGGCGCTGCTCGCCAACCTCGCCGATCAGCCCGGCCACGACGCGTCGATCGACGCGGCGCACGCCTTCCTCGCCGGCAAGGGCCAGCACAAGGCCGTCGCCGATCTGCTCGAGGAGCAGGCCGGCAAGCTGGAGTCGTCGGCGGCCTCGGGCGGGGAGGCCCAGCGCGCGGCCAAGCTGTGGGCGCGCGCCGCCGTGGTCGCCGAGAAGGAGACGCGGGAGATCGAGCGCGCCATCTTCGCGCACAAGCGCGTCGTCACGCTCGCGCCGACACAGGACTCGTTCCGCGCGCTGGCGCGCCTCCAGCTCGAGCGCAACCAGCCGGCGCAGGCCGTGCCGTGGTTCGAGAGCCTGCTCTCGACGGTGAGCGGCGCCGAGCGCCAGTCGGTCGTCGACCAGCTGGCGCGCGCGCACATCGCCGCCAAGCAAGAGGACCGCGCGATCGCGACCATCGAGGGCGCGCTCGACGATCAGGATCCGGCGCTCGACCTGCGTCTCCTCCTCGCCGACCTGTATCGCAAGGGCGAGCAGTGGGAGCCGCTGGCGCGGCACCTGACGCGCTCGCTGTCGCTGTTCGGCGACGAGCGCGGCCGCGAGCTCGCGCGCGAGGCGGCGTCGATCTACACCGAGAAGCTGGACGCGCCCGCCAAGGCGATCCCCGCGCTCGAGAAGGCCCTCGCCCTCGATCCCGACGACAAGGGCATGCGCGCCAACCTGGCCACGGGCCTGCGCGTCGCCGGTCGCGTCCCCGAGGCGCGCGCCATCCTCACCGAGCTGATCGAAGGCTTCGGCCGCCGTCGCTCGCCCGAGCGCGCGCAGCTCCACGTCGAGCTGGCCAAGGTCGCGCACGCCGAGGGCAAGAACGACGAGGCGCTCACCGAGATGGAAGCGGCGTCCAAGATGGACGTCAACAACACGCGGATCCAGCGCGAGCTCGCCGAGCTGTGCCGCGCCGCCGGCCAGGTCGACAAGGCCGAGCGCACGTACCGCGCGCTGCTCCTCGTCGTGCGCCGGCAGCCGCCGGCCGACACCGACGAGACCGCGGTCGGCCAGAGCGAGGTGCTGTTCGAGCTGTCGCGGCTGGCCGCCGGCCACGGCGACACCAGCCAGGCCAAGGAGCTGCTCGAGAGCGCGATCGACGCCGCCGTGCAGTCCGACGGCGAGGTTCGCCGCCTGCGCCGGAGCCTCATCGCACACGGCGAGGCCGACACGTTGCTCCGCGTGCTCGAGATGCGTCTCGCTGCGACGAGCGAGGCGCAGAGCCAGGCCCGCCTCTATTCCGACATGGCCGACGTGCTCGACGGCTCGCTGAACCGTCCGGCCGACGCGCTCGAGGCGTCGATCAAGGCCATCAACCTCGCGCCGTCGCGCGTCGACCTGCACGAGAAGGCGCGCCTGCTCGCCAAGCGGTCGGGTGGCACCAGGAAGTTCGTCGAGGCCATGGAGACCGTGGTCGAGCGACTCCGCCGCAAGGACGATCCGCCGCTGGTCGCGGCGCTCCTCCTCAAGGTGGGCGAAGCGCTCGAGAACGACGCCGACGATCTGGCCGGCGCGGCCGCGATCTATCGCCGGGTCGAGATGCTGGGCGAGCGCCTCGCCGAGGCGTACTACGCGCAGGCCCGCGTGGCCGGCGCGCTCGGCGACGACGAGCAACAGGCGCGGGCGCTCGACAACATGCTGCAGCTCGCCGGTGGCGAGGGCGGTGATGCGTCGCCGGCGCAGACCGACGCGCTCTATCGTCTGTCCGAGATCTTCATCGCCAACCCGGCGCGGCGTGCGCAGGGCGTCGATCTGATCGAGCGCGCGTTCGCGGCCGAGCCGCGGTGGGCGCAGGCCGGTCGCGTGCTGCGCGGCGCGTCGAGCGTCGATCCCGGCAACGCGCGTGTGATGGGCCTCTACGAGCGCGTCGCGCGCAACGGCGGCGACAGCGAGCTGCTCCTCGACTTCCTCGAGAAGCGCGCGCAGCAGCCGGGGGCGACGCCCGCGCAGGTGCGCGAGGCCGTCGATCTCGCCGTCGAGGTCGGTCAGGACAAGCGGGCCGAGGCGCTCCTCGGTCGAGCCGTGCAGGCGGCGCGCGATTCTGCCGACGGTGTCGGCAGCGCGGTGTGGGCCGTGCTGGCGCTCGCCGAGCGCCGCGTCGCCGCGGGCGATCTGACGACGGCGCGCGAGCTGGTCTACGAGATCGTGGGCGTGGCCGAGCCGGCGGAGATCGATCCGCTGATCGGGCGTGTCGCGGCGCGTGCGGCGCAGGACAAGCCGACGCAGCCGCTCGCCGCCGAGATGTACGAGCTCCTCCGCGAGCGCTCGCCCTCGGAGCGCACGGTGTGGGAGCCGCTGGTCGCGCTTTATCGCGACATGGGCGACGGTGATCGGCTGGCCAGCGTCATCACGTCGACGCTCCCCAGCCTCACCGATCCGCAGGAACGCAACGCGCTCCGGCGCGCGCACGCCGCCTATCTCATCGAGTCGCTCGACCGGCCGCACGATGCCGCCGACGTCCTGCGCGATGCGCTGCAGGACGATCCCGACGACATCGTGGCGTCGCAGCTCCTCGAGAAGACGCTGCGCGCGCTCGGTGACGACGACGGGCTCGCCGAGTTCCTGTGGGCGCGCTTCGACGACGCCGTGAAGCGCGGGAACCGCGAGAGCACGCTCGACGTCGCGGCACGGCTCGGTCCGCTCGTCGAGTCGACGGGCGGCAACGCGGCGCGCGTGTATCGCACCGCGCTCGGCGTGGCGCCCGACGATCGCGACCTGCTCCGCAAGGTCGTCAACGGCCTGACCGCCGGGGACGATCCGCGCGAGTCGGCGGCGCTCATGGAGCGCTTGCTCGCGGTCGAGACGCCCGACGCGGCGCCGGCCCTGTGCTGGAGCCTGGCGAGCGCGTACGAGCAGGCCGAGGACTGGGCCGGCGTGCAGCGCACGCTGGCCGCGGCGCACCGCTCGGCGCCCGGAGATCAGGCGATCCACGATCGCCTCGAGCAGTTCTATCGCGACACGCAGCAGTGGAAGGAGCTGGCCGAGCTCATGACCGGCGACGCGGCGCGGGCGACCGACGCCGCCGTCGCGGTCGATCGCCTGCGCGAGGCGTCGGCGGTCTACACCGGCGTCCTCGGCCAGCCGCTCCTGGCGGCCGAGGCGCTGCGTCAGGCGCGGGCGCGTCAGCCCGAGGCTCCGGCGCTCTCGTCGGAGCTGGCGGCTGCGCTCGCGGCGGCCGGCGATCATCGCGGCGCGGTGACGTCGCTCGGTGACGCGCTCGACGCGAAGCCGGGAGCCGATCCCGACGACGGCGAGGTGCCGGCGCCCGTGCAAGGGCCCGCGCGTGTCGATCTCCTGCTCCTGCGCGCCAGCCTGCGCCAGCAGCTGGGCGAGGAGGACGCGGCGGTCATCGATCTCGACGACGCGTACAAGCTCGACGGGCCACGCGCCGCGGGTGCCCTGTCCGACGGGCTCGAGCGCATGCGTACGCGCGCCGAACAGTCGGGCGACATGAGCGCCGAGCGCACCGCGACGTTGCGGCTCGCGCAGCTGCTCACCGAGCACGGCGAGCTCGAGCGTTCGCGCGACCTGCTCGTCGGTTGGATCGAGCGGATGCCGTCGGATCCCGATCCGCTCTACATCCTGCGCGACATGGACGCGGCGATCGAGCACTGGGATGGCGTGATCGCGGCGTGCACGCGCCTCGCGTACATCGTCGAGAGCGACGCGCAGGTTCAGGCCGCGCTCGACGTGGCCGACGCGTCGGCGCGCGCCGGCAAGCCGGCCGAGGCGATCGGCGTGCTCGAGATGGTGCACGGCGTGCAACCCGGCGCCGAGGCGGTGCGCATCAAGCTGCGCGAGCAGTACGAGGCGGCCGGCGCGCACGGCCAGCTCGCGGCGATCTTGATGGCCGATGCGGAGCACGGCACCGACGTGCAGGCGAAGTTCGCGGCGTACAAGCGCGCCGCCGAGCTCTACCTCGCCGCCGGTGACGCGGCGTCGGCGGCGGTGCCCGCGGGCAAGGCGGCCGAGCTCATGCCCGACGATCACCAGACCGCGATGCTGCACGTCGACATCCTCATCGGATCGGGACGGACGGAAGAAGCGGCCAATGCGCTCGAGACCGCGATCGCGGCGCAGAAGAAGCGCACGCCGGAGCTCGCCACCATGCAGCAGCGCATGGGTCGCGTCGCCGGCATGCTCGGCGATCGCGACGGTCAGCTCGGCTGGCTGAAGAAGGCCTTCGACGTCGACCGCAAGAACGGCGAGATCGCCGCCGAGCTGGCGCAGCTCGCCACCGAGATCGGTGACTACGAGCTCGCGCTCAAGCCCCTGCGCGCGATCACGCTGATGGACAACCCGCTGCCGATCACGCGGCCGATGGCGCTCCTCTGGGAAGCGAAGATCGAGCACGCGCGCGGCAACCGCGCCAAGGCCGAGCTCTGGGCCAAGAAGGCGCTGCGCGAGGACCCGCAGTTCCAGGAAGCCCAGCAGTTCCTGGACGAGCTGGCCTGAGTTTCGGCGTCCCGCCTCGTTGTTCGTCGTTCAGCTGGTGAGGCCGCTCACGCGTCCCACGCTCGAGAGTGCGTGACGCGGCTTCGCCCTTTCGCGGCGATTGTCATTCCGCGCGCGCGAGACAAGAATCGCGAGATGCGCTGCGTGCTCTCCCTCGCGCTCGCCGCCGGTTGCTCGTTCACTCCGACCGGCGGAACCGTCGCGGACGATGACGGCGGCACGGGCGACGACGCCGGCGACGTCCCCATGGCCCTGCGCGACGACAGCGCAGCCGACTTCGCCGTCGCCGGCGCGGCGCTCGACAGCGCCGTCGTCGAGCCGTGGGGCGCGATCGCCCCGGCGGCATTTCATGTCGGCGGGCTGGTCGCGCACGCCGCCAACTCCGAACGCTTCGGCGAGCCCGACGAGGCGACGTGGGCGATGGTCACCGGCGCGAGCGCGGCCGGCACCGGCGTGTTCGCGCGCTCGATCACCGGCGATCCCGAAGGCGTCGGGCTCGACTCGGGGGACAGCTGGACGTACTGGGCCGAGGGCGAGGTGTGGCTCGACGCGGGCGAGACCACGTTCCTCGTCGACATCGACGACGCCGGCTTCATCGAGATCGCTCCGCTCGGCGGCGCGTTCACGCGCGTCGTCAACGCGCGCCTCGGCGTCAGCACCGGCGCCTACACCGCGGCCACCACCGGCTGGCACGCCCTTCGCCTCGCGATGCGCGAGGGGATCGGCGCCTCGAAGCTCGACGTGCAGATGTACATCAACGGCAGCGCGACGCCGGTGCCGCTCGCCGGCGCTCGGCTGCGCACGCGCGTCGACAACCTGCGCGGCATGATGCTCGAGGGCTGGGACAGCACGCTCATGCAGGGCCGGCCCGGCATCACGGTCGCCGACGCCGCCCTCGTCGACGCGCGCTTCCAGAACAACGCGCCGGTCGGCGTCGGCATCACGGCGGCCGATTCGTGGTCGCTGCGCTGGTCCGGGCAGTTCTACGTGACGACGGCGGGCACCTACTCGCTGCGCGTCGAGTCCGACGACGGTCACCGCCTCTACGTCGGCTCGCAGGTCGTGACCGACGCGCTCGCCGGCGGCACCACCGATCGCACCGCGGCCGTGGGGCTGGTCGCGGGCTGGAACGACCTGGTGCTCGACCTCAACGAGAACAGCGGCGACGCCATGGTGCGCCTGCGCGTGGTCGCCGGCCCCGAGCCCGGCCTGCAGGACGAGCTGCCGGCGACGCGGCTTCGCCCGCTCGCGCCGCGCACCGAGCGCCTCGAGACGGTCGGCGACGCCACCGATCTGCTCGTCCCCGACGGAGACGCGAACGGCGCGTCGCGCAGCGTGAAGGTCGCCGGCTTCCCCGGCGCGACGGTCGCGTCGGTCGACGTCATCGTCGGGCTCAACCACCCGCGCATCGCCGACCTGCAGGTGCGCCTCATCCATCCCGGCGGCAACGAGGTCCTGCTGCGCAACAACACCAGCGAGGGCGGCAGCGGCCCGCGCTCGCTGCGCTTCGTCATCGAGACCTTCGACGACACGCCCGCCGAGGGCGAGTGGACCGTGCGCGTCACCGACACCGCCAACGGCCAGGTCGGCTCGCTCACCGACGTGCAGCTCGCGGTGCACATGGCCAACGGCCCCGACCAGATCGCCCGCACCGCCAGCTACACGTCGCCGGTGCGGGACCTCGGCGAGGGCGTTCGCACGCTGGGCGCCGTCACGCTCGGCGCACGCCTGCCGGTCGGCGCGGGCGCCACCGTGCGCCTCCGCGGCTGCGACACCGCCGAGGCATGCGAGGCCGAACCGTGGTCAGCGCCGCTCGCCGACGGCGACCCGGCCGGCCTTCCGGCGCGTCGCTACCTGCAGTACCGACTGGAGCTCACCAGCGGCGGAGAGCGCGAGGCCGAGATCGATTTCGTGGAGCTGGCCTATAGTCGCGCCCCATGACGAGCGCGGCTGTAACGTTCGAGACCCAGGACACCATCGGCATCATCACGCTGTCGCGGCCCGACAACCGCAACAGCATGACGCCCGAGCTGCTCGACGCTTTCACGGCGGCGGTCGCAGCGGCGCGCGCCGCCGACGGGCTGCGCTGCATCGTCATCACCGGCACCGGCGCCTGTTTCTCGGCGGGCGCCGACTTCAAGTCGGTGCTCCAGCGCGACGACGGTGGCGCGTGGCGCGCGCCGCACGAGAAGAGCTACGCGATGTACCAGCCGTTCCTGTCGGTGCTCGACATCACCGTGCCGGTGGTGGCGGCGCTCAACGGGCACACCATCGGCGGCGGCTTCGGGCTGTCGATGTGCTGCGACATCCGCATCGGCGCGCGCAAGGCGAAGTACGGCGCCAACTTCACGCGCCTCGGCCTCTCGCCGGGCATGGCCATCAGCTACATCCTGCCGCGCCTGGTCGGCGTCTCCCGCGCCGCGGAGATGCTGTTCACCGGCAAGATCGTCGACGGGGACGAGGCCGAGCGCATCGGGCTGCTCACCGCCGTCGACGCTGCCGACGTGATGCCGCGCGCGATGGAGCTGGCCCGCGCCATCGCGGCCAGCGCGCCGCTCGCCGTGCGCGAGACCAAGCGCGCGCTCTATCGCGGCCTGGGCTGGGATCCACGTGGCGCGGCCGCGCTCGAGGCGTACTCGCAGGCCGAGTCGGTCGTCACCGCCGATGCCGCCGAGGGCATCGCCGCGCTCCTCGAGAAGCGCGAGCCGAAGTTCACCGGGCGCTAGAGCGAGCGGTCAGCGAGCGATCAACAATGACTCTGGGTGCTCGGGGTCACGCGTGGGGCTCGAGGTCTGCCTTCTCTGGGGTCCTGGACCGCTACGCCTACAGAGTCCTCGGCGGCTGCGGCGGCTGGAGCGGCTGCGCCTGCGGCCCGCCAGGCTGCGGCCCGCGCGCCCAGGCGCGGCGCTCGCGCGTCTGCAGCACCAGGACCGCGATCGCCGCCGCCAGCCCCGCGCACGCCGCAAGCGGGATGAGGTACGCGCCGATCCGCAGCGAGAACATCTCGAGCTCGATCTCCTTGTTGGCCTCGAGCACGACGCGCTGGAGCACGAGCAGGATGGCGACGCCGATCGCCGCCGAGAGCGCCGCCGCGAGCAGCGCCGCGATCACGCGCACGCGTGAGGTCACGGTCGCGACGCCGAACAGGAGGAGCGCCGCGATGATCTGCAGCGCGATGAGCGCCCACATCGTCGCCGTCGCGATGGTGCCGACCGTCTTCACGTCCTCGTCCTTCAGTGAATCGAGCGCGTCCATCGCGTCGCGCACGTCGCTCGCGCCGGACGCCGCGCGCCCCTTGAGGTGCGGCGAGACCTTGCCGAGCACCACGCCGCCGACGACGCGCGACGCGCTGCCGCGGTACTTCTTCAGGATCGACTGAACCGTGTCCTGGCTGTTCGCGACCTGATAAAGCGAGAGCGACTCTCGCTTGGCCAGCGCCGGGGGACCCAGCGCCATCTGGCCGGCTGGCAAGAACACTGCGACGACGCAGATGAACGCGCACACGAGGTAGGCCCAGACCGCGGCTCGCACGGCCGGCAGCTTACATGAGACGCGACGTCACGGGCACGGCGCGAAGGTCGGCTTGCCAGCGCCGTCGACCTCCGCGCCACGTGCACGCGCAGGGGAAGCCTGGTCGCGTCGGTGAACGCGGTGGCGACCTCGGGCGGCAGGTCGGCCGCGCCGGTCGTCGTCGTGACAGTCGCGATCGCGACGATGAGCCCCCAGCGCATGTCTCATTGTACGCTCGCCCCATGGGGCGCTTCTCCCGATTCCTCCTGTCGGTCGGATTCTTCGCGGGTTGCGGTGGTGGCGGCGGGGGCGACGACGACATCGACGCCGGCCTCGGACCGATCATCGAGCCCGGCGACCCCGGCGCCGCCGACGTCCGCATCGACGTGCGCGCCGACACCGCGCGCGTCCCGATCTCGCCGCTCATCTACGGCATCAACGGTGGCGCCGACCTCGCGCGCGATCGCCCGCAGGTGGTGCGCTCGGGCGGCAACCGCCTGACCGCGTACAACTGGGAGAACAACGCGTCGAACGCCGGCACCGACTACTGCAACCAGAACGACGGCTCGCTGGGCGGCCCCGGCACGCCGCCGGCCAGCGCATACCGCGGGATCCTCGACGACGCACGCACGCGCGACACCGCCGCGATCCTGACCTTGCCGATCATCGACGTCGTCGCCGCCGATCACGACGATCTCGGTGACGGCGGGCAGGGGCCGCCGGCGTGCGTCGGCGACGTGCGCAACTCGGGCAACAACTACCTGACGACGCGCTTCGCGACCAACGTCGCGCGCAAGGGCGCGGCCTTCGCGACCACGCCCGACCTGAACGACGACATGGTCTTCCAGGACGAGGCCGTCGACTTCGTGCGCCGCAACTACGGCGACGTGCGCGTCCTGTTCTCCCTCGACAACGAGCCCGACCTCTGGTCGTCGACGCACGTGCGCGTCCACCCGAACGCGCTGACGTACGCCGAGCTCGTCGAGCGCACCACGCGCTTCGCCGCCGCCGCGAAGGACGCGTGGCCCGAGGCGGAGGTGCTCGGCTTCGTGAGCTACGGCTTCGCCGGCTACCTGAACCTCCAGAACGCTCCCGACAGCGCCGGGCGGCCGTTCATCCCGTTCTTCCTCGACGCGTTGCGCGCCGCGGAGCAGACCGAGGGGACCCGCCTCGTCGACTACCTCGATCTGCACTGGTATCCCGAGGCGCGCGGCGACGGTGTCCGGATCTCGGACGTCGACGGCGCGCAGGGCGCGGCGGCGCGCGTGCAGGCGCCGCGCTCGCTGTGGGACGCGACGTACTCCGAGGACTCGTGGATCGTGAACGACGTCTTGCACGAGCCGATCGCGCTCATCCCCGGTCTCAAGGCCGACATCGCGGCGCACTATCCGGGAACCAAGCTGTCGTTCACGGAGTGGAACTACGGCGGCGGCGATCACGTCAGTGGCGCGATCGCGACCGCAGATGTGCTCGGCGTCTTCGGGCGTGATCAGGTCGACGCGGCGACGATCTGGCTGCTCCGCTCCTCGCAGCGCGAGCGCTTCACACTCGCGGGGCTGCGCGTGTACACGAACTACGATGGCGACGGCGCGCGTTTCGGTGAGACCAGCATCCAGGCCACATCGAGCGACACCGCGCGCGTGACCGCGTACGCCTCCGACGTCGGCGCCGGCGAACGACAGAAGATCGTCTTGATCAACAAGCACACGGCGCCGCTCACGGCGGCCGTTCGCATCGCGTCGCCGCGCAACATCGGCGCGCTGACGACGTTCGTGCTCGATGGGGACGCCGCGACGATCGATGCAGCCGGCGAGATCTCGCCGGCAGCCACGAACGCGTTCGTGGTGACGCTGCCGGCGTCGTCCGTGACCGTGATCGACGCGTTCTGAGCTGACGCCGAGTCGCACTCGAACCGACCCGTGTCCGCCACGGCGACTACACACTCCCGAGCCTTCCGCGTAACCGTTTTCGCAGGACGAGCGCGATCTTGCGCGGTCCGACCATTTGATTCCAGGGGTTTACGCAGCGCGTCGACGGGCCACGTTCTTGCAATCGGGCAGGCCGTCTTCCTGGAGTTTGTTCGATGCAAATCGGCGTCATCACCAACCCCAACAGCCGCAAGAACAAGGGCAAGCCTGATCGGGCTGCTCGCTTGCAGTCGATCGTCGGGGAGCTCGGCGAAGTGCACGAGACGCACACGCTCGAGTCGATCAAGCCGGTGCTTCGCGATTTCCTTCGCAAGCGCGCGCGCTACTGGGTCGCGGACGGCGGAGACGGTGCGCTGCACTGGATGCTGCGCATGGGCATGGAGGTGCTGCAGGAGGAAGAGTTCGCCGGCCAGCAGGTGACGATGCCGCTCACCATGCCGACCAACGGCGGCACGATCGATTTCATCGCGAACAACGTCGGCATCAAGGGCGACGCCGAGGGGCTGCTCGCGACGCTCCGCCGCAAGATCGAAGGCGGTCACCGCGTGGAGGAGACCGAGGTCGACTCGATGGTGCTCGACGGCATCACCGTCGTCGACGGCGTCGACCAGCCGTTCCGCACGTACGGCTTCGCCTGCGCCGCCGGTGGCTGCGGCCAGCGCTTCTTCTCGAAGTACTACGAGGACGTCGATCCCAACCCGCGCACGATCCTGAAGGTGCTCGGCCGCACCATCATGTCGATGCCGGTCGCGATGACGCCGCTCCGGCACATCCCGGGCGTCGCGCGCTGGGCCGAGTACGCCGACCACATCTTCCGTCCGACGCGCGCTCGCATCACGATGGACGGGATGATCCTCCCCGGGAACGAGTTCACCGGCATCCACGTCGCGTCGATGTCGATCAACCTGGGCAACGTCCTCAAGTTCTTCAGCAAGGCCGATCAGCCCGGCTTGATGAACGCGATCGTCGGGGCGCCGTCGCCGCTCGGCGTCGCGCGCAACCTGCCGCGCATGGCGCGCGGTGAAGAGATGGTGGGACGCCAGGTGCTGGATCGTCCGTGCCGCGAGATGCACCTCGAGGCGGTCGGCGACGAGCTCATGGAGCCGGTCATCGACGGCGAGTTCTACAAGAACGTCCGCAGCCTCACGGTGCGCGTCGGCCCGCGCGTGCGCATCCCGAAGGTCGTCAGCGTCAAGGCCGCCAAGGCCTGAGCGCGGCGCGCCCCACGGCGGGCGGATGAAGCAGCGCGGACACCGGTGACGGTGGCGCTGCGCGACCGCGTCGCCGCGCGCTGAGCTAGTCGCTCTCGCAGCGGACGGTGGCGGGGCCGCCGCCTTCGACGACGCACTGGTTCTTGCCGCACCTGGCGGCGCTGCACGCGTCGGCGCGGTTGTCGAAGCACTTGCGCTTCACGAGGAAGAAGCAGTCGTCGCGGCGGCCCTGGTAGCGCCAGCCGCCCCACTTCTTGCCCTTGTCGTCGACGCCCGCTTCGTCTGACTCGGCCTTCTCGATCTTGGTGCGCGCGGCCGCCGTCTGCGGTCGCTGGGCGCCCTTCGGTGCCGGGCTCTCCCCGCACGCACCGACGAGCATCAGGAGAACGGCGGCAGCAGCGAGGCGAGCGACGCGCACGCCGCGATCATGCCATAGTTCAGCCGGTGCCCGCCGCTGATGATGAAGAGCTCCAGTCGCGCCTCGAGGCGCTGGAGGCGGAGGTCAAGGCGGAGTCCGACGCCAAGAAGGCGGTGCGCGCGCAGGCCGAGGCCAAGGTGCGCGCCCAGCGCGCCAAGCAGCAGGCCGAGCGCGACGACCTGCGCGACCGTCAAGCCGCGATCGTCAAGTCGAAGTCCGGCAACCGCGACCGCGACCGCGACCGCGGTGGCCGCGAGCGTGATCGCGCCGCCGACCTCGAGACGGCGCTCGATCTCGCACGCAAGGCGTCCGACGCGAAGCACGAGCTGAGCAAGCCGCGCGAAGCCGGCGACAAGTCGTGGCTCATCTCGGGCGCGCTCTCGTTCTTCTTGGGTCCGCTCGGCTGGCTCTACGCGGGCGCGTGGCGCGAGAGCATCCCGGCGGCGCTCCTGTGGCTCCTCGCCGCGAGCCTGGTCGGCGGCATCCTGCCCATGTTCCTGCTGATGCCGGTGCTCATGGTGGTCATGCCGCTCTCCGGCGTCGCCGGCGTGGTCTACGCCATC